>JASFNW010000104.1:0-18072 GCA_050116835.1 Desulfobacterales bacterium
GCGACGATCCCGCTCCTTGACCTTTTTGCGAATGAAGATTTGCGCTTCTTTTGAATCGATGCGGTTCGCGCTAAAGTATTGATAAAGCGCCTGCGCTTCATGATTCATTTCGACGGCCCCGCAATGCAATACCACTGCAGCGGCCCCCATCTCAGCTGCACATTCGATGGTTTTTGAGGTATAGTGAATGGCATTTTGACGCTCTGCATCGTCGGGACTGGAGAGAAGAAACAGATCGCCGCTGCCTTTTGCACCCGCTCGAACAGCGGGTATCGGAACATAATTGTGAACACTGACGACTTTCAGCCCTGAATGATGAAGTTGCGCCTTCAGCTGTTGAAAAACGGCTTCAGAGATGCGGTAGCTCAGCTCGATTTCTTTGATGCCGAGATGCTTGAAAGCAGCAATCATCTCCGCCGCCGTTGTCGTTTCAGCAGACTGCCAGGATGTTGAAAGCGCAATCATCATTAAAATCCTTTCCGGTGGGTTAGTGAGCCATTTCATAACCACAGATGGAGCGGCTGTCAAAAAAAGGTGTTATGACTTGAATTCTCTTTCAAGATGCGATTATAGATTGACACATCAGATGCATGTGAACGACCGATTTAGGTTTTGTTAGCCACTGCGACCCCAAATAATAATGGTGACACCACCCAGAATGAATCCCCAAACCACCAGCAAGGCGATGTCAAGCCGCGAGCGCTTCAGGGAAACCATGAGCTACGGCACACCGGACCGTGTGCCGTACTTCGAAGAGGGCATCCGCAAAGACGTCCTGAGAGCCTGGCGCACGCAGGGGCTGGCCCGGGATGCCGATCCGGCTGCGCTGTTTCCCTCCGACCGGCGGGAGCGCATCGAAGTGAACCTGGAGCCCCGGCCCAAATTCATCGCCGGGCGCGATAAAATGACGGATTTGAAAAAATTTAAGCGCCGCCTGGACCCCACCGATAAAAAGCGCCTTCCCCGTCGATGGTCCCGGCGGGTCCGTGCCTGGCAGTCCAGAGATCATGTCTTGATGCTGTATGTACACCGCGGCTTTTTTCTGACCATGGGGGTGCGAGATTGGGCGTCTTTTGCAAAGCTGATGGAGCTGCTCGTCGACGAACCGGACCGGGTTCGCAAACGAATGCAAATCCAGGCAGAGTTTGCGGCCCGTTTGACCGATCGCATTTTGCAGGAGGTGGAGATCGACGCGATCGTCTTCAGCGAGCCCATCGGCGGAAACGACCGGCCGTTGATTTCACCCAAAATGTATGAAGACTTTGTGCTGAAAAGTTATGAGCCCATCCTGGAGGTACTGCGTCGCCACAAGGTGGCGACCATCTGCTTTCAGACGTTTGCCAACGCCCGCATCCTGATTCCCGGTATCTTAAAATGGGGGTTTAACTGCCTGTGGGCCTGCGAGGTCAATATCGATGCAATGGATTATCGCAGCCTGCGCAAAGAGTTCGGCCGCGATTTGCGCCTGATCGGCGGTATTGATCTGGATGCGCTGCGCAAAGATAAAGCCGCTATTCGCCGGGAAATTGAGGAAAAGGTTCCGCCCCTGATCGAGGACGGCGGCTTCATACCGCTGGCAGACGGCCGTGTGCGCCCAGATGTGTCTTTTGAAAATTACACTTACTATCGACGGCTATTGGAGGATGTCACGCAACGTCGATGATGACGCAGAAAAACTTACCCTTTATTTAACCTTGATTTTCGTCATCTGCTTTTTCTTTTTTGGCTTTTTTTTCTTTTCAACATTATCAATATGCTCATCCAGCAGGGCGCGCATGGCTTTTAAAAATTCAATCCGCGATTGGGTCATGTGGTTAAAAAAATCCGTTTTCTTCCCAAAGATATTTTCAAGGTCCATAAAAAATTTGCCAACGGGGCAAATTACCATTTGGGGTTCACTTTTTTTGGCTGCCATCTACACCTCCTTCAAAGCAAATATCCAAGACCTGGCCCTCAAGCTTGGCGTTGACCTGCTCTATTGATGCCACCTGTCTTGGAAGTAAGATATTTCTTTTAAACCCTCCGATGCGAATGATAAGTTCATCAAAAAATTTGTTTAATTCGACGTCTTTTTTCAAAAGAAAAGGAAGCTTTACCTTCAGATGATAATTACCGTTTTCTTTGACCAGTTGATAGGGCTCGTCTTTATAGAATCGCTTCAGCGGATTCTTTTTGCCGTATAATTGCCGCGCTAACTTCTTCAGTTTGGAATATCCTAAAATTTCTCCCTGAAATAGATCAACCGACAGTATCGGTACCGGGTTAAAAATATATTCAGCGGCTTCGCGGTGACGTCGTTGACCTTTGATCCAGCTTTTAAAATAGGACTCGGTAATTTGCTCCGGTAAAATACGATTCATAATGATCGCGTCAATGCTCATTTTGTAGAGGCAAAAATACATGAAAGCCCGCTGGGTCTCCTTAAGAACAACTTTTTCAGGATTGGTGACCAGTCGCACCGTGGTTATTTTAGGATTCGTTAAGATTTGATCAACGCCTTTTAAACGCACGAACAGTTCTTCAAGCGCTTTAAAATAATCATCGTCCGGCAGGGGGACATCGGTAAATCTTTTAGCCACGGGACCCATGTATTTGGCAAGTGCTCTTTCCACTTTAAAGATTTTCTGCATATACCATTCCAAAGTGGCCGGTATACTGATAAACCTTAACGATTCTCCGGTCGGTGCACAATCCAGCAGGATGACGTCATATTCTTTTTGCTGTACATACTGATTGATATACAGAAGCAAACTGACTTCTTCCATCCCCGGCAAAATAGCCAGCTCTTCCGCCAAAACTTCATCCATCCCGGTGGTATTGAATAAGGTGGAAAGGTATCGGTGAATATCCCGCCAGTATCTTGTGATTTCCTCTTGAATGTCGATTTCCTGGATGTAAAGGTTAGAGTTGATTTGAACGGGTTGGCCTTTGTTTTGATCGAGCAATTTTTTTTCAAGATCAAAGATATCACTCAGGCTATGGGCCACATCCAGAGACATAATGACCGTCTTTTTGCCGATCTCGGCTGACCGGATGCCGGTTGCGGCTGCTATCGATGTTTTACCGGTTCCGCCTTTGCCGGCAAAAAATATGATTCTCACAGGTAAACTCCTTATTCAACGTCGGGTAATGCTTGAATTCAACCGAGCGCCTATGCTATCAAATTTTTGTCAGACCAAATTCAAATTCCACACCCATATGTATAAGCATGAATTGCCGTAATTTCACCTTGTGTTGCAACACATGTAAAATGCCACTTGTTCTGGACTAAAATGACTTTAAACCATCATTCAGCGCCCAAATAAAGAAGGGAAATAAATTATGCCGATAGCCAACCAGTTGGTCAAAATGGTCGAAGGAATGGAAATGGTCAAAAAGATGTTTGAGGAAGGTGCCCGGCTCAAAGCCGAGCACGGACCCGACAAGGTCTTTGACTTCTCGCTGGGCAATCCGGATGTACCGCCACCACCGGAATTTAAAAAAGTGCTCAAGGAACTGGTTGGCAACGGATCCCTCGGCCACGGCTATACGCCCAATAACGGATATCTGCACGTCCGGCAAGCGGTTGCCAATTATCTGAGCAGTGTGCATGATCTCAAACTGACCCCGGACTTCATTATTATGACCGTGGGTGCAGCCGGCGCTCTAAACGATGTCCTTAATGCCGTCATGGACCCCAACGAGGAAATTTTAGTGCCCGCCCCTTATTTTATCGGCTACGACCATTATGCCTTTATTGCCAGGGCGACAATTAAGACGGTCCCCACCGACAGCAATTTTCACCTGGATACGAGTGCGATTGCATCCGCCATTACCGAAAAAACGCGGGTGATGCTGATCAACTCACCGAACAATCCCACCGGTGCGGTGTATTCGGCAGCGGAGCTGGCCGCGCTGGGCCGGGTGCTGGACGATGCCAGCCAAAAATACGGCCGGCGCATTTATCTGGTGGCCGATGAACCCTATCGCAAAATCGTCTATGATCTGGAAGTGCCTTCCATATTTCAGGCCTATGCGCATTCGATTATCGTAACATCCTATTCCAAGGAGCTATCCCTGGCCGGTGAACGCATCGGCTTCCTGGCGGTCAACCCGCAGGCCGAAGACGCCGAGCTGGTGGCCGGCGCTGCAGCCGTGGTCAATACCATGCTGTGCGTTAATGCCCCCAGTCTGCTGCAGCATGCGGTGGCCCGTCTGCAGGGTATCACTGTAGACGTTTCTATTTACCGGCGCCGGCGGGATGTGCTCTGCAAGGGCCTTGCTGACATCGGCTATGAATTTCATATACCAGAAGGCGCCTTTTACCTGTTTCCCAAAAGTCCGATTCCCGATGATGTCAAGTTCACCGAGATTCTGAAAGAGGAACTCATTCTGGCGGTACCGGGTATCGGTTTCGGGGGACCGGGTTATTTTCGGCTATCGTATGCCGTGCCGGATTCGACCATCACCAACTCGATGGCGGCCTTCAAACGCGCGATTGAAAAAGTTTAAATTATGGCTAGGGATGAAACCATGACATTGGAACCTGAATAACACCATCTTTCCCATAAGAAGTTAACAAGGAGAAACGATCCATGTACATAAAAATGTCTGATTTTTTCATGGGCATGGGCCGGGAATTTACCATGGAGGCCCTGGATATTGCCGAAAAATTAGACCGGCAAGAAAAGGATGTGCTGTTTAAAGAAGGAGAGCCGGCCAGCCATTTTTATGTTTTGCTCAAAGGGCGGGTGAAGCTCAGTTTGGGCGATACCGGGCCGGTGGTGTACATGGTGCGCCGGCCCGGGGAAATCATCGGCTGGTCGGGCCTGATCGGCAGAGATGTCTATTCCGCCGGCGGCGAATGTATGGAAGACACCCGGCTGCTGAAATTTGACCGCGACGCTTTTCTTAAAATATTAGGCAAATACCCCAAAAATGAGGCCCTGCTTTTCAAGCGCCTGGCGGAGATGCTGGGAAATCGACTGCTCGAGCTGTATCCAACCATCTCTTAGCAGCTGAATGAGTAACAGGCAAATATGGCAGGATCGTTAGTAAAACCGAAACTGTCGGCGGTGTTGCTGCCAATTTCGAATATACCTATGATTCGATCGGGCGGCTGTTGACCGTAACTAAAGACGGCGTTTTAGTAGAATCATACAGCTATGATATCAGCGGCACCAGAATCACTGAGACCAACACCCTCAGGGGGATTTCAGGAAGAGCCTTCAGCTACTCGGATGAAGATCATCTGCTGACAGCCGGATCTGTGACCTATGCTTATGATCCGGACGGCTTTTTGACCACCAAAACCGATGGAACCGACATTACCACCTACAACTACTCTTCCCGCGGTGAGCTGTTACGCGTCACTTTACCGGATGGTACCCTAATTGAATATATTCACGATCCGTTAGGTCGTCGGATCGCCAAGAAAGTCAACGGTTCGATAGTAGAAAAATACCTGTGGCAGGGGTTAACAAGATTGCTGGCGGTTTATGACGGCGCAGACAACCTTCTGATGCGCTTTGAATACGCCGGGCTGCGCATGCCGGTGGCCCTGACATACGGGGGTGTGACCTATTATCTGGCCTACGATCAGGTGGGCGCGTTAAGAGTAGTTGCGGATTCTTCAGGTAATGTGGCAAAATTAATTGATTACGACTCATTCGGCAATATTATCTCTGATTCTAACCCAGCATTTGAAGTGCCTTTTGGATTTGCCGGGGGATTGTACGACCCGGATACTGAACTAGTAAGGTTTGGCTACCGGGACTATGACCCGGATATCGGAAGATGGACCGCAAAGGATCCCATACTCTTTGCCGGAGGCGATACGGACCTTTATGGGTATGTGCTAAATGATCCGATTAATTACACTGATCCACTTGGATTGTTGGTATGGGGTTGGATGGGTGAAGCATCTGGTGGGGTTGTGGCTGTCGGTGATGTATCAGCAGCAGTATTAGTTGAAGGCTGGTTTAATGACGCCGCTCTAGCTCTAGATATTTCAGGCACTATTGGTCCTCAAGTTTCAACAGATCTTGGTACAGGCCCTGTAATTGCTCCCTTTGCAGACAGAATTAGTGACTTGGGTGAAGACTCATATAGAATTAGTCTTCGAGCATACATTAGTGCTGATATTGCTATCCCAAAAAACAATTGGAAAAATTTCTCGATTAGCCTCGATATCCTGCCAGGATTCGATTTTGGAGCGGGTTGGGGAGGCGGATGGACTTGGTTGTTTGGAGAAGACGAACCATGCGATTAAATTGTCCTGGTTGTGGTTACAAATTCAGATTTTTAGATTTATACCTTTTTAAGCTAAAAGACTACCAAATTAAATGTAGAAAATGCGACCGGGTATTTAAATTAGATGGCCACATTGATCAATTTGGAATTATATATTTCGCCCTTCTTGCGATGATCTTGCTTGTACTAATAGGAGTGTTCTTTAAAGTTCTTTCGAATCATTTTATCTTCTCCCCATTTGTTAAAAAAGTGATTATTGCCTTCATCATCATTTTTATATCACTTTTTGTTATTTATGGTCATCCCGTTTACTTGGTTTGGAATATCAGGAGAAAATATCGAAAGGGCCAAGGCAGCAGTCCGGCACAAGCAGAGAACAATAAGTAGGGATAAATAATAATAAAAACCAAAGGGAAATAAAATGGGTCTGATCTTAAATAATTGATATTGCTAACAGCGAAGGCAGTTGGGGATCAATTTTTGACTGCCTTTATGTTTTAATTGCCAAGCTAAAATGCTTCAATCCTTATTTCGGGCGGTGGGTGGGCATAAGAACAGGTCTGCCGCTTACCTTAGATTTTGAGTTTGCGCTCCCGCAAGCCTGCAGGATCTCAGATCATTTTTATAGAAGCTGCGGGCTTCGCCTGGCGGGCTAAATGCAAACAGATGACATAATCTCGCGTTATCAGATGGGGCCCCTTAGAATTTTCTTTAAGATAGATTGCTCTGTTTGATAACGACAAATTATGTCAGAAGCTGCATTGAGCATTCCAGGCAGAGCCATTCAGATAGACAGGCGGCTTCCTTGTTTTCTTTTTATGATGATCAAGGTTTGGCCGGTGGCGGGCCCTCTTCTGTTTTGCGCCCTTTGGGTATCCAGCCACCATGGGCGATCCCCAGCTCGATGGCCGCATCAAGCCCGGCCTGATCGTCGCCGGTCTGGCCACCCGATATGATTTTTTCTATTATCGCCTATTTTCCTTCCTCTTTGAAACCTTTAGGCCATTTTCTTTTACCATGCAAGACTCGAAGGATCTGCACCGTGTCTTCAACCACGCGGTAAGGGATAATGAAAGGTGTGCCAGCGATCACAAGCTCTCGGGTTCCCGGGACCCGCCCGGCTCGGCCAGCATGTGGGTGGTCCGCCAACATCTGCACAGCGACCCATATACGCTTTAAAACTCGGCTGGCCGCTTTGGGGTTATCCTGGGCGATAAATTCACCGGCTTCATCCAGATCGTTCAGAACAAGGCGCACCCATTTAACTTTCATTTACGCCCCACTTCTTAAACGTTTTCTTTACTTGCCTTTTTGTGGCGAATTTACCTTTATCCGCTTCTTTGATGCCTTCCTGGATGGCCTCAATTTGCCATGCCTGTTCCTCGACATAAGTTTCAATGGCCTCAGCGACCAGATAAGACCTGGAGCGGTCAGTGGCTTTTACTAGAAGATCGAGCTTTTTTGCCACTTTAGGATCGAGTTTTGCCGAAACAGTTGATGTTCTCATTATAAACTCCTGTGAGGTATACTTTTATTACATATAATACATTAAATACCTTATTTTGGAAAGTCAAAAGATTTATTCAGGCACCGTGCCTTACCTCAGCTTAGGAATGATTTTTACCCGCCAAAAATCACACACCCTTTGGTCGGATTGCCTATGAATGGTGAAGGGGGACATCCGTGATCGTGGTAGTGGGGGGTCGGGCCGCGGCAGGTTATTGATGATTTCGTAAAAGAGGTAAAAATAAGGCCTTTTTTGGAGCTTAGAAGCCCCATTTCGGGGTCAAAACGGGGCTTCTAAGGAATTAACCGCTCATGTCTGTATCCCGATAACGTTATACCTATTTCGGAAATGCCCGCGAAGATACCCACCAAGTTCACTTCTATCACCCTATTCCATGAACGGTCGTTTTGCGGCATGAACGGGCAGAACCGCCAGAGAGCCATTCCAATCGTTTTCCACCATCAGGGCGAAGCAGCAGTGAATTGTGCTTCGCCTTTGATGACGCAGCAGATGGATGCCTCCGGCTTGTCCGCCTCTGGCGGGCTCGCCCGACTTGTTGGGGCGTAGCTGAAAGCGAAGACCAAAGGGCGGACATCAGCAGTTGGTGCACATCTTGGGCCCCACCCCCGGCGGCAGGTTGCCGCCCGGTTTATCATCGTGGCCGACCGAAAAGCTTGACATCAGTTTTTTCACAGCTCCCTGACAAAGGGGGCATCTGACCTGATCATTGGCACTCATCACCAGCTTATCGAATTTATGGCTGCAGTGTTCGCAGTTATATTCATAAAGGGGCATTATTTTAATCCTCCATATTAACAGATATTTAACAGTAATATAAGCTCGGTTTGGCGTTTCTGCAAGTTACGGAGATAATGCAACGATCCGATTGACAAACAGATCGAACTGTGACAGAGGCAAGCTTCAATCCCAAAAAAAGGAGCGCATCAGCATGTATGTCAAAGAAATCACAGAGATCGAAAATCTGATCCGGAAAAAGGCCCAGTGGCGAAATTGACCGCAAACCGGTCAAAGAGGAGGTCAATCGCTTTCGATCCGAATACCAGCGGATTCAATACAGCTACGATGAACCGCTTCCCAAACAGCTCAAAGTGCTGGAAGGCAAGCAGTTGAAGCGCTAAACTGGTTTAACGTCTCTTTCCGGAAGACCCGGCGTAAAAAAGAAAAAAGGCAGATCCTGAATCGGCTCTGCCTTTTTTACTCATGGCTCCCTGAATGCCGTTGTTCTCGTGCGTGGTCATTCGCCTAAGTTGTTTGAAGCCCGCAGGGGAAGATGCACGCACATTCGAGAGACCAAGAAGATTGTGATCATTTTTCCTATACAACTATACAAATAGTATGCCAGTTTGGACAATACATGCTAAATTAATTAAAATTATATATAATTACAGAACATTAGGGTATAATAGAGATCGAGGCGGACAGCATATTATGTCCTTTTATTCACACCAGAGTGTGAAAATATTTACATATTTGCCAATTTTTTGACGGGAACACGGCGGGCGGGTTGTGACTTAAAATAAGAAGGGCGCCCCGGGGCGCCCTTCTCCGATATTGGCAGCATCAATATTTCTTTTAATCAACGGCTGCTACTATTTAACAAAAGGAAAAATATCGGTGTACCCCGCAATATCGGTGATTAATAAAGTCAGGAAAACAAGAAACACCACAATCAGAAGCACCGTAAAAAAGCCGTTGCCGCCGGAAGGCAGATCCTGCAATTGTTGGGCAACACGGTTTGCCTCTTCATCGGTCAGACTATCAATGCGGTCTTTGGCTTCTTGAGGATCGATACCTTGCGAGACCAGCATGCTTTGCACATCTTCGCGGGCCAGCAGGCTTTGAAGATAGTTGCGGGCGTCCCGGGCGCGTTCAACGTTGATGGCCGCTTCGGTACCCACCATGGCCGCCATGGCAGATTGAAATGGACCGGAGAGGATGAACATAAAAATTGCCATAAAAATGCCAATCGCTTTAACACTGGAACGATTACGCTTCATAACGGGTCTCCTCCTTAATACGTAAATTGAGCGTTTCAAATTGGAAAAATATTAATAGATCGAATACGTTGAACACAAGAGAAAAATAATTCCTATTTAATATTAAGACGTATAATTTAGGTAAAATTCAGGGCTTTTATATTGAATCCAAAAATGGTTGTCAAATGTTTTACTGCTCAATCTAAGAACCGGCCATAAGGTTCATATCACCATAAGTCGACACCCACACTGGTTTTCAGGTTGTTGTATTAATCGGCTTTTCTGGGGTCACCTTTTTATGGTAAAGGATAGTCGAGCCTGCGGGCCGGTAAAAAATTAAATTAGACATAATGCCAATTTTAAGCGGTTCACCTGGCTAAAGCGGCAAACTGAATATATCGATCATCCATTTTTTAGACCGCCTTTTTTGCGCAACATATACACAGCACACCCAAAACGCTTATGATGAAAGCTGCAGCAATCACCCTATTGATTTTGAGCTTAGTTCTGGCTGCGGCCGGCTTTAACTATTCTGAATTGGACGCTGCCAATCTGCGGACCGGCTTGAATTTATGTGCCAAGCCATTGGGCCCGAATGCTTCTAAAGATATAATTGTAAAAAAAGAAACAGGAGACGAATCTGCCCGCTGGTACCCCAGACGCTCAGACAAGAAGCTGGAGGGTGTGGCTCTGGTCGTTCATGGCCTCAACTGTCGACCGGATAAAATGGAGGCCATTATTTCAATATTAAACGCCAACGGAATAGATTGCTTGAATTTGTCGTTGCGCGGTCACGGCACTAATTTTTCACCCATCGACAACATGACGCCCGATGCGGCGCGCATGGTTGCCTTCAAATCGGTATCCTATCCTTTGTGGAAGACCGAAGCGTATAAAGCCTATCAGATAGTGAAAAAGAAAAGCGATTTATACAGCCGGCCGTTGTTTTTTATTGGCTTTTCAATGGGCGGACTTCTGGGTGTCGATTTATTGGCGTCAAATTCAAATGTTCGATTTAACGAAATGGTGCTGTTTTCCCCGGCGATTGCCATGCTCCAGAGAAATTATCTGATCAAAGTTTTAGCGCCGTTTCCGGGACTTGTCATACCGAGCGCCGGAGAAAAGTCCTACCTGGCCAATGATGGAACACCCATGGCAGGCTACAACGCCCTGTTTGATATGCTGGCACATTTTGAACACCATCTGAATCCCCAAAAAATAAATGTGCCAACCGTGGTCTTTATTGATGAAGAGGATGAACTCATTTCGTATGGCAAAATAAAAAAACTGATCGTCGATCGACACCTTGATCAATGGAGGATTCATCCGGTCAAAAAAGATAAAGCGGCAACGGAGGTAGACATGCATCACCTCATTATTGACGCGGCATCGGTCGGAAACACGATGTGGCAAAAGATTGTGGACGTTACTCTCATGCACCTTTTAGACGAACAGCCGGATCGTACGACGGAATAACCGGTAAATGGTAATGGGTTCAGCAAGCTGTTTCTGAATTATTCTTCCATGGTGCCGGGCTGCCACAGGTAATAAAAACCAGCCTGATAAGATGCCAGGGAGGCGGGAAGATCCAGGGATACGATTGACAGGCCTTGGCCTTCATATTGGGAAGTAGATGTATTGTAAAAATTATCGTCCGGAAATTCGGAGCGGCGATAAACAACCACTTTTGCATTGTCCGGCAATTTGGCCAGTTTTTTGGCCTCGCTGACGGCCTCACGGATATATCCCACGCGGTCAATCATACCGAGCTTTAGGGCATCTTCGGCCAAAAAGATACGCGCGGTCGAAATATCCTTTAAGCGCTGCGAATCAATCCGGCGGTGTTCGGCAATACGATCTAAAAATCTTCGGCCCAGGCGATCGATCATGTTTTGAATAATTTGTTTTTCTTCAGTGGTCGCCTGCCTGAAGGGAGATCCCATATCCTTGTTTTTGCCGGTTTTGCTCACCTCGACGTCAACGCCAATTTTATCCATCAGCCCGGCCACATTAGGACGAATAAACAATACGCCCACCGAGCCGGTTATCGAAGTCGGATGGGCTAAAATATAATCGGCAGGAAGCGATATGTAATAGCCTCCGGAGGCGGCAACATCCATCATTGCCACTACCACCTTAGCCCCGGTCTTTTCTTTAAATGCGACAAATTCATTGTAGAGAATGTCACTGGCCGTGGCCGAGCCGCCGGGTGAATTGATTTTTAAGAGCACGGCTTTGATTTCCGAGTCTTTTTCAGCCTTGCGCAGCTGTGACACGACTTCTTGAACCATACTCGGCCGGGTTGATACGAGCCGCCGCCGGGGGGCATCTGATATGTTTCCCCTGATGTGAACGACCAGCACTTTGCCTACCCCATCACCCTGTAGGGTAAATTCCTGCAGCGGGTCCTTGGCACTCGGAAAGAGCCTGATCCGGGGTCCTTGACAACCGATCAAAAAAACCACCAGCACAACCGCAACCAGCACAATGTTTTTTCGCATCTTATCTTCCTTACGTTTTTAAAAAGAGTTAACGGGATTTTTAAGAAATTATTTTGGCTTTCCGCCTGCTCGCCATCGCGACCCGTCCGAAGGGCGGGATTGGGTTGTGCCACTTTCCTTCGGAAAATGACAAAGCATAGAAATCCAAAAAATCCTGTAAATTCTGACTAAATTAAAATTTTTCCCCGCCAAATATAGGAAACACCATATCAGGTGTCAAGAAATTGCCGGGCAGAATTCCGGGTCCGACCCGAATACCTAAAGTGCTTGACAAATGATTGCGACACCATGATAACCCAAAAGCTTTCATAACGTAAAATTAATGAAAGGCGGATACCCAAATCCGAATCATGTCTCGACGCTGGATTATATTCATACTGGCCACAGCGCACTTTTTCCTGTCTCAGTTTTACCGGACCTCAAATGCGGTAATTGCTCCGGAGCTGATTCGGGACATGTCCCTGAACACCGAAGAATTGGGCCTGCTGTCAGCCTCCTTTTTTTATGGATTTGCGCTAACCCAGATTCCGATCAGCGTGCTGTTGGACAAAGTGGGCCCCAGATGGCTGATGACCGTTCTTTCGCTGATGGGTGTGGTGGGCGCTATTTTGTTTTCCATCGCCGATTCACTGGGCTTTGGTCTAATTGGGCGCGTGCTGCTGGGAATCGGCATGGCATGCAATTTAATGGGCACATTTAAGCTGTTAACCGAATGGTTTGAACCGCTGGTATTCGCCACCTTAACAGGCCTGGTGGCTTCGATCGGAACGCTTGGCAATATGGTTGCCGCTACCCCGCTGGTGATGCTGGTCGAACAATTCGGATGGCGCCTGAGCTTCCAGCTGATTGCCGCAATTAACCTGATTTTAACCCTGACGCTTTTTGGGGTGGTGCGCGATCGGCCTGCCCGCTCTTCAAACAACACCGCAACCGGTACGCCGGCGATCAGTCTGGGTCGGGCATTTTCAAATCTGGGGTTGCTCTTCAAAAACAAAGACTACTGGATCATCTCATTGGCCACTTTAGTCCGCTACGGGACCTTTGCCGCCTTTCAGGCGTTATGGGCCGGACCGTTTTTAATCGAGGTCATGGGCTATTCGGCCATCCGGACGGGTAATCTGATATTGCTGATGAACGTGGGGCTGATTATTGGCAGCCCGCTGTGGGGAGCGCTGTCGGACAGAATTTTTAACACCCGCAAAGGGCCTGTTGTGTTTTGCCTGCTGCTGATGGCAGTGATTTCGCTGACACTGACCACCTTTTCTCCGGAGACCGGACCGTTTATCATATCGCTCGTTTTTTTTCTGTTCGGGCTGGCGGCATCCGGCGGCATGTTGATGTATCCGCACATCAAAGATCTGATGCCGCATGAAATGCCAGGTGCCGCCATGACCGGCATCAATTTTTTTAACATGCTGGGCCCGGCTGTCTTTCTCCAGGGACTGGGAATATTGATGCAGCACTTGTATCCGGCTGCCTCGCGCGGCCCGGCTGCATTTGATGCGTCGTTTCTGTTATGCATGGTGTGTCTGCTGGGCGCAACTTCACTTTATCTCTTTACCGCCGGAAAAAGAAAAGAAGTATAGGCTAGACCATTGATTTCGCGTAAGATAGATTTTCATCTATTTTTATGAAAATTAAGGTAAAAGCTGCGCTTTTTTGAGTATGGTTTCAATTTCGGATCTCTCGCGTGTTGAAGAAGGCAGCAGGGGCGCGCGGGGATCTCCCCCGAAGTAACCCAGCATGTCCAGAGCCGTTTTTAGCCCCGGAACGCCGTAGACGGCCGTGACCGACTGGTTTAGCTGGATCATTTTCAGCTGCAGATCCCGGGCGGCATCCAGGTCTCCTGCTTTGACCTGATCCAGAATCGTTACACACTGCTTGGGCGCCACATTGGCCAGGGCGTTGATGCCGCCCACACAGCCAAGGGTCAGCCCGCTGAATAATACGCTGGCCGTTCCCACCAACACATTAAAATTTCCGGCAACCGCGTTTAAGATTTCGCCGAGTTGGATAACATTGCCGGAGCTGTCCTTCAGCCCGATGATGTTGGGGTGCTCCGATAGCCGGGCGACTAAATCGGTCGCCATATTAATATGCGTAAATTTGGGAACGTTGTACAATAAAATCGGTATGGGGGATTGATCCGCTATCGCTGAAAAATACTGGATCAGGGCGGTATCATTCATGCGGCCGCCATAATAATGGGGTGTGACCACCAACGCAGCATTGGCGCCCAGCTTGGCACAATCTTCGGTGAGCCTCACTGTCTCAACGGTGGACTCGCAACCGGTTCCGGCAATGACCAGCTTATCATCAGCCGCCGACTGGACGACGGAATCGATAACAGCTCGCTTTTCTTCTTCGGAAAGAGAAACATATTCGCCATTTGACCCCAGCACTACATATCCTTTGAGTCCGGTTGCATTCCAGCGCTCGATATTGCCTGCGAGCTTATCGTAAGCCACTTTTTGGTTGATAAACGGGGTCGGTATGGGCGGAAAGATACCGTTCAAATCAATCTTTGCCATTTCTTTATCCTTTTAATTTATTTTGACAGGATCAACAGGATCTTGATGATAATTTTTGCTTTCAGCGAAGCGGGCTGGTATTCGCCACTTTCATCCGGAAAGTGGCGAAAAAAATCCTGTATATCCTGTAAATCCTGTCTAAAGCATTAGCTCCGAAATATGACAGACGCGGGTGTTGAGGCCGTGTTTGCGGACACCATAGGATAAATGCATGATGCAAGCCGGGCAGGAAGTGACCAACAGATCCGCACCGCTTTCTTTCAGATTGTACATTTTACGATCCAGTACCTGTTGCGACAATTCAAAATGCGCAAACGCATATGAGCCGGCTCCGCCGCAACACCAGTCCGCTTCGGTTAACGGCCGGTATTCAACTCCCGGCAGCCGGTTCAGAATGTCGCCAGGCTCGGCCTTAAGCCCTTGGCCCCGGGCCGCATGGCAGGGATGATGATATGTTACAGTGACAGCAGAGTTGGTAGCAGCTGTCAAAGCGTGCATTGAATGAATCAGTTGCACCATGTCTTTCGTACGGTTTGACACCGCCACGGCGCTTTTTTGATGGCTATCGGCTTGTGGAAAAAGCCGAGGATAATGCTTTAAAAAGGACGCGCAGCTGGAGCAGTCCGTGACGATAACATCCAGATCATTAGCGGCAAGGATCGACAAGTTGCGGCGAGCTAGTTTACGCGCCGCTTTCAAATCCCCATAGGACCAGGCGGGCAGACCACAGCAGCAATTTTCAAGAACCCGAACAAACTTGCCGATTTTTTTCAAAAGCCGCAAGGTCGCCTGGCCGGCGTCCTGACTGATAATATCGACGCCGCATCCGACAAAATATCCAATCCGCAGGGATTCGCCGCTGCCGCGGTGCGTTTTGGTTTTGATTTTATCCCGTAAGGGTCGGGGGGGAAATCGCTCGACAATTTTGCTGGCATGCGCAAAATCACGGCCGAAAATTTTCAACAACCCCAACGCCTGCGCCAGATCGGCAATACCCGTATTTTTCCCCAGCGCCACCGCCCTGGCGGCCAGATGCAGCCGCCGTGGATAAGGCAATAGATGGTCAAAGAGCAAACGATGAGTGGATTTGCGACCGACTTTTTCCAGGTATTGTGCCCGGGCCTTGATGATCAAATCGGAGGTGGGGATCGCCGGAAAACAATTGGCGGTGCAGGCACCGCAGAGCAAACAATCAAAAAGGGGGGCTTCAATTTCCGGGCCCCATTCCAAACGCCCCTCGATAATGGCCCGCAAAAGGGCCAGACGCCCGCGTGCCACCCCGGTTTCGTGCCCGGTGGATCGGAATATCGGACAGGCCACCTGGCAGAATCCGCAACGATTGCAGTGGGAGATTTCGTTATAATGTTCGGAGATGTCTATCATCTAGTTTTATTACCGCAGACGCGCGCAGACACATCGCAGACAGTATTTTTGCCTTGGCCGAGCAGGTCGCTCGGCTAAATAGTCTGCGTCAGTCTGCGGTTAATTGAGATTTCTCGGAACAATAAAAAAAAGCTATACTTTACCGGGCAAACGCCCGGGGGAAAAGACGTGCTGCGGATCCAAAGCGGCCTTGATGCGGTGCATTAGCTTCCATTCCGGCCGGTCGATACCGAAGACATCGTTATTTTCCTTGAATTCAGCGGTTGCCTTTTCCATGACGACATGACCGCCCAATTGAGCGCCAGTTTCGCACAGACGGTGCCAGATGCCGTCGGGTATATTTTCAAATGCGGCCAAGATTCGGCCGCATCCGTAATCTAAAAGCAGCTTGGATTCCGGCAGCCGTCCGTCCAGTGACTCAACAAACCCAGGCATCCGATCAAGGGGCAGGTCGGCCCGCAGGATAAATGCCGCCCGTACCTGCTGCGCATAAGTGCTCCTGAGAATGCCATCCTGAATCGAATAATCCTGCACCGGACTTAGTCTCATGTCCGCCTTTTCAAATAATTCTTGTGTTCTTGCAAGTTGTTCTGTGACGGTTTTATCAAATCCCTCAAATCCGACCTTCAATTCGCAGCGCCGGTGCATCACTTCATCACCCTGCCCATTGGCCGGCATCATCACGATAAAAACCGGGATGAGTTGGGATGTGATCACCGCGGACGCCAGGTCCGCACAGGCCGACAGCGGCCCTTCAGCACCGATAGCGCTGCAACGTTCGGGTATGGTCATCGTGCGACAGGTCACTTCGGTAATCAGGCCCAGCGTTCCGGCGGAGCCGATCACCAAGCGCGTCATATCATAGCCGGCTACATTTTTGACAACTTTGCCACCGGTTGAAATTTTTTGACCGCTACCGTCCAAAAAGCGCAAGCCCAGAACAAGGTCGCGCGGAGCACCGTAGTGCATGCGCTCCGGGCCGCAAGCCGCCCGTGCCATCACACCACCCAGAGAATGATCCTGAACCGAAAACGAAGGCCGCACGGGCAGCCACTGATGATCTTTGGCCAGGTGATGCTGGAGAACATCAAGGGCAATACCGGCTCCGGCCGTAACGAACTGATTGTAGGGGTCAAACTCAATAATCTCATTAAGCGCAGAACTGGACAGATTCTGACACTTGCGGGTGGGCATGTTTCCAAAATGCGGAAAGGTACCGCCACCGGCCGGCATCAGTCCCGTGCCGCCGGCAGCGGCGCTTCGAATCGTTTCGCTAATTTCCTTTTCGATCGCACTTGAGGCGGCCGCGCCGGTAAACTGAAGCCGCGCCCTGGCCTCATCGGTGTTTTCCTCCGGCGCAGACAGCGGAATGACTTTCCCGGGATTTAGCAATCCATCCGGATCAAACGCCTGCTGTAAGCCCCGCTGGGCAACAAAATCCAGCTCCGAGAAAACAAGGCGCATGGCCTCTATTTTTTCCAGGCCCACACCGTGTTCACCGGATATGGTGCCGCCGAGCGCAACGCAGGCTTCCATGATTTCCCAGCCCGCTTTTTTCACGCGTTTAAGCTGGTCGTCATCCCTGGAATCAAAAAATATCAATGGATGCAAATTACCATCGCCGGCATGAAATACGTTACCATGTTTAAAATCATATTTGGCAACAATCTCAGCCACCCGGGCCAGCGCTTCGGGCAGCTTTGTTCGCGGCACCGTGCAATCGTTAACCAGATAATTCGGTGCCAGACGGGCCACCGCGCCAAAAGCGCCGCGTCGGCCTTCCCAGAGGCGGTTTCGCTGGTCGTCATCTTTGGCTTCACGAATATCACGACAGCGATTTTTTCGGCATAGCTCGCTGATGCGGGAGACCTGATCTTTGAGACCTGCTGAAAGACCTTCCACTTCGACGATCAGAACAGCCG
>JASFNW010000105.1:0-18050 GCA_050116835.1 Desulfobacterales bacterium
TCGCTGATAATGACCAGGGCAATGAGGTCATGGAGATGACCGGTCAGAAAGTAACCGTAAAAGGAACGGTGATGGAGGCCGAGGGGACAAAAATTATAACCGTCTCATTTTTTGATGTTGTTACCGAATAGCATTTTGACTTTAGCAAAGAGAGGGGATAAGTCCCCTCTCTTTGCACAAACGCCATAAGACAAAGGGGAAAGTCCGATGAACTGGAAATTTTGGCAATCGAAGACAACGAACAACTCGATGTTGAACCCAAAATCATCAAAATTACCGAAACCCAAAGATTTACCGGAGCGTGTCGGTATCTATATGGTTACCCAATTAAAACTGGACCCGGATTGGGTTTGGTCGTTGAAGGGGGCTGTTCGGCCCACAACCGATAAGCATATTTTTGATTTAAGAATATTCGACCCCAAAGAGGCCGTTGTCAGTGATGCGGTCATAACGGACTATGACGCCTTGGATCGCAGCCCGGAAATGATTCTTTTCGAGGGCAGTTTTAACAAGAGCACCGGTTGGCTCGATATTAAAAGAACCACAAGCAGGGCCGCATGAGCAATGGGATCAAAACCTTCTTTGCACCAGAGCATGGTCGGATTTGGCCTTCAGTAGAGAAAGGGG
The DNA here is from genome assembly GCA_050116835.1 of Desulfobacterales bacterium. Taxonomy (GTDB): domain Bacteria; phylum Desulfobacterota; class Desulfobacteria; order Desulfobacterales; family JAHEIW01; genus JAHEIW01. The sequence goes on from JASFNW010000105.1 coordinate 628, forward strand.
GAGCAGATTGTCATTATTAGATCATGCAGCAATCACGGGCAGACGCTAAAAATGAAAAATCTGCTCGGACCCAACTATAAAAGAAGGTCCTTGAATGCCGCCGGATCCGCTGAATATAATCGGATCGCCTCTTTATACCCTATATTCTCCACCACGGTGATGCCCCTTTCCAAATAGCGGTATCTTTCATACTGAATTTTAACATCTCTATCTTTTGTAATCCACGATTCCGGCAGTTCCACCAGGTAACCGTCTAAAATCGGCGGCAGCAATAAAAAGACAATACCTCCGACGACCGCTTCTTCAACAGCGATCCAATCTTCTACTATTTTCTGTGCGTCTTTTGGGCTTTGACGATCCATGCCTACAAGCGTAATTCGAATGGCCCTTTCGGTATGTTCTCTGAGGGCAATATGCAGGGTTTCTTCGGCAGGCACAACCAAGGCGGTATAGGGATTTTCGGCGCTGTCTTGCCAGATGGTATATTTAGCTTTAAAAAATTCTATTGTACCATCTTTGTTCATCATCAGGGTGCTCGAATAGGCGCCGACCTCACCGCTGTAGAGCGTACCTTTCAGTTCAATTTTTACCTTTTTTTCTGTTTGATTTGAAAAAATATAGGTGCTGACATACTCTTTGGCGAGATTATGCACTAGATAGGCTGTGATGCCACCATTTTCACCGTGAATAATCGGGTTGCGTTGGTTTAAAGTTTGAATGCTCTCATAGGGATTATCGAATCCGGTCTTGTCCAGAATCGCAGAGATAACATCGTGGCAATAGTTTTTGTAAAGGGTAGCGTATTCGGGTCGGTTTTCAGGAACAAACAGCAATCGCTGCTTCAGATTCTTGAGTTTCCACCGTAGCTTTCCGCCTTTTAGTTTATCTTTGATGCGTTGAATTAAGCCGGGGTGTTCTTTAAAATACTGTCGTGTGGCCCGATAGCTGGCCCTATCGAAGTTTTCCTCAAAATCGTTAAAAACGTACAGCGGTTGTTGGCGATCATCGAGTTGAATGAGTTGAATCAGGCGCGCATAATCATTTACCGATTCAGCATTACCACACGCGCAACCGCCGACCCAACATGCACATGCAAGTAAAATTAAAACACATCCTTTGGCGAGCAATAGTTTAACCTTCACGCTCGTCCAAATTCCTACGATGTCACCTTGACGTAACAGCAAAAAAATGTAAATCCTTCCGTATAAGGCCGGTGCGCCTTGGTCTCAGCCAGTTTTTTTTAGCCTTAAATATAATCATATGATAATACGTCGAATTCGTAAACGGGAAAACCCAAAATGTTGCTCTGCAACCGACGGGTTGAAAAAAGTGACGGTTTTAAATGATGCCTAAAAATATCGGATTTGTATCCACCCGGTTCTCGGGAACCGATGGGGTCACACTCGAAGCCAGTAAATGGGCGGAAGTATTGAAAAGATCCGGGCACCGCAGTTTTTGGTTTGCCGGTCTGCTGGATCGAAGTCCTGAAAAAAGCTTTCTGGTACCCGAAGCCTTCTTTCAGCACGAGAAAAACCGCTGGATCGACGAACAGATATTCGGAAAAAAACGACGCGATCCGGCAATCAGCGACGCGATTTTCGATTTAAAAACCCACCTGAAAAAACAACTCAATGAATTCATCCGGGCTTTTGACATCCAACTTCTGGTGGCTGAAAATATTCTGACCATCCCGATGCATATACCGTTAGGTATCGCGCTGACCGAAATAATCGCCGAAACTCAGATTCCGACGATTGCTCACCATCATGATTTTTACTGGGAAAGAGCCCGCTTTACGGTCAATGCCGTCGGGGATTATCTCAGAATGGCATTTCCACCCAAGCTACCCAGTATCGAGCATGTTGTCATCAATTCAGCCGCTCAGGAGGAGCTTGCCCTGCGAACCGGCATTTCCTCTATTATCATCCCCAATGTGCTGGAATTCGAGAACCCGCCTAAAATCAATGAAAAGCAAACCGAAGCTTTCTGGCAGGCCATTGGCTTGCAAAAAGATGATGTTAAAATTTTACAGCCCACTCGAATCATCCAGCGCAAAGGGATCGAACATGCCATCCAATTGGTTGAAGAGTTGAACGATCGCCGTTATAAGCTGATCATTTCTCATGAAGCCGGCGACGAAGGACTAGAATATTCGCAATGGCTCACACAAGAAGCCAGACAGCGCGGCGTCGATTTGCGTCTGGTCAACATCCATATGTCCGATCCCATGAATCCGGATATGAACCACAAAGAAACCTATTCCCTCTGGGATGTTTATCCGCATGCAGATTTCATTACCTACCCGAGTTTATATGAGGGTTTCGGCAATGCATTTCTAGAAGCGGTTTTTTTTAAAAAACCGCTGCTGATCAACCGCTACGCTACTTTTGTGCAGGATATCGAGCCGAAAGGGTTCGATTTAATTGTGATGGATGGATATCTGACGCACAAAACAGTGTCAGAAGTCAGAGCTATTTTAAATACGCCCGCGCGTCGGGAAAAGATGATAAGCGCCAATTATAAAATAGCCGCTCAGTATTACTCTTTTGCCGTGCTCCGCAGATGGCTGAATATCATGTTGACCAATTTTTTTGGCACGGAGCAACGGCCCACCGGAACCACCAATTCCGACCTGGTTTAAAATCGGAATTTAAGATTCCGATTTTATTATCAATTATTCCAAATGTTTAGAGATCTATTCCTTCCAATGCCGCCACCTGCTCGGGTTCAACTGCTGTTTTCGGAACAAACAGTTCCCTAACATGGACCTATAATTTTTATATTAATAATTAAATCATATAGTTATAATTTTGGCACGGCAGTTGCTCTATGTTGGTGGTGACATAGCTTGCTCATCACTGAGCAAAAAGCGGACTCGCGCCGCGGCTCGCCCATACTGTTAACCGAGAGCCTCTGCAAATCGGGTATGGGCGAGTTCTTCAACATGGCTGTCGGAACGGGCAAAACGATGGAGACGGGTCGATATTTTGCTCCATGCAGGGCGCTCGGATGAACCACTGAAACTTATAACCTTGGAGACCGTTGTGATGGAAACACGAAATAAAATTTTACCCTTGGGTGTTTTGTGTTTTACGGCTGCGTTTTTGTTTTATTCGTATGTCGTTTTCGCAGCTGAGATTACCATTGTCGGGGAAGTGAACGACACCTTTCAAATTGTGGCGAACAATACAATTTATGAGGTGGCCGAAACCCCGCTGGGTGATGACCTGGTAAAAAACTATATCGCCGAAAAGGTACAGGTCACCGGTACTGTCGAAGAAAAAGATGATATGAAAATTATCACCGTAGAGTCATTCAAGATTGTGCCCGAATAAAACCATTCATTCAAGGCGATTATCATCGTCGAGCTTTAGCATTCATCCGGATCAAGTGGAGGTGAATTTTGCCCATGAGAAAAAACAAGAAGACACCCGGCCCCCCGCACATAGAAGGAATTATTATGCCATCGAAATGGAACGAACAGGGCAAGCCGGCTCGGATTGCCATCCATACGGATGACCGCAAAGAATATGAGATCGATTTTAGCGGTGCCGGTAAGGAACTATTAGATCTGACTTATAAAAATGTGGCCGTACAGGGTAAACTCAGACAGCAGCTGAATGGTCGCACAATCCTCTGTGTCCGGAAGTATCATATCATAGAGGAGGCTTCAGAAAACAGTGCATCGAATCCACAGGCGGCCTGATTGTTGACAGCGGTAGGCAATTTTGTCACCCGACCTTAGAGAGGTTAAAAGTGAAACGACAAACGGATTTCCTCAATTTCCGTCCTTCAGAAGATTCGGGCGATGAATCTGACGATGACATGGATCCCGGTTCGAATGCGCCCAAGCGCAGTCCGATGCGACGCAGAGAAAAATTTCGGACGAAGGATTTTAAAACAGAAAGCAAAAATAAGGAGCGCAAACGAAACTACCGCAGCTCAATAAGATATGACTTTGAACCATAGGAGCGATGAGCCATGTACGATTCCGACAGGAAATACCTTTCCAAGTTTGCACTGGATCCAGATATGGAATACGGCAGCGAAGATCTTGATGGAGGCGATTTCTCCCCTTATGTATCCTGCGATGATGATCTGGATCCGGAAGGGCCGATCATGGAAGAAGACTTTTTCTTGGAAAAATAATCATCATTGGCAACCGGCGACGGTAGTTTCTAAACCAATGAAAACAGATGGGACCTAAGAAAATGGAAGAAACCGAACTGGCATATTTTAAGCATATGTTAACAGCCTGGCAGGATGAGTTGAGTCATTCTGCCGGGAATACGGTTGAGGGGCTATTGAACTTTGAAGCGATTTCCGCCGATTATCTGGATTGTGCCACTTTTGAATCCGACAGAAGCACGGCACTTCGCATCCGGGACCGCGAAAGTATGCTCATCAAAAAAATCCGCCAATCCTTGGAAGACATCGGAAATGGAGAATATGGAATCTGTGAAGATTGCGGCGGCGAGATTGCAATAGCGCGTCTGAAGGCCAGGCCGATTGCCAGGCGGTGTATCAAATGCAAGACCAAACAGGAAAAATGGGAACGGATCATGGGAGCATGACCTTTGGTTAAGAATGAAATGGAAAATGATTGGTCGCCAAGCATAATCGAAATTGAACTCGACAACCCAAAAGATCCGGAAAAAAAAGCAGTCGAGTGCGTTTGTCCGAAATGTGGCGAGCGGCACGTTTTAAATTTTCATTGGATCGGGAGAGGTATGCCCCGAAAATATTGTTTGCCCTGCAAAAACAACCTGTAAGCAGGGTTAAAAAATTTACTTTTTGAAAGGAGAGTTAAATGAACAAAGCAGATCTTATTGCTGAGGTCGCCAAAGTTGTCAGCACCAAAAAGGAAGCTCAAGCCGCCGTTAATTCTATATTTACAAGCATTCCCAAAGCCATGAGAAAAGGGCATCCGATCACCATTGCAGGATTCGGTACGTTCAAGGTGGCCAAAAGAAAGGCGCGAATGGGTCGCAATCCCAAAACCGGTGAGGCCATTAAAATAAAAGCATCCAAGAGCCCCAGGTTTGTTGCCAGCAAGACGCTAAAAAATTATCTCAATTAAGTCCTGAAAGATCGAAGGCCCATCTTAATCGGGTATATCGGCACTATTATTTAATGTGCCCGTAATGTCAGCGGCAGAGCCGAAAGGTTCTGCCGCTGTGTTTTTAACTTCAGATAGATGAACGCTTCTTTATAAGAAGGAAATTGGCTCAAGGCTTTTGAGCCGTCTGAGGGCTTCCAGCAGCCCAACGGTTCCGGTCATCATGTTATCCCCCCAGGGAGCACCAAACTCGATCGGCAGCTGCGCGTTGGCCAGGATTTTACGCTTGGGGCCGGTGGCCACGATGGTTTCGACGGCGCTGAAACCGACCGCCTGACGCACAAAAGCGCCATGGCCGCCTTCGGATAGAATCTGCTCATGACTCAACTGTCCATCCGCCAGTTCACGCAGTAGATTCTCAAGCCGATCCAGGGTAATATCCTGGGTATGATATTCAAAAAACCCCGCAAGCTCATGGCCGACCAACGCAGCTCCGACCGTATGAGAAGTGGCGACGTCCAGCACCAAGAAAACCGTCTTTTGACGACAACGACCATCCAGCGAGGCGCCCAGGATGGCCGCCATACCGCTGTCCATCACAAAGACTTCCTCCACGGGTAGTTGACCGGCAGTGTTTGCAATCGATGTTAAGCGATTCATCGTGTCAGGCACTTCATCGGACGGATACAGCAGCGTATGCGGATAAGGGGTTTCGTTCAGGCTGGCCGTAAACATATTGTGGCGGAAGTCCAGATGCGATACCCCCGGCTCGGGTACGCCATGGTCCTGGGCACAGATGACAACCGCATCAAACGCGTAAGGCACCCCAAAGCTGCTGACGATCTGTTCGATGCGCTTGGGTTCAAGATCGCTTAATGTAATGACACTGTAGTCTGGTTTGCCGCGCAGCCGGTCGGCCTGTTCGTCTGCGACAACCTTTATGCCCCAGGATTTTACCTTTTGCACATCGTGGTTGAGTGTCGCCGAAGCAGAAAGCGATATCACCACTTCGGCCTCCCGGGCGCGCTGCTTCAAAACCTGCGTAACCGGGCCCCCGCCCATCTCGCTGCCCAAGACCAGAAGGTTTCCGGCAATGGCTGCTGTTTTTTCAGCCAGATACCGAACCGGCGATTTGACCACCGCTTTGTAGTGTAAATCCGTTTGGGTATCGTAAGCCAAAATATCCATGGTTCCGGCACCGATATCGATCATCAAAAAACGGCTCATTTTACCTTGCTCCTGTGTCCGCTCAATATTCAAAGCTTGTTTTAATTATTTTACGAACCCTTATGCATGAGTTTGCACGATGGAGTCGCTGATGAGTCATTCCGCGGTTCTGTAAAAATTCCCCGGCCGTTTCAGGAATTTTTTATTTTTTAACCCGGCTCATTAAAAATAGGCCGACGAAGGCCATCAGAACGCTAATGACAAATGAGTGGTTGTAAACTCCGGTTGAATCCCGCAGGGTTCCGGTTATCCAGTGGGTCAGGATCGCACCGGCACCGTAAAAAGGCGTCCAGGCGCCGATCACCGTGCCCATGGATTCTTTCGGAAAATAATCACCGGCGCAGGCGCCGTAAATCGGAAACGTGACGCCGTAAAATATGGCCAGGATCCCAACACAGACACACAGCAGGATCCATGAGTTGCCGACAACCAAAATTCCGCCAAGCGCGGCGGCAATGAATGTGTTGGACATCATGATGGTCTTTTTGCGTCCCAGGACATCGGATAGCGGCATTACCGTTAATACCCCGGCGACCTGGCCGATGCCGTGAATGGTCGCCAGCAGGCTGGCTTTTTCCAGGGGCAGGCCGATCTGGTTTCTGGCATAGTCGACCATAAAGGTTGTTATCCCGTAAAGACTGTAAGCAATGGCAAAATAAGAAAGACCGATCAGCCAGAATTGACGGTTTGTCAACACCTGACGCAACGACATTTTACGATCAGCGACCGCGGGGGAGTCCACCCGTTCCGAAACGTCTGTTTTTTGTCCCCAGGGTGCCAGCCCGAGATTTTGCGGATCGCTTCTGAGAAAGACCGCATTGAATATTGCCATACACAAAGCCATTGCGCCCAGAATGAACCAGGCGTAATGCCAGCTGCGGGATTCGACGATGAGCGGAACCACGATTCCCATGGTCGCAAATCCAAGGCCGTAGCCGGTGGAAAGAACGCCCAGTGCCAGGCCGCGGCGATGAAATGCAAACCAGCGCTGCACCAGCGTGATCACCGGTGCCCATAGGCCGCTGGCCCCTAAACCGGTCAGACCGAAGAATAAGCTCGCCGACCAGAGCGACGTGACCGTTCCCATCAGGACAACACCCATGCCGAGCACCAACAGGCAAACGCTGATCACCCGACGGGCGCCGAGACGATCCGTCAGATAACCGGTTAACGGTGCAATGGCGATATAGGTGAACAAATATGCATTGAAGATGGTGCCTGCATCTGCTCTGCCAAAATCCAGAGTGCGGATCATTTCCGGCAATACGACCCCATAGCCCAGCCGCACGGAATAATTGACAAACAGATCAACAAAAGAGATTCCCAATATCACCCAGGCCCAATGTATGGCAGGCGCTTTGTTCACCGCTGGTACCTCTTATTCAGATTCTCAGATTCGCCCCCCTGCAAAACCGATCGCTGCCTTCCCGATGGGTATTGTCTTCGCCAGACGTCTATTTTTTTTGACACGTCGGTAAGACGTGTGCCATAGAAAGAGGCGCGCATCATTTCTGAAGACCTTAACGCAAAATGAACTGAGAGGCCAACATGAATTTAAAAGGTCTATCCGGCGGTCAGTATCAACCGCTGTCACCGCAACAGATCGATACCATCCATGCGGCAGCCCTGACGATCCTGGAATCAATCGGCATCACCTACGAATCCGGACTGGAGGCCACCCTTGCCATGCTCAAAGATGCGGGCGCAACCATCGATCACAAGCGCACTCGCATCACCTTTCCACCGAAACTGGTTGAAGAACAAGTCGCCGCAGCGCCCGATCAGCTCACCCTTTACAGCCGCGACGGGAAAAATGACCTGGATCTCAGCCGGCATCACGTGCACCTGGGAACCGGCGGGGCGGCTATCGGCATTCTTGATGCTGAAAACGGTCAGGTACGCCCATCCACCCTCAACGATATTTACCAGATCGGCCGGCTCGTGGATGCGCTCGACAATATCCACTTCTTTTTGCGGCCGTGTATCCCAACAGATATCCCGCAAACCGCCTATGACGTCAATGTCTTTTACGCCTGCCTGAAAGCCACCGCCAAACACGTCATGGCCGGCGTTAATGATGAAAAAGGCTTTCAGCGCGTTTTGGATCTGGCTTCGATGATCGCAGGGGGTGAGAATAAACTGAAGGCCAAACCGTTTATTTCCATCATCGCTTCTTTTGCCATCAGCCCGCTGAAACTATGCACCCAATCCACGCTGATCATGCTGGAATGCGTACGCAATCAGATTCCGGTTGCACTGTCAAGCGCGCCGATGGCCGGCTCCACCTCGCCGCTGACCATGGCCGGCACGCTGGCTCAACTGCATGCCGAGCAGCTGGCAGGGATCACCATCTGTCAGCTGACCCGGCCGCAAGCGCCGATTCTGTATGGCGGTATTCCCGGCATGGCCAACCTGCGAACGGCAGGGTACCTGGGCGGAGCGGTCGAATGCGGCATGATGAATGCGGCTATCCACCAGCTGGCCAATCATATCGGCGTGCCGAATTACAATTCGTCGGGACTAACGGACGCCAAAATACCTGATGCCCAGGCCGGCTGGGAAAAGGCTATGACCACTCTGCTGGCCGCCATGGCCGGTTCCAATTACGTTCATCACGCAGCCGGTATGCTCGAGTCCATGCTGACCGTCGCCTACGAGCAATATGTGATCGACGATGAAATCATCGGCATGTGCTGTAAGGTCTTGAAAGGCATAACGGTGGATCCGGAGCATCTGGCACTGGAAGTCATCGAGAGCGTCGGCCCCGGTGGCAATTACATCACCGCAGCGCACACCATGGACCATTTGTACTCCGAATATTTTCGTGGAAGTGCCGTCACCGATCAAAAAGATCGTGACACATGGGCCGGGGATGGATCGCCGGATGCCAGACAACGGGCCCGTGATATCGCCCGCAAAATCCTGTCGGCAGAAGAGAAACCCTATCTTGATGCGAAAACCGATCGGGCCATTCGCAAAAAGTATGATATTCTTCTGTAAAGAATTCCGAATATAGCAGCTGTCATAAATATATTCCGTTTGCCATATCCGCTAACAAGCGCAATGGTCGTTTGTAACGGCTTGACATTATTATAAACCTGACAAACGCTCTATGCTACAGCTTATATTTCTCGATTTTGTTGTAAAGCGTGCGGCGGGTAATACCCAAGATGGCGGCCGTGCGCTGCCGATTGTTGTTTGTCCAGCTCAGGGTGTGAACAATCATTTCCTTTTCAGCTTCTTGGATGGATGATCCCACGCGAATGGATATCGTCGGTGGACCGGGTTTCTCTAAAAAAAACCGTTTGGGCAGATGTTCGGGCATCAGGACCTCTCCGGAGCACATTACAACCGCGCGATGAAGCACGTTTTTGATTTCCCGAACATTTCCGGGCCAATCATACGATTGCAGCCGATTGATACATTCCGGCGACACGCCAAGGATGTTTGTCTGGTAAATCTGATTGAACCGTTTGAGAAAATAGTCCACCATCAGAGGCACATCTCCCACCCGCTCGCGAACCGGAGGCAAGGCAATGGGAAACACGTCCAGGCGGTAAAACAGGTCTTCACGAAACCGACTCTGGTGAACGGCTTCGGTTAAATTTTCGTTTGTGGCGGTTATAACGCGAAAATTGGCTTTTATGTGACGGGTACCGCCGATACGCTGAAATTTCTTAGTTTCCAGCAGCCGCAGCAGACTTACCTGGTTTTTCTCGTCGATCGTGCCGATTTCGTCCAGGAAAAGGGTTCCCTTTTTTGCCGTTTCAAAACTACCTTTGTAGCTTTTATAGGCACCGGTGAACGCGCCTTTTTCGTATCCAAACAACTCGCCGGACACAAGTTCCTGTGGCAGGGCGCCTAGATGGATGGGAACAAAGGGCTTATCCGTGCGAGCGCCGAGCTGGTGGATCGCCCGGGCCACCAGTTCTTTACCGGTGCCCGTCTCGCCGGTAATCAATACCGGCATTTCTGTCTGGGCGGCCTGGCGGATCTGCCGGTAGACTTCCATCATGAGCGGCGAGCGACCGACCATATCCTCAAATCCCTTTTTTTCCGGACTTTCCTTCAGCAACAAATTTAGACTGAATCTGGGTCGCTGACTGAGGGCCGAATCCACCAGCAGCCGCAACTCTTCGTCGGTGACGGGCATCTTGCTGTAATGGTATGATCCGGCCTTCAACGCTGAAAAAGCCAGCGGCAATTCTCTCGGATAAACCAAAATCAGAACCTGAGTGATCGCGCATTTGGTTGCGATGATTTCCAGCAGCTCGATTGTGCTGTCGATCTGAAATTTAAATGCCGCCCCGGTCAACAGCAATATGTCATAGGTTTGCTCTTCAAATTTCTCAAATGCGTGTCCAAGGGTCCTTTCAAGGGATACGTCGGCCACGTTCTTTGGAAAGATCCGCTGCGTCTGGCGCAGCAGCTCAAGATCCCGGTCTACGACCATAATGTTTAAACGATCTTTTTTATCCATTTCACGGTACATTTTACGATTATTCTATCGGGTTTAGCCCCGATAAGCACTCCCTGATAATTGATTTGGAGGTTCCATATATTAGTCCATACGAGACGCAATAGCAAGAGCGAATGTATAAATAATTTACATTTAATTTGGGCCCTCCTGAGGTGCCAACGCGTCGGAAATATTGGCTTTAATAGATGGGATCAGTTCAGCTGATTTATATATAACTGATTGTAATTAATATAAGTTTACTAAAATTTAAGCCCTTGTTTGCCTGCCGGTCTCACGATAATGATGACTGTGTAAATAAATAACACCGTTTTTAATGTTATGCTAATAATTGTATCATATTTATACATTTCCTGTCGATTCGCCGATCATAGAGTCATCAGACTTATGCTACTATAAATTTTTATTATAATAAATTTAGATGGTTAATTAAAATTACGCCCATCTGGCACGAATCTGGCTGTAGTACAAATAAATTTGATTTTCGGCGACCCGGGCTCGATAAGCGGGAATTACAGAGAAATAAACCCATCATTTTTTAATTCCAAGACAACTCCTCGCAATTAAATTTACGCCCTTCGCAATGGACTGACCTTTTTTTCCAGTGCGCGACCGACATTTAATGATTTAATCCTAAAGGAGAATTTTATGAATGCTGACAAATTCAAAGTCTTGTATCCAGATGACGACAGCGAACTCGACCAAAATGAAGAGTTTTTCACGCTGGTAACCGACGAAGGATCGAAACGACTCCGGATACACGATTACGATAAAGTCTACACGGTTCCGGGGCTTTATGAGGAGGTCGTCTACGACCATCTCAAGTGTGATTCACCCCGCACGGTATGCAATTTACTCGCTCAGCAAATCAATGCAGCCAAAGAACCAAACGACGAACTAAAGGCGTTGGATTTTGGAGCTGGCAATGGAATTTCCGGTGAGTGCCTGGCAGACAAATTCGACTGCGAGGCCCTTATCGGGCTGGATATCTTTCCGGAGGCGCAGGAGGCCGCCCGCAGAGATCGACCGGAAATATATGATGACTATTATGTCATGGACCTCAGCGAGCCGTCGGATAAAGATTTGCAGACGCTAGACAAATGGAATTTTAATGTGTTATTGACGGTGGCCGCGCTGGGCTATGGCGACATTCCAACCCAGGGTTTCATCAATGCCTTCAATCTAGTTGAAACAGACGGCTGGGTCGCATTCAACATTAAAGATCGTTTCATGTCTCGTGAGGACGACACAGGTTACCACGACACCCTCAACACCATGATGGGCAACAGTTTAGAAGTATTGAAAATTCATCATTATTGTCATCGGCTTTCCATGTCCGGAGACCCGCTCCACTACTATGCCGTGGTCGGACGTAAGAAAGATGAAATCAATCTGTCGCAATGCCCTTGAATTGACGCCAATCTCCCTCATCGGTGAAAAACAGGCGCTCAAATCGATAACCTGGATTCTTACTATTCGGAGCGCCGGATTATTCCGTATCCGCTGAGCGGGTTGTACCCCACCCCGACACTAGCTTCTTGCAAAACAGCAACACGAAGAAAGGAACATGTTATGAGCAAAATTAGAGCCGAACATATATTTACATCCGAATCCGTCGCAAACGGCCACCCGGATAAGCTCTGTGACCAAGTTTCCGATGCGATTCTGGATGCTTGCCTTGCCAGAGATCCTGTCAGCCGGGTCGCGTGTGAGACTCTGGCTGGATACAACCTGATCGTCAATGTCGGTGAAATTACGTGCAATGACTGGGAATCCATCGACACGGAATCCATCGTTCGAAGTGTTGTCGAAGAAATCGGATATGCTGATGCCAAGCTGAAATTCTGGAATGACTCCTTTGATTATATCTGTCGAATTCACGGTCAATCTCCGGACATATCCCAGGGCGTTTCGGCAGGTGAGGGCCTTTATGACGAACAGGGCGCTGGTGATCAAGGCATGATGTTCGGTTACGCCACCAACGAAAACGAGGAGATGCTTCCTTCTCCCATCGCATACAGCCACCGGATTCTCAAACGGCTGGAAACAGCCCGCAAACAGGGAGACATTGGCTATTTGCGGCCTGATGCCAAATCCCAAGTATCGGTGAAATATCGGGGAGGCCGACCGGAGGGTATCACATCTGTGGTGGTTTCCCACCAAACCGACGACGTCCCGCTGGAAAAAATACGCAAAGAATTGATTGCCGTTGTCAAAGATGAACTGGACGCTACCGGGCTGGTGGGTGCAGAAACACAATTTTATATCAATCCGACCGGCGCCTTTGTGCTGGGCGGGCCGTATGCGGACGCCGGTCTGACCGGCCGCAAGATCATCGTGGACACCTACGGCGGCATTGGAAGCCACGGAGGCGGGGCATTTTCCGGAAAGGATCCGTCTAAAGTTGACCGTTCCGCAGCTTATTATGCCCGCTATGTTGCCAAAAATATCGTCGCCGCCGGCTTGGCCGAAAAATGTGAAATACAGGTGGCCTATGCCATTGGCGTGGCAAAACCGTTGAGCGTCAACGTAGCCACATACGGCACCGGCAATATCGACGAAGCCGAGCTGGGGGAGATCTTGGAAAACGGTGAGATATTCGACTTCCGTCCGGCTGCAATCGTCGACGAACTGGGACTGCTAAAGCCCGACGGCTGGTCCTATAGACAGACGGCCAGTTACGGGCACTTTGGCCGCGATGTCTTCCCCTGGGAAAAGACCGACAAGGCGGAGATCCTCAGGAACGTGTCGCGAACCCGGCAGGCGGCTTAGCATGCATAAAAAACTGAAAATCATCGGCGTGGGCTCGCCGATCATTGATCATCTGGCGCATGTCAACGATGAATTCGTCAGCCTCATCGCCGGCGGCAAGGGCGGGATGGAGTTGGTAGATACGGCGGTGATGAAAAAACTGTTGGAGGAATGCTGCGACCCGGCAGTCATGGCCCCGGGGGGCTCGGCCGCCAACACTGCCTTTGCCCTGGCCCGACTCAATCTGCCTGCGGCCATCTGGGGCAAGGTGGGCGACGACGACGAAGGCCGTTTCTATTGCGGTGCTTTTGAGCAAATCGGCGGGGATGCCTCCCGGATCAAGATTTGCACCCAGTCGGCTACCGCCTGTTGTTTGTGTCTGATCAGCCCGGATTCGGAACGGACCATGCGCACCGATCTGGGTGCGGCAGCCGGTGTCCGGCCCGAAGAGGTCTGCGCGCAAGATTTCCAGGGCTGCAGCCATGCGCATGTGGAAGGCTACCTGCTTTTCAACCGTCCTCTGGCCGTCTCGATCCTGGCAGCGGCCCGGGCGGCAGGCTGCACGATCAGCCTGGACCTGGGTTCTTATGAAGTGGTCCATGCAAACGCGGACGTCTTGCCCGGTCTCCTTTCCGAATATGTGGACGTGGTGATGGCAAATGAGGACGAAGCCGCTGCTTTCTGTGGCTCTGATGATCCGAAAGCCGGCCTGAGTGCCTTGAGCGCCTGCGCACCTTTGGCTGTGGTCAAACTCGGGTCTCGAGGGGCTTACCTGAAAAATGGCAACCAATACTGCTTTGTAAAAGCCCGTTCAATTGACGACGCCGTGGATGCAACCGGCGCCGGCGACTTCTGGGCGGCCGGTTTCCTCTACGGGCACCTTCAAGGTTACAGCCTTGAGGACAGCGGTCGTTTCGGCGCCGTGCTGGGTGGAGAAGCGGTGCGCCATGTCGGCGCGGATCTATCGCACAGCGCCGGGAAGCAAGCCGCTGTCCTGTTTGACGAAATAAAGAACAAATGAGGAGATACTATGCAACTTGAAGCCGTATACAGTGATAACCAACTTACAAACGACTCCCGTCATTACAGGATCAAGAACATCGGCCAGGCCGATTGGGGACGACGGGAAATCGAGATGGCCGAATATGAAATGCCGGGGCTGATGGCTACGCGCGCTAAGTACGGCCCGCAAAAACCCCTGGCCGGTGCCCGCATCAGCGGCAGCCTGCACATGACCGTGCAGACGGCGGTGCTGATTGAAACCCTGCGCGAACTGGGCGCGGACGTCCGCTGGGCCTCCTGCAATATTTTTTCCACCCAGGATCATGCCGCGGCAGCCATCGCCGATGCCGGGATACCCGTGTTCGCCTGGAAGGGTGAAACCCTGGAAGAATACTGGTGGTGCACCCAAAAGGCGCTGACATGGCCGGACGGCAAAGGCCCCCAGCTGGTGGTCGACGATGGCGGAGACGCCACCCTGCTGATACATCGCGGCTATTATGCCGAGGAGAACCCCGCCCTGCTGGACGAGCCGACCGACAACAAAGAGCTGCAGATCGTCAATAAGATCCTAAAAAGACGTCTCAAAGATGATGCCACCTTCTGGCATGGGATCGTTTCCGAATGCCGCGGCGTATCGGAGGAAACCACCACCGGCGTACATCGCCTCTATCAAATGCAGAGCAAGGAAGAGCTTCTGCTTCCGGCGATCAATGTGAATGATTCGGTCACCAAAAGTAAATTTGATAACATCTATGGATGCCGGGAATCCCTGGTAGATGGTATCAAACGTGCGACCGATACCATGCTGGCCGGGAAGACAGCTGTGGTTTGCGGCTTTGGAGATGTCGGCAAGGGTTCCGCCGAGACGCTGGCGGCCCACCGAGCTAAAGTCATTGTCACTGAGATTGATCCGATCTGTGCGCTTCAGGCCCTCATGGCCGGTTACCGGGTAGCCCCATTGGAGGACGCACTGCCACTGGCCGATATTTATGTAACCGCTACCGGCAACTGCGATGTGATCACGATCGATCATATGCGTCAGATGAAAGATCAGGCCGTCGTCTGCAATATCGGCCACTTCGACAACGAAATCCAGGTGGATGAGCTGTTGGCCTATCCGGGTATCCAAAAGACGCCCATCAAACCCCAGGTGGACCGGTATACGTTTCCCGACGGGCATTCCATTTTCCTATTGGCCGAGGGACGGCTCGTCAATTTGGGCTGTGCCACCGGTCACCCGAGTTTTGTCATGTCCAGCTCCTTTACGAATCAAACCCTGGCGCAGATTGATTTGTGGCGCACATCGCATGATGTGGGTGTGTACCGGTTATCCAAACAATTGGATGAAGAAGTTGCCCGGCTGCACCTGGAAAAACTGGGCGGCAAACTCACGGATTTAACCGCCAAGCAGGCGGACTATACCGGCATTCCGATCAAAGGACCCTACAAACCGGAATACTACCGGTACTAAAACAAAGGGCCGATTGCGCGTATGTCGAAAGGCTCGATCGGGTGCACATTTGCATAAACAGATGGGTCACATACGCCTGTGGCCAACATTAAACCGCATGGAGGAATTCAGCAATGACATTTAAAAAAATCGACACATATAACCCCAGACTGAACGTGCTCAATCAGGAACAGATATGGTCAATCCACGCTGCCGCTCTTGAAATCCTTGCCAAGACCGGATTTGAAATGCGACACCGGGGTGCCAAAAAAATGCTGCTGGATTCCGGCTGCAGCCTTTCCCGCAACGGCCGTATCCGCATGCCCGCCTATCTGGCCGAGGAGGCATTAAACTCAGCCCCCGGCCGCATCCAACTCTATGATCAGAGCGGTAACACAGCCATGGACCTGGTGGACGAGAATTGGTTTTACGGCACCGGCTCGGACACTATTTTCACCCTTGACATCAACAACGGCCAACGGCGACGGACGACCATCGAAGACACCGTCAATTTTGCCAGGATGGTCGATGCGCTGGCAAACATGGATTTTGCCATGTCGATGAGCAACCCGGAAGATGTGCCCATCGACGATATCTATGTGTACGTTTTTGCCGAGATGATCAAAAACACCAACAAACCGCTGATATTTATCGCTGACAGAGGTGAAGACATTGCCAAAATGTACGATATTGCCTGTCTGATTGCCGGCGGTGAGAAAGAGCTGCAGGAAAAACCCTTCCTGCTGAATTATTCCGAGGCCATCAGTCCGCTGATTTTTCCGGAAAACGTCATTGAAAAACTCGTTTTCTGCGCCCAAAAGAAAATACCCATCTGCCTGCCTTCCGGTTGCAATGCCGGCGGCGGCGGTCCGGTAACCCTCGCCGGGGCATTGGCGCTGGGCATCGCGGAAAACCTGGTCGGGCTTGTCGTGCACCAGCTGGCCGGTAAAGGGTCGCCCTTTCTGTTTGCGCCGAATGTAAGTGTTCTGGATATGCAGACATCGGTCATCTCGTATGGATGCCCTGAGTGGAGCCTGACACAGGCTGCGCTGGCCGACATGCGCGACGAGATCTATGGCCTGCCGATATGGGCTTTTGCGGGAGCTTCGGATTCCAAGGTGATGGACGCCCAGGCAGGTGCCGAGGCCATGTTTTCCATCTTGACGGCAATGCAATCGCGCTGCAATGTGATCCATGATGTCGGCTACCTGGAATTTGGCACGACGTCATCTCTTGAAATGCTTGTCATGGCCGACGAGCTGGTGGCCATGAGCCGGCATTTCACCGCAGGCATTCCGGTTAATGCAGAAACGCTGGCCCTGGATGTCATCGACCAGGTGGCATTGGGAGGGGAGCAGTCTATTTTCCTGACAGAAGACCACACGCTGGATCATTTCAAACAAGCCCATTTCCATCCGAGGCTATTGAATCGCGCCCAGTACGATGGCTGGGATGCA
>JASFNW010000106.1:0-17972 GCA_050116835.1 Desulfobacterales bacterium
CAACATATCAAACCGGACATGTTATTTTCTGATAGGCGCTATGCCGATAAATTACCCCCTCTGCAACACCGTGGCCTGATATTTGGGATTAACGCCAACCAAGCCTAAGATTTATTGACGGCGCGAACTTAATACCAAATATCAGGCCACCGGCAACTTGCTGATCATAGCGCCAAAAAGAAAATGACATGACCGGTATCACTTGCATTTGATTCTAACCGGTTCGTTTATTTCAAATGGATTACAGTACGGAGGGTGTGCTCTGTCACGTTGAAGACAATTTTAGCAAACCTTATAGTATCTGATCGCAAAGCGGACATGTCCGCTTTAATTCGGTTGAGTGAGAACAGCTTCAATCCGTTCCAGAGCCCAGTCGATCTCTTCGCGGGTGATCACCAGCGGCGGGGCAAAACGAATCGTATTTTCATGGGTCTCTTTGCACAGCAAACCGCGGGCCATCAACTGTTCGCAATAGCTGCGGGCACCGCCGGCATCATCGGTCATTTCAATGGCCAGCATAAGCCCCCTGCCCCGCACCGCTTTGATGTGAGGTGTTTTGATCTTGGAAAGATTTGATAAAAAATAATCCCCCATCCTGGCGGCATTTTCAATCATGCCCTCTTCGACTAAAACCCTGATCGCCGTTCGCGCTATGGCGCAGGCCAGCGGGTTGCCGCCAAAAGTGCTGCCGTGCTCGCCGGGGCGTAAAACATCCATAACCTCCTTGTTGGAAAGCACTGCTGAAATGGGGTAAAACCCGCCGGAAAGTGCTTTACCGATCAGGGTCAGGTCGGCCTCAATTCCCTCATGTTCTTCAGCCAGCAACTTGCCGGTACGCCCCAGGCCGGTCTGGATTTCATCCAGGATCATAACGACATTATTTTGGGTGCAGATGGACCTGGCCTCGCGCAGATAGCCGTCGGGCGGGATAATCACTCCAGCCTCACCCTGGATAGGCTCAACCAGAAAGGCAACGGTATTCGGTGTGATGGCTGCTGCGAGGGCGTCACTATCACCGTACGGAATAATTTTAAACCCGGGGGTAAAGGGACCAAAATTTTCGCGAGACGGTTTGTCGGTGCTGAAACCTACGATGGTGATGGTGCGACCATGAAAATTATTTTCACACACGATAATTTCAGCCTTATTTTCAGCAACCCCTTTGACCTGATAGCCCCATTTGCGAACAGCTTTGATAACGGTTTCAACCGCCTCGGCGCCACTGTTCATGGGCAATACTTTATGGGAATGGGTCAAATCACACAGCTCTTTGTATAGCAGGCCCAGTTGATCATTCCGAAACGCCCGGGAAGTCAGGGTTAATATATGTGACTGCTCGATCATGGTTCCCATGATTTTCGGATGGCAATGGCCCTGATTTACCGCTGAATAGGCCGACAGGCAATCCATATATTTGTTGCCCGCAACATCCCAAACCCAGATGCCTTCACCGCGATGTAAAACCACATCCAGCGGCTTGTAGTTATGGGCACCGAATTTGTCTTCCAGATTGATGAAGTCTTGCGCTTTCATGGCGTGTCCTCCTGGGTAAGGCTGTGAAAAAACAAGCACGTGTCGCTAATTGGTTTGTATTATTTCACACTCAAAAGGGAGGGTCAATACAATGACACTTCTGATGATCGCTTTCTCAAAGGAGGGGGGCGGGTATCACTGAATATTCGATAGCGGCCGGGGCGTCATGTAGCGGATATCATTTTGGAAGGGTCCACTTAAAACGCCGTCCCCACGGCGATAACGCCCGAGAGATTGGTTAGGGTATCTTTTTCAGCCGAATTCCCGCGGGGGGCAATTGTGGCGGGGATTCAAAAAATTGCGGTAACAGGTTTCGCAAATGGTTTGCCTTTCGCCTCGAATCCATTCAGATGCGGATGATAGTGGCCGTTGGCAGAAATCGCACCGGATCTCCTCAGCCGGCTGGGGTTCCGTTGGCGGCTTACCCAAATTTTTCGGTTCTCGTTTCATCATTGCGCCTCGCGGGTCGGTCCGGGTGGCTTCAGGTGTACAAGCATTTCTCTATCCATGCAATCGCAATAATAGTGCCAATGCCGACGGCAGACTTCCCTTTTTTTGAATATCAGTTAAATACAGAAGTTTATCGAAAAGTTCAGTGTTGAAGAGCAATGGTCTAATATTACAAAAGTGCAATTAAAGCCGCTTTATTGCAACAAAATTGTAATATTATTCTGGATTTTGACAGATTCAGGATCCATGGCGTGCACGCACGCGCCTGTTGCCTGCAGTTTTTGTTGCTGATCGAGGCGGGAAAAGCTAAACCAACAACGGGTCGCATATGACCGAACCGCAAACAACCGGGGGATAAACCCCATGAATCGCTTTGCCTCTTTAATGATCCATTGGTTTTACATATCCGGAAATTTTTGAACCACCGCCGCCGGGTGGTGGAAAAATCACAAATTTTTTGACAGCCGGGAAGCGCAATGGTTGAAAATTTATGGGCAGTGTCTTATAATAGCACCATCGAGACATAAAACAGGGAGCGGTTGAATTGAAACGCCCTGTAAATACTGGAGTTTGTTTTTTTATGTTGTTTCTCTAAAAGAGGGGGCTCTTCGGGGTCCTTTTTTTTACCCAATTTTAAAGGAGACCTTAAATGATTTTTTTTCAGAATCGGCTGGTCTTTGCAATAGGGATAGCAATGACGCTTATGATGGCGTCAAGTATGGCCCTGGCAGAAGAGAAAAAAGAACCCGCCGGCAAAGCAGCTGTTGTCAATGGTGTTGCCATCAGCAAAGATGACTTTGAGCGTGAAATGGATTTTTACATCAAACGGGCGAACCAGCGCGGGCAACAAATACCCGAAGCCCAAATGGGGATGATGAAAAGCCAGGTGCTGGACAGCCTGATTGACCGCGAATTACTTTTTCAGGAAACTAAGAAAAAAGGCATCAAAGTTGACCCCAAGGACGTTGCCGATGAGTTTCAAAAAATCAAGCAGCGGTATGCCAAATCAGGTGAATTTGAGCAGTTGTTGAGCAAGATGGGACTCACCGAATCAGACGTCCAGAATCAGATTGAACGCGGCATGGCCATTCAGCAACTGATCGACAAGGAAGTGCGAGCAAAAATTACGATCGAGGACAAAGACGTAAAATCCTATTATGATGCCAACCCGCAGCTCTTTGAGCAGCCCGAGCAGGTCAAGGCCAGTCACATTCTGATTAAAGTGGACGCTGATGCGCCTCAGGAGAAAAAAGATGAGGCCCGTAAAGAAATAGAATCGATTCAGGAAAAAGCCAAAAATGGAGAAGATTTTGCTACCCTGGCAAAAACATATTCAGAAGGGCCCAGCGGTCCAAACGGCGGCGACCTGGGCTATTTCAGGCGCGGTCAGATGGTCAAACCCTTTGAAGATGCGGCCTTCAATCTGAAGCCCAACGAGACCAGTGACATCGTCGAGACCCGATTCGGGTATCACCTGATCAAGGTCGTTGATAAAAAGCCCGCTCAAAAAATGGCTTATGACGAGGTTAAAGAGCGGCTTTCCGAGCACCTCAAAAAACAGAAAGCGGATTCAGAAGCCAGCACTTATATCCAAGGTCTTAGAAGCAGCGCCAA
Organism: Desulfobacterales bacterium; assembly: GCA_050116835.1. Classification (GTDB taxonomy): domain Bacteria; phylum Desulfobacterota; class Desulfobacteria; order Desulfobacterales; family JAHEIW01; genus JAHEIW01. The sequence goes on from JASFNW010000106.1 coordinate 3,598, forward strand.
AATCGAAAAATTTTTATAAGCATCATGGTGAATAAAAAGGAGGGGCAAGATGGCAATAAAGATTTCATGGTTCAGTCATGCCTGCTTTCTGATTCAAACCGAACAAAGCAGTTTGTTGGTCGATCCTTTTCTCAGCGATAACCCCCTGGCTCCCGGCACAGCCGATGAGATTCAAACCGACTATATCCTGGTGTCGCATGGACATGGCGATCATCTGGGAGATACCATAAACATTGCAAAACGCACCAACGCGACCGTCATCTCCAATTATGAAATTCAGGCCTGGCTGGCTGGCCAGGGACTCGAAAACACCCATCCGCAGCACATCGGCGGGGGTTTCGATTACCCCTGGGGCAGGGTCAAGCTGACCATCGCCCATCACGGGTCGGGATTACCGGATGGCTCATACGGTGGAAACCCCTGCGGATTCTTGTTGTATATCGAAGGTAAAAAAATCTATCACGCCTGTGATACCGGCCTTTTTTATGATATGAAGCTGATCGGTGAAGAAGGCATCGATCTGGCAATTTTGCCGATCGGCGACAACTTTACGATGGGACCTGATGATGCGCTGCGCGCTGTCCAACTGATCGAACCGCGACAGGTGGTTCCGATTCATTATGACACCTTTGATGTCATCAAGCAGGACCCTCACGCCTGGGCTGCACGGGTTGAAAAAGAAACCGCTGCCAAGGTAACCGTCATGAATCCCGGCGAATCCATCGAACTGTAATTCGGGCCAAATCAAATTCAAGGTTTAATCCGATTCAAAAACGGAGCGTAAACGATAGTACGCGAGTATTTTGAATCGAATTATAACACAGCCATCGACAAAGCGATGAGGGTTTAAAAGCCACTTCCGTGTTGTTTGACATACTCGTACATCACAATCGACGCCGCAATGCTCACGTTCAAGCTCTCCACCTTACCCGCCTGATGAATTTTCAGTGATTTGATCCCAGGATAGCGATCTTTGTCAAATTGATGCCCGAATTCCTCGTTGCCAAAAATGAAAGCGCTTTTTCTCAATCCCATTCAAACCCCTTGAGTGCAGAATTTCAAATGAAGGTCCCGATGTGCCGTACGCGCAAAGAAAGCATCCAAAAAACCAACCGAATCTCATTGATTTGGAAGCGGCCGGTTGTTAATCGACGACAAGCGCTTATCTTATTCATTAGTGTAAGATTGAAAATTCAAGCTTATATATTTGAAGCATTGCTGCAGGGCAAGGAAAAAACTGGCGCCAACAATCAAGGGACCCCAGAAGGGTTCCTGCCCGATTGAAAAAAGGGGGGCATATGGATAGTCGACTAGACGCAAAGATTCAAAAAGAAATTCGCAGGCGTGCCTTGCAACGGGCGGATGAATTGCGTCATGAAAGACAGCTTAACGTTAAAACGCTGCACACAATTGCTGCTTTACAGGAAGTGACCGGATTGCAGCGGCCTGAATTGGAATCGATTGCCGAAGCCGTCAAGCGTTCGTTCCGGGTTCCGTGTGATACTTTCTTTTCCATTAAACGTCAGACTCTGATCACAATCGGTATATTCGGTTCAATCCTTGTATTGTCTGGATTGATGAGCCTCATTTGACCGACAAGATCGCTTCTTTATCGTTTGCGGCATGCGCCAATCGCATTCAGGATAGGAGGTCTGAATGGCTGAAGTCGTCAAGGTTAATGCAAAAAAATTGAAGTCATTTGGTGAACAAATATTTTCGCCCCACGTTGTCTATCATAGCACCGATATTAAGGTCGTACTGGCGTACTTTAGAGAAGGCCAGTTTATTCCCGTGCATTCGCCCGGGGTAGATCTGATTCTGTACATTCTCGAGGGGCAGGCCGAGGTCGTGGCCGGAAATGAACGCTCGCCGGCCGCTGAAGGCGATTTAATCATCATCCCCAAAGGCCTTAAAAGAGGAATTAAGGCATTGAGCGAGTTGGCTATTTTGCATGTGGTTCAACCGCCGCCTGCTGCGGAAGATCACAATGCGGTTCACGCAAAACTGGCCGCGGGAAAATTTGATTAGCGGCATCAGGTCCAGTTGAAGGCCTTTGTTGCATAATCATCCGGCATTGTCAGCATCAGCCAGCGCCTTTGCAAATGCACATCTGCAAAGCTGATAAAGGGAATATTTTCGGCAAGCCCGGCAAACCGGTCCTGCCAGTCCTCAGCCCCTTCATTGGCCCGGTCAACGTCAATGAGAATGCCGTCCATATCAGACAGCACTGAAATATCCGCCATCTCCGGAAACCGATTTTTCTTCCACCAGAACACCTGGCGTTCCATATCGCCCTGAAATACCGGCCTGGCGTCCTGGGAAACCAGGGTAAACAGAACCGCACGGTTCCCGGCAAAACCAGCAGCGGGAAGACCTGAATGTCATCCGCCAGGTCGTGTTCGGCCACAAATTCGAGCGAATGGCTGAACCCCCGCAGGTCATCCCCGGGTAACCCCACGATTAAATCAATCGCCGGTACGATACCGTTTTGCTTTAAAAGATGTGCACCTCGCGCAAATTGCTTCAGACGGGTGGGTCGGTTCATGATCTGGAGTGCCCGGGGATTGGTGCTTTGCAGACCGATCTCAAACCATGAAAATCCCGCTGCCGCAAACAGCGCGGCCAATTCGGCATCGATCGTTTCGGCCCGGATTTCACTGATGATTTCAAGACGCCGGTCTGAGTTCAGTTTGCTGATCTTTTTTAACAGATGTTTAAGCCCGGGATGGGCGTTGAGGGAGGGATCCAGCAGATACAGCTCTTTGACACGATGATCGAGCGCCCATTGGACCCTTTGTGACAGATGGGTCTCATCGACAAATGACAAACCCCGGTGGGATTTATTTCGGAAGTTGAACGAATAAAACGCGGGTCATAGGCTCAATGTCCCACATTGCGATTCGGGATTAACGGAGTCTGAGGTGAATTGCCGCGGCAATGGACAGACGAGCGGGCATCTGCCGGCTAAGGTACGGCACAAGCGCTGCATTGACGTCCCTGAGCAAATTGTTGATCCCATCGAGATCAATGACCGCATCGCGCGGAATGGCGGGCCGATTTTTAAAGTTGTGTCGGCAATAGCCGACGGACGGTCGCCCGTTGAATTTCGTCTGCAACGGCAAGCCATGGGTCCGGCAGATGATCGGCCGGAATGGATACAAACCGCAGGCCCGGTCTTCGAGCAAGGGACAATCCCAGATCGAGTTTGCTATAGCCCGTTGCCGGATGGTGGCGGCTGTTTCTGTGGGCAGTTCCCGGATCGCCACAAATACGGATAGGGCTTCAATGGGAAAAATCGACAGGTTGCGGCACCCACAGTCGCAGCCCTGGTGACAGGTGATGTCAGCAGGGTATTTGCGCCGCACATCGCCAATCAGGCGATCCACCCAGGCCACCAGGTCACGGTATGGCTTCAGGCCGTTATGGATTTGAGTATCTATATCGAATTGATTTTTATGCACTGGAAACTGACGCGGGCTCTTAAAATTCGGTGGCGATCGGGTTGATTTTTACCGACAGGCAATGCGCCCAAAGATCTGGTGATGGAACAGGTGGATACCGTTTAGCGGTATCAATTTCCTCGAACTGAGGAAAGAAAAGCTAAATCCCTCAGCCGGAGGGCTTGCAGGCCGGCGCGTTAAAGCCACCCGAGCCGGATGGAAGGCCCTGGGCTCTGATACAACCTGCCGACATTAGCTTTTCGACATCTTTGCATTGGCATTCAGGGCACTCGGGTTCCGGATCCTTGGATGACAACACCAGGGCTTCAAAACAATGACAGCAGGCCTTGCATTGATATTCGTAGATCGGCATTTAGGGCTCCTTTAAGCGAGTTTTTTATATAATAGGCTTAACTGCTCAAATGTCAAGCATCTTGAAAAAGGATACCGGTGGGGATATTAAAACCACGAAAACACGAAAGCAAAAAAAGCACGAAATAAAATTTATTTTCGTGTTTTCCTTTTTTCGTGCTTTCGTGGTAAATTTTTAAACGTCAGCTTTAGAACGATACGCTAGGAAGCCACAAAAAAGATTAGATACAGCTCCCACACGATTACCGTGGTAAAGGCACCGATGATATAGGAGAAGAGATTCTGGGCATGGGTGATCGATCTTTTGCGCACAACGTTTCTCAAGAGCAGCAGAACAAGAACGCCGAAACAGGTTAATCCATATTTTGCCCCCATGAACACCATGGGGCTGAATCTGAGGAAATAGGACATCACCGGGTTTATTTCAGTTGAACCTCTGCCGATCAAATGCAGTGTCAGCAGGGCGTCTAAAACACTCAGCAGCAGGATGGCAACAATGGCTGCGAACAGATGTGAACTGTAGCGGTCAAAATAGAACGTATGCTGCAAATCTTCCTTACGGCGAACATTGGCCCGTCTGCCGGAAAATAGCAGGTATTTCAATCTCGGAAATTTTTGGGTGCGCCGATCTTGACCGGAACGTTTTTCAGTCCGACCGGATGGTGAATCCATTATGTCCGTGCGCCGTCGTGAATTAGCCATTTTTGCCCCCGCTAACAACATCCGCAATTGCGCATTTTTTTTTAGCAATAAGCGTTTTATCGATTCGGTGCAAATGAAATCAGACGTGTTAGGCAATTCGGTTTGGCATAAAATTAGATGAGAATCTATTTTCACTCAATTTTATACAACATTCAGATATCATATCGGCAAATCCGGCCCAACACTTTAGCGTGCTTTATGGCTGCAAATTCAAATTAATCGGCAGGTTGGACCACAACCTGGTTTTTGTTAAAACCAATGCGATGCTTTGACAGGGGTATGGTTTTATTATAATATGAGAGCCGTTTGAATTCGCGCCTGGCGTTTATAGTTATTGTCAAAAAAACGTTCCGATTGCAGAACGTTTTTTTACGACAACACTTATGCCGGTACCTTTTTTGGGAACATTATAATGACAAGCGGTATAAATCCGTAATCAGGGATAAAAAATGCAAGAAATTCGTTTTCACGGTCGCGGCGGCCAGGGCACGGTTGTGGCTTCGATTCTGCTGGCCAAAGCCTTTTTCAATGCCGGCTATGATGTGCAAACCTTTCCGCTGTTCGGAGTTGAAAGACGGGGTGCGCCGGTTGAGGCGTATTTAAGATTGGACAAACAGAAAATTCTGACCCGCAATAACGTGTACACACCCGATCATGTGGTTGTTCAGGACGCTAAACTGCTTCACAACGTGGATGTCACCAAAGGACTTAAGCCGGGAGGATGGATCCTGTTAAACAGCGCAGCCCCACCGCTGAAAAAAAAAGCATACAAAGGCTTTCGTCTCGCATGGGTCGATGCAACCCAAATCGCGATCGATTGCGACCTGGGGACCCGTACACATCCCATTATCAACACCGCCATGATCGGGGCATTTGCCAAAATGTTGGACAAACCGCCGCTGGACATGATTTCAAATGCGATTAAAGCTGAAATCGCCACCAAACCCGACAATAATATTCAGGCGGCTCAAAAAGCCTATGGGCAGGTCACGTTGATGCATGTCGATGACCGATTTAACACCTGATTAAACAGCGGAGCGAAGATGACAGATTATCAGCAACCGGATAACAGAATACCTTTATTTCTGCCCCACTCCTCGGCCTCAACAGAGCTCAACAAGACCGGCTCCTGGCGCTACGTGCATCCGTTGTATGATGAGAAAACCGCTCCGTGCAGTGCAGCCTGCCCCCTGGGAGAAGACATTGCACGCATTGAGCTGCTGGTATCACAGAACTTAATCGCAGAAGCCTGGCAAACCGTTGTCATCGAAAACCCCTTTCCGGCGATTTGCGGACACGTCTGTTTTCACCCGTGTGAAAATGCCTGCAATCGTGCCCGGCTGGATGCGCCGATTGCCATCCACCATCTGGAACGATTTATCGGCGATGCTCAGCTGGCCCAGCCACTGCCTGGTGCGGTTAAGCCGTTACCGTCCAACGGTAAAAAAGTGGCCATTGCCGGCGGGGGGCCGGCGGGTCTGGGAGCGGCTTACTTTTTATCCCTGCTGGGCTACCGTTGTGATGTTTTTGAAGCCTCGGCCGTGCCCGGCGGGATTCTCCGCTGGGGCATACCGGCCTATCGGTTGCCACCAGAAGTGTTAAAAAAAGAAATCGATCGTATCAAAGACCTGGGTGTCGGCATCCATTGCCGCACCGCGGTGTCCTCTGAAATGCTGGAAAGCTTCAAAACCCGGTATGATGCGCTTTTCATCGCCTGCGGTTACGGGCGGTCAATTGATCTTAAAATTGAAGGTGCGCACAAGGCCATGGACGGGCTGAAGTTTTTGAACCGTTTGCGGCTGGACGAAAACGTTTCTCTGACGGGCAAAGCTGCCGTTATCGGCGGCGGGAACACCGCAATTGATGTGGCGCGTTCGCTGGCGCGATTGGGGGTTGAACCCATCATCGTCTATCGCCGTCGCAGAGCGGATATGCCCGCCTTTGATCCCGAGGTGGAAATGGCCTTGGACGAAGGTGTCAAACTTAAGACGCTTTTAGCGCCGGTGGCCATTACAGACGCTGCCGGCAACCGGCCAAACCCAGATTCATTATTGACCCTTCACCTGCAAAAAATGAAGGGCAGCGCCACCGAAATCAAGGGACGCGCCCGGGTCGTGCCGGCCGGAGATAGCGTTGAAACATTACAGGTCAATTATATTTTTACCGCCATCGGTGCCGAACCGGCCGAGACCTGGCTGCAGGGGCCGCGCGATGATCGTGCCGCCATACGTTTGAGCCACTGCACACTGGTCACATCGAATCTGCCCACGATATACGGCGGTGACCTGACCAATCGCATCAAAAGCGTCAGCGATGCCATCGCCTCCGGCAAACAGGCTGCCATTGCGTTGGATAGCTACTTTAAATTCGGTGGTGATGCCATTCACGAGACCCTGGCCAACTGCCAGGTCGGCCCGGGACCCGCTGTCTCCATGGCCATATATCTGGGCCATGCGCGCAAAGAGCGCAATCCACATATCGTTTCCGCCGATGAGATCAACACCCATTATTTTAAAACCGCGGCACGGCTCAGCGCACCGAGCGCGCCTGCCGAAGATCGGATTCGGTCTTTTTTACCGGTTGCGGCAGAGCTTTCACAAGAGGCGGTATTGGCGGAATCCCAGCGGTGCTTTAACTGCGGCATCTGCAATGCATGCGATTATTGCCGTCTGTATTGTCCCGATATGTCGGTGGTCATCGAAAATGAGCGGCGCACGATCAATATGGACTACTGTAAAGGGTGCGGCCTGTGCGTGACGGAATGTCCCCGCAATGCCATGACGTTAAAGGAGGAAGGTGAATGAAACAGGTCACTGAAGGCAGTCAGGCGGTTTCAGAAGCGGTGCGTCTGGCAAAGGTTCAGGTGGTGGCGGCCTACCCGATTACACCGCAAACCCATATTGTTGAAAAGATATCCGAATACTGCACCAATGGAACACTGGACGCCCGTTTTATCTGTGTGGAAAGCGAGCACTCGGCCATGGCTGCCGTCATCGGTGCGGCCAGCAGCGGTGTTCGCGCTTTCACCGCCACCTCTTCACATGGCCTGGCCTACATGCATGAGCTGTTGCACTGGGCATCGGCTGCCCGCCTGCCTGTCGTCATGGCGAATGTCAACCGCGCACTCGGGCCCGGATGGAACATCTGGCTGGATCAAACCGACAGCCTTAGCCAGCGCGATACCGGCTGGATCCAGCTGTATTGCGAAGACGGTCAGGATGTCCTCGATACGACTCTGCTGGCCTATCGTCTGGCCGAATCGGTCAACCTGCCGGTGATGGTCGTTTTGGACGCCTTTTTTCTGTCCCACACTTATGAACCGATTGATATCCCCGATCAAAAATTGGTGGACGCGTTTTTGCCGCCGTTGCGGCCGCGCTTTCAGCTCGACACTGAAAATCCTGCGGCCTATAATCAATTTGTGCCCCCGCAGGCCTACATGGAAATGCGGTACAATATCCAGGCCACCATGCAACAGATTCCGCAAATGGTTGACCGTCTGGCCGAGGATTTTAACCGCATTTTTGACCGTCGCCCTCGCCTTGCTGAAGCGGTTCAGTGTGAAGATGCCGATATTATTTTTGTAACTGCCGGCACGACCGTCAGTACCTGTCGCCAGGCGGTGGAGCGCCTGCGCGCGGCCGGTGAACGCGCCGGCCTGTTAAAACTGAAAATGTTTCGCCCTTTTCCCGTCGATACTTTCAGGCAGATCCTCAACGGCAAGCAAAAAGTGGCGGTGGTGGATCGCAACTGTTCATTCGGTGCCAGCGGCATATTTGCCCAGGAAACTCGTGCTGCCATGTACGGGGCAGAATCGCCACCGCAGATTTTTGGCTACGTGGCCGGCCTGGGGGGACGTGATGTCACCCTAGAGACGATTGAGGATATTTACTGGCAAACCAAAAATAATGATAGCCCGCTAACAGAAAACACATGGATCGGACTTGATCCGGAAACGGTTGCATCATGGAACAACCCGGCTTAACCAAAGAAAACTATTTTAACCCGGGCCATCTGGGATGCCCGGGTTGTGGCGCCGCCATTGCCCTGAAGTTTGCGCTGAAGGTGTTGGGTGAAAAAACCATAATGGTCATCCCGGCCAGTTGCGCCTCAATCATTGTGGGACCCTATCCGCAATCGGCCGTAAAGATTCCCGTCCTGCATACGGCTTTTGCCACTGCCGGTGCTGCAGCCAGCGGGGTGCGTGCGGCTTTGGATCTTAAAGGCGACACCGAAACCACCGTCGTCTCATGGGCCGGTGACGGGGGCACGTTTGACATTGGCTTCCAGTCGCTGAGCGGCGCAGTGGAACGCAATGCGGATTGCATCTTTGTGTGTTACGACAACGAGGCCTATATGAACACCGGCGTACAGCGCAGCTCTTCAACCCCATTTGGCGTGCGCACGACCACCACGCCCGGACAGAACTGGAAAAAGACCCGCAAAAAAAATATCATGGAAAGCATGGCCGCCCACCGGATTCCGTATGCCGCTACCGCCAGCATTGCCTTTCCGGAAGACCTGATGGCCAAATTTGAAAAGGCCAAGGCCAGCAAAGGCGGTGCGCGGTTTATTCATATTTTTGCCTCCTGTGCGACCGGATGGGGCGCACCTTCGGAGATGTCGGTTAGAATTGCTCGATTGGCCGTACAGACCAATATATTTCCGCTTTACGAAATCGAAGACGGCATTCGCTACACCCTCAATTATAAGGGCAATCGTCCGATAAAGGACTATCTGCAAACCCAGAAGCGCTTTGCGCATCTGAGTGAAGCGGATATCTTACAGATTCAAAACATGGTGGATGAAGACTGGGCCCTTTTACTTCGCAAAACAGGTGAAGCGCCATCCTGACCGCAGCGATCCGGAAACAGCTGGGACGGTCTGACAAATCAAATCTGAATATCGAAAGCCATAAACCCCATGGACATAAAAATTAAGGGCTCGAAGAAACGGACCGCCGGGCGCTGGTTAAATTTGTTTGATATAGCCTATACCGCCAGAACCGGGGAAAAAAAATCCTGGCAGGTTGTCACCCGCCAGAAAGCGCCCAAATGCGTCTCCGGAGATTACCGGCAGCCGGATGCGGTGGTGATCGTGCCGTTTCACGTCGTCGAAAACAAAATGGTCATCCTGCGTGAATATCGGGTGCCGTTAAATGACTATGAATACGGATTTCCCGCCGGGTTAGTCGATTCGGGTGAATCCGTCGAACAGGCCACCCGACGCGAATTGATGGAAGAAACCGGTTTAACCGTCAGGCGATTCATCAAGATCAGTCCGCCGATTTATTCATCTGCCGGCATGACCGACGAATCCGTGGCCATGGTGTATGTGGACTGTGAAGGCGTGCCATCAACCAGAGAAAACACGGCTTCAGAGCTGATTGAGATTCTGCTCGTCTCACGCACAGAAGCGCAGGAGCTGCTAACGGATACGGCCCTTAAATTTGACGCCAAAGCCTGGCTGGTAATCTCCAGATATGCTGAGCCCTAATTTTCCATCTGAAGCGATTCGCTGAATTTCGCATGGACAAAAAATTATCAAAGCCCGGCGCCGCTAATCCCATCGCCACATCAGCAGTGGTCATTATTGCCGTGTATATTGCCGCCCAGCTGCTGTCGGATATCGGTAGCCTTAAAATTGCCCGGGTCGCAGGCTTCAGTATTGACGCCGGTACATTTATTTATCCCCTGACGTTTACCATTCGCGACCTGGTCCATAAACAGCTGGGGAAAAAAGTTGCCCGCACCGTCATCATTCTGGCGGCTGGCATCAATCTGTTTATGGCAGCTTTCTTTCAATTTGCCGCCTGGCTGCCACAGGACGCCGCTTGGGGGTTGGGCCGGGAATTTGAGCGTATTTTGGGTCCGGTGTGGCGAATTGTTATCGCCAGTATCACTGCCGAAGTCATCGCCGAGCTCATCGATACCGAAGTGTATCACTTCTGGGTGGCACATATTACGCAACGATACCAATGGGCGCGGGTGCTCTCCAGCAATGCGGTCAGCATTCCCACGGACAGCCTGATTTTTTGCTGGTTGGCATTTGGTTTCACACTGCCGCATTCGGTGGTCTGGTCCATTTTTTGGGCCAACATCATCGTAAAGGGTCTGGTGACCCTGATCAGCCTCCCTGGAATCTATCTGGTCAAAGAGAAAAAAGAAGTCGCATGAGCAGCCACCGCCGGATCCGCTAACCCGGTTGATAGAAGACAGAAGATCATATACGTATTATATTAGTTTGGATGTGAGTTGAGCCAGCTGGCCCGACGACCCCTTAGGAGATGCATATGCAGTACATATGTCCGGAATGCAAAACCACCGGCGATGTTCCCGCGGACGGCATGGTTGCGCAGAAGACCCAGACAACTTGCCGCCACTGCGGGGCAAAACTGAACATCGAGCAGGAGACCGGGCGGGTTGAAGTGCTGACCGAAAAGCCTCCTGCACCGGCTACGACGGACACGTCAGGCCGCAAGCTGAAATATGAAGCGTTTCCGGTATTGACCACCAGGCCGATGGAGAAGGGCCGCAAAGATTATCTGGCCTTCGGGGTCTTTGTAGTGGTGTTATGTGCATTGATTGCCGTTGGTGTTTACGTTTCCCTGGGCATAAAGCAGGGCGTGTTAACGCAACCCCTGAAAAAAGCTTCCGAGCTGGTCGATGACGTTGTGGACTACGGCAAATCAATCTGGGGGCAGATAAAAAAAGAACGGCAGCCCCGAAACAGGCAGGCCCGCCAGGCGCAAAGGAACCTGCGCAAGGGATATGACGATTACAAAGAGAATCGTCTAAAAAAAGCATTGGATAAACTGAATCTGGCTATTGAGAGCAGCCCGCAAAATTATGAAGCCTATTTCTGGAGGGCCCGCACCTATATTCGGATGGAGCAATTTGAGAATGCCACAAGGGATTTGAATCGGGTGGTGGAAATAAATCCTGAATACGGACCGGCATATGATAACCTCGGCTGGCTGTTTATGCGCCGCAATAAATTTGATGAAAGCCTGGATTATCTGAACAAATCCATAGAGCTGAAACCCGATAACGGCTGGGCTCATTATATGCGCGGTCGGGTGTATTTCAATAAGGGAGACCTTCAAAAAGCCTTTGAAAATGCCAATACCGCATGTCGCCTGGGTAACAAAGACGGCTGTCGTGATGCCCGACGCTACAAGTCCAAGTTGACCGAAAACAGTTGATCTTGTTTAAAAATCTTTTTCACAGGTTGCAGCTCGCTCGACTGAAGGGTGGACAGGATTAATGTCTCAAAATGACTATTATCAAATTTTAGGCGTGGATCAGAATGCTGGCGCCAAGCAGATCAAGGGTGCCTATCGCAAACTTGCATTCCAATATCATCCGGACCGCAACGACAAGAATCCGGCAGCGGCCGAAAAAATGAAAAGCGTCAATGAAGCTTATGCGGTTTTATCGGACCCAGACAAGCGTCGTGATTACGACACACTGCGACGGCAATTCGGTTCATCCGCATACAGCCAGTTCAGACAAAATTACTCCGAACAGGATATTTTCAGCGGCTCTGATATCAATCAAATATTAGAGCAGATGGCCCGGGCGTTTGGATTAAGAGGTTTTGACGAAATTTTCAAAGAATTTTACGGACAGGGGTATCGACGTTATGAGTTTCAAAAACCCGGTTTTTTTGCTAAAGGCTATTTTTTTAAGATGCCCCATCACACCGGGGGGATGAATCGTAGCGGTCACCCCCTGCATGGGCGCGCCGGCAAGCTTACCCGCTTTTTGTTAAAGCAATTTAGCGGAATAGAATTTCCGGAAGACGGTGCCGACATCCACGATACGGTCTGGCTGGATTCTGAACTCGCTCGTCAGGGTGGACCGTATGCCTACTATTTACGCAAGAAAAACAAGAAACTGGTGGTTAAAATTCCACCCGGCACCAGAGCCGATCAGACCATCCGCTTGGCGGGCATGGGTGAAGGCGGTAAAGGCAGCGGTCGGGCAGGTGACCTCTATTTAAAGGTCCGTATCCGAAAACCGCTGTTGCAACAGGTTAAGAATATTCTTTCAAAATGGCGTAAATAACCTGAAACACCACGAAAACACGAAATATGGAACACGTCATCAAGACTTTGATTTGCCATGGAGACAGCCTGATAGAAGCGTCTGACTTGGACCGCACGTCAACCTGGCCGTACCAGGTAGCCGATCGCTTGAAAATCAACGTGATTAACAGCGGCATTGGCGGGGACACCACCGGCGGGCTGCTGGGTCGCTTTTACCCCGCGGTGGTTCAACATCAGGCCGATGCGGTCCTTATTATGGGCGGCACCAACGATTTGTGGTGGGATCTGGACGCGAAGTTGATCCGGGCCAATATTTTTACAATGGCCTGCCAGGCCACGCACCATGACATTATTCCCCTGGTGGGTCTTCCACCCCCTATCCTAATGGAAAAAGCGCATCTGCAGGATTTCGCCGGACCTGCAGGCGGCTATGCGCGGCTTGTGGAGCAGCTGAGGCTGCTGGTTAAAGCTCTGAAACTGGCCGCCGGGCAAAATGAGGTGGCCTGTCTGGATTTCCACCGCCCATTTTTGGATAATGCCGGCAATCCCATCGAAGAATACTTCCTGGATGATGGCCTGCATCCCAATCAAGCCGGTCACTCACTCATGGCCGATATCGTAATTGAAATGCTAAGCGGACTCTGAAATTAGTCCTATAATGACGTGACAAGTCCAGAGAAGGTTAGGGCAACCGGAATCGGTTGGGCAGCGTGTCAGTCATTGCTGTTTTTAATATCGTTTACGAAGCGGATGAGGTCGGGGAAAAAAATCAGAAAATTGGCCTCCAGTTCCAAGTAATGAACCTTTGTCTCATCGATCGCACCGGCCAGACGATCGCCGTTGCTCACTCTTTTGGACAGCCGTTGCAAAGCCTTATCAACACCGTCCAACATTCCATAGGAACCCAGCCAGTTATCACGGATCATGAAAGGAATAATGGACTGCAGGCGTTCGGGAAGTATCGCCTGATGCGTTTTCAATATGTCATAGGCGGATAAAATAAATGGCGTCAGAGGGGTTTCCGTAAATTTCGACCAGTGACGATATAAAAAATGGTCATAACACAGATCAACGATGATACCGGCAAAGCGGCGCCACGGCGACCGGTATAGCCTTCGGCTGGCCCGCGTCCTCGGGTGGGAATCGGTATAGCTGTCGATTTTACGATGAAGCTCGATTCCCTTCTTGATCTTATGCGGGTATTTATCTTTTGCGCTGCCTTTGACAAAATCCCCCAGAATACCACCGATCATGGTTTCAGTGGAATCTTTGGCCAGATATAGATGCGCCAGATAGTTCATGCTCTAAAATTCATAGGCAGGGGTTAAGCAACATCACAAATTGACATGCCCACATGGCGTGTTAGTATAAGAATTACACAAAAACTGAACCGGGATCAAACGAATTGTTTGCTGGCCCAAAAAGCCTTACAGGGGCCGGTTGCCTAAATTACAGCCTGGATTTTCACGAGGCGGAAGCTTTCATATGCAAGGCACTTCAGGGCAAAGCCATCGTCGACTATGCTTCGCCCTTAACCTGCCCAACGGGTTAAAATTCATGTGGAAAGGAACAGACGGATGCAAAGGGCAAATTCAACATTTCACATAAAAGCGGTGCTGATGATCGCCGTCAGCGTCCTTTTACCCGCGTTGGGCGTGGCTGTTGATTTGGAGCTTCCTGGAGGAATCAGCCTTAAATACGGTAATTTGGAACGTAGCAAAGAAATTACCAAATTATTTGAAACCTATCAAATTTTACCCGATCACAAATACTACTACAGCGGCTGGGGCCCTGTTCCCTACGCCATCATT
>JASFNW010000107.1:0-17851 GCA_050116835.1 Desulfobacterales bacterium
CCATTCGGCAGTCAATTAAACCTCTGGGGCCGGCAAATCCCGCTCGTGATTGCAGACCTCAATGTGGGGCTGCTGTATATTTTTGCGCTCTCAGCCTTAGGGGTTTACGGCGTTGCCATGGGAGGCTGGGCCTCCAACTCGAAATACAGCCTGCTGGGAGGAATTCGGGGTGCGGCTCAAATGATCAGCTACGAGCTTGCCCTGGGTCTTTCCCTGGTGCCGATCGTTATGCTGGCCGATTCCTTCAGCATTGTGGATATCGTCAATGCCCAGGCAAATTACCCGTTTATCATCGTTCAGCCCTTTGCATTTGTCATTTTTACGATCAGTGCCATGGCGGAAAGCAAGCGGATTCCGTTTGATCTGCCCGAAGCCGAAAATGAGCTGGGCGCCGGCTATCACACCGAATACAGCGGTATCCGCTTCGGTCTGTTCTTTTTGGGCGAATATGTTCATTTGCAGGTGCTGGGTGCCTTGGTGGCGATTTTGTTTCTGGGAGGATGGCGGGGTCCGGTATTGCCGGCACCGGTATGGCTTTTTATCAAAATGATTCTGGTGGCGCTGATGATGATATGGGTTCGCGGAACGCTGCCGCGTCTGCGTTATGATCAACTGATGGCGCTGGGCTGGAAGGTGCTCATTCCATTAGCACTGATTAACATCGTGGTGACGGGAGCAATTTTGCTCATATAATAAATAGGCAGTTGCTTCTGGCTGCTCGCGGCTGGCAACTGGCATGAATTCAGGACTAAAAGCCAGCGGCCAGAGACCAGCCGCCAAAAGCCAGAGGCCGATTATCCCTAACAGTAACTTGAAATGGAATTTTAATAATTATGGCCGAAGCAATTGAAGCCGTTAAAGCGCTTGCGATCGGTTTTGCCACAACATTCAAACATCTGTTTCGCAAGCCCATAACGGAAGAATATCCAGAATACAAACGCCCGCTACCTTCGCGCAGCCGGGCCCGCATCATTTTGACCCGGGATCCAGACGGAGCTGAACGCTGCGTGGCCTGTTATTTGTGTTCGGCGGTTTGTCCGGTCAGTTGCATCTCCATGCAATCTGCCGAAAAAGAGGGCGGTCGCCGCTATGCGGAATGGTTTCGCATCAACTTTGCACGCTGTATTTATTGTGGCCTGTGTGAAGAAGCCTGCCCGACCTCGGCCATACAGCTGACCCCGCAGTTTGAAAACTGCAAAAATAACATCCTGGCTTTCGTGTATGAGAAAAAAGATCTACTGGTCGACCACCCGGGCAAAGATAAAGAATACAATTTTTACAGATATGCCGGTGTGACGACCGACGTTGGCAAAAAAGGCGAGCACCTAAAAGAGGAGAAACCGGTTAATGTAAAGAGTAATCTACCATGATTCAGATGACAGAAGACAGAAGTCTGAAGACAGAAAAAATGATAATTACGATGTACATCTGGCCTCTGGTCTCTGTCGTCTGAACTCTGTTCTCTGGTTTTAAAAGTATGACCCTCTATGCTTTCATATTCTACATTCTGGCTGTCGCAATCGTTGTGACCACGGGTCTGGCGATTACCCGGCGCAACCTGGTTCATGCCGTGGTGTATCTGGTTTTTTCGTTTTTTGGCAGCGCCATGATGTTTTACCTTTTCGGCGCCCCTTTTCTGGCAGTGCTTGAGGTCATCATTTATGCCGGTGCCATCATGATCTTATTTTTGTTTATTATTATGATGGTCAAAGCGGCCTCTGATGAAGAAAAATTGTTTCCGCTGCGACAATGGTTGCCTGTTGCGCTGATGGCAGTGGTCTATCTGGTAATCGGTGCGGTAATTATTTCCGCTGCCCCCGGTAGTCAGATTACGCTGGAATTAGCGCTGGCCAGGCCTGAGATCTTTGGTGAATACCTTTTTCAGCGACACTGGCTGGCAATTGAGATGATCTCACTATTGCTGTTGGTGGCTTTGGTTGGCGCCCTGTATTTAGGGCGCAAAAAGGACACGTCATGATTGTTCCGTTTGGCCATGTACTCATTTTAGCCGGGATCCTTTTTCTGATGGGGATTTTTTGTGTCGTGGTCCGGCGCAACCTGATCATGATGGTGCTGGGGGTTGAAATTATGTTGAATGGCGCCTCGATTGCGTTTGTCGCTGCGGCACTGCGCTGGCAGCACCTGGAAGGTCAGGTGTTTGTGCTTTTCATTTTGGCGGTGGCTGCCGCCGAGGTGTCCGTCGGACTGGCGTTGATTATATACGCGTATCGGAAAACCGGTTCTTTTGATCCGGCAAGGTATAATTTGCTTAAATAAGCCGCTTTTAAGTTCTAAGTTCCAAATTGCCAAAAACCAAGGTGTCAAGTTGCTTGGCTGCTGGCTTCTTGCTTCTCGCTTCTGGCCAGGAGCCAGTGACGAGTAGTCAGGGGCCAGAAACCCGACACTCGGGTATGGGTCTCGTAGAATAATAAAGAATTGAAAGCACACAGATGACGACAATCGGAATAAACGACCCAACCGTGATTGCGGCCACGCTGACCACGCTGCTGCCGCTGGCGGCATTCATCATTATTATGGTGTTTGTCCGCGCCTGGCCACGGATTTCGGCCGGCTTGTCGATCGCCGCAATTGGTGTGTCATTGATATGCGCGATTTTTTTGCTGGTCAAACACTGGGGGCTGACTTCCCCGATTACGATCACGTTTCGCTGGGTTGTTACCGGAGACATTCAGATTCCCTTCGGTTACCTGCTGGATCCGGTCAGTTTGCTGATGCTGGTTGTGGTAACGGTGATCAGTTTCCTGGTTCAGGTCTATTCAGTCGGTTACATGGCCGGGGATCCCGGGTTTTCCCGTTACTACGCGTTTATGTCCCTTTTTGCCTGGGCCATGATGAGTCTGACGCTAGCCCCCACTTTGTTGCAGCTTTATATTTTCTGGGAGCTGGTCGGGCTTTCCTCTTATCTGTTGATTGGTTTCTGGTACGATAAATTCAGTGCCACCGAGGCCGGGAAAAAAGCATTTGTGATGACCCGGCTCGGAGATGTGGCCTTCTTTATTGGATTGCTCCTGGTGCTGATGCACCTGGGCAATTTGAACATCCTTGACATCAACGGGCCCCGCATTCAGACTCAGATGTCGGCGGGCCTCATTACCCTTTCGGCCCTGCTGATCTTTGGCGGCATTATCGGTAAAAGCGCTCAATTTCCGCTGCTGACATGGCTGCCGGATGCCATGGAAGGCCCAACTCCGGTGAGTGCCCTGCTGCACTCGGCCACCATGGTTGCCGCCGGTGTTTATTTGTTTGCGCGCCTTTTTGCGTACTTTAGCCTCTCGACCACCGCCATGCTGATTTTTCTGGTAATCGGCACCATCAGCATGCTGATGGCATCGACCATGGCAATGGTCAGTCGGGATATCAAGCAGGTGTGGGCCTATTCGACCATCAGCCAGCTGGGCTTTATGATCATGGGTCTGGCAGCCGGCAGCTATTTCGCCGGCGTTTATCACCTGACCACCCACGCCGGTTTTAAAGCCCTGCTCTTTTTATGTTCCGGCGTATTTATCCACGCATATGAATCCAACGATATTTTTGAAATCAGCGACCGCGGCGGGCGCAGTCAGAAAATCCCGACGATCTGCATTATTATTGCCGCCGCCGCTCTGGCCGGCCTACCGCCGCTGTCCGGATTTTTCAGCAAAGAATTAATTATGGCTGCGCTGGCGGATTTAAACAACCCTATCTGGCTTGTGGCAGGACTACTGGGTGTTTTTTTGACGGCCTATTATGCATTTCGACTGATTTTCATTCTTATATTTCCCCGCTCCCGGCGACATCAGGGTTCAGGTGCTGCAGCTCACAGCCACAGCGGCGATCACAGCGCCACCCATTACATGGCAATGGCCTGGCCCCTTATCATTTTGGCGGCAGCCACAGTGGTGCTGGGATTATATCAGCAACAGCTGGATCAGTTTATTGCCGGGCAGCCGGCAGTCGATGCGCAGGACGCTGCCCACCATGCCTGGCTGCCCTTTGTGGCTCTGGCGATAGCGGCGGCGGGGGTAGGATTGGCCTGGTTGGAATTCGGTCGGCGGAGTGCTGCCCGGGTGGGGTTTGTCGAAAAGGTTCCGGCGCTGAACACCCTTTTTGCGCAGCGCTGGTATATCGACGATTTTTATCGCCTGTGTTTGAAATATATTGTTGATAAAGGGCTGGCTAAACTGTGTAAGCAAAATGACGACCATGTCATCGACGGCAGTATTGACGGTCTGAGCAAAGCAACCATTAATAGCGGACGGGTTTTATCCCGTCTGCATCTGGGAATGTTGCAATACCGATTACTGGTAATTTTCATCGTGCTCGTACTGTTGGCACTGTATTTTATATTTTGATTTATCGAATAATAAATGGGCTCTAAAAATCCGAAGTACGAAGCACGAAATTCGAAACAAATTCAAAATCTGAAATACGAATGCTCAAAACGGTTTAGATTTTAGGTCATTTGATATTCGTATTTGCCTTTCGACAAAGCTCAGGGTGGTGAGTCCATCGACGGTGCTCAGGACCGTGAGCCTGTCGAACGGCAGGTCGAACCATTTTGCATTTCGATATTCGAATTTCGTATGTAATCAAATTTTCATCTATCGACAGTGCCGATAGACGCAATATTGATGGGGTGAATTTCCTTAATCATTTTTGCTGAAGGAAGTAAGTTTGATGAATATGGCCTTCGCCGAATTTCCATATCTTTCATGCATCCTGCTGAGTTGCCTAATTGGCATAGTGACGATGCTGTTTACACCCGAGCGCCATTCACAGGCCATCAAATGGACGGCGGTGGTTTTTTCGGGAATTACGCTGGCACTATCCCTGTATTTGTTTCTGGCCTATGACAAAAACCTGGGGGGGCTTCAATTTGTCGAAAAAGTCGTGTGGGTCGAGCCCCTGGGCATCACCTATTTCAATGCAGCCGATGGTATCAATCTTCCCAATTTGCTACTGACCGGTATTGTTTTCTTTACCGGTGTGCTGACGATGTGGGAAATGCAAAATCGCGTCAAAGAGTTTTACCTGCTGTATTTTGTCTTGGTCAGCGGTGTGTTCGGGCTCTTTATGAGCATGGATTTGTTTTTCATTTTTGTCTGGTACGATGTGTCATTGTTTCCGATGTATTTGCTGATCGCCGTCTGGGGGACGACCCGCAAAGAATATGCCGCCATGAAATTAACGCTGTACCTGTTGGCTGGAAGCGCGCTGATTTTACCGGCGATCGTTTATCTTTTCGTCAAATCCGGCCTGAATACGTTTGACATCGTTTCGCTAATGCAGCCGGGAACTTTTAGCATCGACCAGGAAAAATTTGCGTTTATATTGCTTTTCGTGGGTTTCGGCATTCTGGCCGCTGTCTGGCCCTTTCATACCTGGTCGCCGATTGGACATGTCGCCGCCCCCCACGCGGTCAGCATGGTTCACGCCGGCGTCTTGATGAAGATCGGTGCCTTCGGTGTTTTGCGGGTGGCTATTTTTCTGTGTCCGCAAGGATGGCAATATTGGTCTCCGTTGATGGCCTCTTTGGCCGCAGTGGGTATCATTTATGGCGCCCTGGCCGGCTTGCGCCAGACCGATCTGAAATATGTGATCGGCTATTCGAGTGTTTCTCACATGGGCATTGTCGGCCTGGGATTGTCGACCGTCAGCGTTGATGGCCTGAACGGCGCCATTTTTCAAATGTTTGCCCATGGGGTGATGACGGCTTTATTCTTTTCCTCGGTGGGCTATATTTACGATCGAACCCATACCAAGGCTATTGACGAACTGGGAGGTCTCAGCCGAATTATGCCCGTGGCCTCGACCTATTTTATCGTAGCGGCCATGGCCAGTATGGGGATTCCCTGTCTGGCCAGCTTCTGGGGAGAGTTGGTGGTGTTTATCTCGGCTTTCAGGGTCTATCCATTTCGCGGCGTGATGGCCGTTGCAGCCCTGGTCATCAGCGCCCTGTTCATGCTGCGAGTCGTGCAAAAAACATTTTATGGCCCGAAAAACACAAAATATGAGCTGTTGCCGGACGTACCCTTTCGGCTGGGGATACCGCGTATGATTCTGATTGCCGTTCTGGTGTTCTTCGGACTTTTTCCGTCGCTGCTGTTTGATGTCATCGATACGGCGACCATTCCATTTATTAACGGGCTACCCTGATGAAGTGGATGATATTCAGTCCTGAACTATATTATCTTCTGGTCAGCCTTTGGTTTCTGGCGCTGTCAATGCTGGGGCCTGAAAATTCCAGGCGTGATTATTTCAGCGCATTGTTGCTGGCAGCCGGCGGTGTGCTGGTTTGTCTGCTGGCGGTTCGATCAGAAGGCCTTCTTTTTTCCAGTGCCTATCAGATTGATTTGTTTTCACAGGTATTCAAGGTTTTGCTGGCTCTGGGGCTGTTTTTGATTGTTTGCCTGTGCCCGAATGTCCGAGGAATCCGCGAAAAGCACCATTCGGATTTTTATCTGCTCCTGTTTGTCTGCACCCTGGCGCTGATCATGCTGGTCAGCAGCGTGCACCTGTTGGCGATGTACGTATCCCTTGAGCTTTCCAGTTATTCCCTCTACATTCTGGTTGCTTTGAGAAAAGATAAAGACCTGGCCGTCGAAGCCGGTATCAAATATTTTCTGATCGGTATCACCGCATCGGCAGTGATGCTTTTCGGGCTGGCTTTACTGTACGCGACAACCCAGGTGGCTCATGTTGATGATATGTTTCGGGTGATTCCCGCCGTGATCGACAAGCCAATTGTCATCCTCGGGCTGCTGCTGACGCTCAGCGGGTTTTTTTTCAAACTGGCGGTTTTTCCGTTTCATTTCTGGGCGCCGGATGTTTACCAGGGCGCCACCAACCAGGTGACGGCTTATATCGCCACGGCTTCTAAGGTGGCCGCCATTGCCCTTCTTATCCGTATGATCGCCCCTGCCGGCAGCGCTGCCGCCGGCAATTACCTGGCACATGCTCTGGTTGTGCTTGCGATCGTTTCGATGACGGTGGGCAATCTGGCTGCCATTGTCCAGCAGGACATAAAACGGTTGCTGGCTTACTCAACGGTCGCCCATGCCGGATACCTGTTGATCGGTATATTAAGTATGAACCCGTTCGGCTATGGCGCCGTTATTTTTTATGCTGCAGCCTTATTGCTCATGAAGTTCACCGCCTTTCTGGTGATCGTTGAGGTGGCCGATGATGGGCGTAATATCCGGATTGAAGAATTGGCCGGACTGCACCAGCGCTCTCCACTCCTGGCAATGGCCCTGATGGTATCCATTTTCAGCCTGGCCGGTATTCCGCCAACCATCGGTTTCAGCGCCAAGCTCTTTGTCTTTCTGGCCGCCATGGAGCAGGGCTACTTCACGCTGGTCCTGATTGCCATGATTAATGTTTTGATTTCCCTTTATTACTACCTGCTGGTATTAAAAGCCGCCTATCTGCTCAAACCGAACGCATCGCTGCCTGTACTGCAGTTGTCGCCACCGCTGAAGCTGCTTGCGGGTTTATTGATCTTTGCCTTGGTCGGCCTGGGTTTTTATCCGGCCTTTCTGCTCGAGCTTGCCGAAGCGGCCGTCCGTGCGCTGGTATAAAATGTGATAGGTGGATGTCAAGGTGTTCAGCGGTTAAGCGTCAGTGTCAGGTCTTTCCGGCATGGGGATTTTCAGGAATTCAATGCCCTCTTTTTTGAGCATTTTTTCTTCTTCTTTGGTACTGACACCGCGGATGTTGCGGGGCTTTTCGACGCCGTAATGAATTTTTAAGGCTTCTTTTGCAAAATCACAGCCGACATTGTCAAAATTTTTATGAACAAAATCAACTATTTCTTTGCCTACTTTTTTCAGATATTTTTCCTCGCGCGAAACCTTTTTAGAGATCTGCGAGGATTTAATGGCAAACGTTGAGGGTATCCTGGACACACGGGTGCTATTGCATACCGGACAGGCGACCAGGCCCTTTTTTTTCTGACTTTTATAGGCCTCGCTGTCCTCAAACCAGCCTTCAAACGCATGGCCGTCGACACATTGCAGATCATAAGCGATCATATCGAAACACCACCATCGATACGGGTTTAAACGAAACGAATCGAAAAAACCGGTGAATTGGATTGAATGTCGAACAGTAAAGTCAAAATTAACACATTTGTCAATGAATTTAAAGGTGTTATGATCAAATTTTACTAATTTAGCAGAATATTGTAAAATGAAACTCAGAGCGCTGTCCGGCCCCGACAAATCGGGTTTTCCAACGTTGCGGACCGGTTATACCGCTTTGCATACCTCTGGTCATGATTTCGGGTTTGCGGTGCAGCGGGTTGCCTAAATAAAACGCTCAATAGTCGAAACGTTTTCCGGCGACCCATTCAATCCGTTTGTCCGGCGGTTAATGAATGCTCAAAAAATTGATTCTGAAAGGGCCTGTTATGTATGATTTGTTCAAACGATTCGGAGTATGCGGGGTGTTGCTGATAGTATGTTTGTTTGCTACGACAATACAGGCGGAAACCATGTATATTTCTGACAATTTGAGAATAACATTAAGATCCGGGCCGAGCACCGAAAACAAAATACTGGCAGTGCTCGAATCCGGGCAGAGCGTTGATGTGGTTAAAAAAGGAGATGAATGGTCGCAGGTCAAAACGGCCGATGGCAAAGACGGTTGGGCGCTCAGCCGTTATCTCGCCCCTGAACCAACACATCGCCTCAGGCTCGAGCACCTGCAGAGCAAACATAAAAATTTGATGGCCCAGGCCGCCTCCTTAATCGAGGAAAACAACAGGCTGAAGGCTGAAAACGAAAAGTTCAGAACACAATTTGAAACCACCCAACAACAGCTGCAAAAAACGAACACCGAATTCAAGACCTTGAAATCAGAAGCAAGCGAATTTATAACCCTAAAAGCCAATTACGAACGTGTGACTTCACAGCTGGCCGAACAAACCGAGAAAGCTCAAAAGCTTGAGGAGCAGGTGAGCAAAATGGAGATGAATTACACCATTAAATGGTTTCTAGCCGGTTCGGCGGTACTGATTGTGGGCTTTTTGATCGGTTTCAGCACCAAGCGTCAGCGCAGGCGACCCTCACTGATTTAACAGTGAAGTTGTTGTCCCAGCGTCTAATTATTTAAAGGTTTTTATTTGAGCGGTGTTCAATTGCATGCAATGATTCGTTTTCAAAAGATATCTCAATTGACACTGTCAGGGAATAACATTATATTAGCAAATTGGAAGACTTGGATTCATCTACTTTAGATTCCAACTCCAAATATAATTTTTGGCAAGCTCTATACCGCTTGCGATTTATTGATCGGCACACTCCCGATTCGTGGCGTTGTGCTCGGGGGAGCGGTTGACAGGTGCTCTAACCGAAGGTTAGGTTAAACAGCATTCATGCTATCTGATCAAGTTTTAAGCTTAATTGTTTTGCTTTTGCTCTCCGGATTTTTCTCTTCCGCTGAAACCGCCTTATTTTCCATCAGCAAGGCAAAAGCCATCCATCTTGCCAAACAAAAAGGGGCCGCCAATCGGCTAATCAAAAAGATGAAAGACGACCCGCATCGTCTTCTGTCAACGATTCTGATTGGTAATAACTTTGTCAATGTGGGTGCTTCCGCCATGGCCACAGCCATTACCCTTCAACTGGTTGCAAGTCATGCCGTAGGCATTGCCACCGGTATTATGACCTTTTTAATCCTTATTTTCGGCGAAATTTTTCCCAAGTCGATTGCCACCCGTAACAACATATTAATTGCGCGATTCGTCATCTTTCCGCTGTATTGGCTTTCCATTTTATTCATCCCCTTAATTTTATTTTTGAATTTCATTCCCAAACTGACCGGGAAAATCCATAAGAAACCGATTGTCACTGAAGAAGAATTGATGACGTTTGTTGAAGTCGTAAAGGAGGAAGGCGGGATCGAAGCAGAAGAAAAAGAGTTAATCGAAAATATATTTGAATTTGACGATACCAATGCGTCTGAAATTATGACTCCCAGAGCTGATATGTTTGTCATCGAAGGAAATGAACCATTAAATCTGGAAGAAATCGTTCGATCCGGTTATACCCGAATTCCGGTCATCGATGGCGATATTGATCACGTTGTGGGTATTTTGAACGTCAAAGATATCCTCAAGCACCAGGCCATTTCAGATGAAGCCGCCGACGTGCTCAAAATAATGCGCAAACCCTATTTCGTGCCTGAAAACAAAAAATTGGACAGTTTGCTGAAACAATTTAAACAACGAAAGCAGCACATGGCCATCATCGTGGATGAACACGGAGGGGTCTCGGGTTTGATCACCCTGGAAGACGCACTCGAAGAGATTGTCGGCGAAATTGTCGATGAGACCGATACTTTCGAACCGCATATTGTGAAGCTTAAAAAGGATGAATGGCGGGTGCTGGGTAAATCTGAAATTGATGAAGTCAACGAAAAGATTCCGATGCAGATTCCGGACTCAAAAGAGTATGACACTTTTTCCGGATACATATTGAATCAGATCGGGCGCATTCCCCGTGAAAAAGAAGAAATTCCGTTGGGCAATTTTCTAATCACGGTCAACGAGATGGACGGCAACCGCATCAGCGAATTCATCGTGCGCCGGACGGAACTCGAACCACCCCAGGAAGCCTCAACCGCGTAAAATGCTTTGCCGCTGAATCCCTCCCTTGCGTGCGTATTGGCCTTTATGTGATCTAAATAATCCGATTTTTTTCATTTGCAGCATTTTGTGCTGCCGGCTCCTCGCCTCTGGCTGCTGGCTATTTGTTTTTTCTGAACATCGAGCGAGTCGGTTAGCGAGCTGCGAGCTGCCAGTCGCCAATAGCCAGATGCCTGAAACTTTCTAATGCCTATAATGCAAAAGCGCTAAACCATAGCGGAATTAAAAAAAAGCACGTGCCTGTTTGGCTGTTTGTTCGGGGGCGTTAAAAGTGGTCATATCACCCAGCATCATCTCGAAGCCGGTATGATCGCTTCGAACCCAGGGGGCATAATTTGAACGCCCCATGATAACGATTCGAAGCTCGAGTCGGCTGGAAGGCGTCTCAACCGCCAATATCCCCAGATTGTATCCGTTGCGGCACAACTGACGATAAAACCGCTGAACATTCAGGATACCGCGGGCCAAATCCTGCCAGTCGGTTTCGCTGACCTGCAGAAAAGAGGTTTTGTGCGGCAAAATACCCCATATCTCATAAAACCCCTCGGGCGCAAACGCGGCCAGCCATTCCCATGCCCCGGTGGTTCCGATTCGACGGGAGCCTTCCGCCATCTCATGATCAAGATAGCTGGCAAACAGATAGTTGCCGCTATGGCGGAAAAAATCATTGGCACGATTCAGCAGCACGCGCTGATAGTTGGCTGGCAGTCGGTCGGCATTTATTTGCAAATGCGGATGAATCAAAGATCCTCCTGCAGAGGGCAGATGGTTCTGGGTAATGGCCATGTAGACCGCCTGTGGATCGTGCTGTGCAACTTTGGCCAGATACTGGCTGCAGTTGCAAAAACTATCGGCATACGCCGCCGCTGTGGCTTTGCCGATTTCAACAAAATGTTCATTGTCGAATAAGCTGACCGCGGAATAGCTGCCGTACGGAAACAGATTGGGAAATAGAATTGAATCGCCCCAGGTCAGGCGTCCCGCTGACGATAGTCCGGGATGCAAGCGGGGCGTTTGCGAGTTCACCTGGGGTCGGCAAAACGGGCATGTGTCTGTTTGATCTGCGTCCGGCGGCGGCATGGGCAGCGACTCGGTTCCGGGTTCCTTTTCTTCAATGCGGCTATGGGAGATGCGACAGGTGCGCCCTGTAATGGGGTGGGTGCGGATTTCAATTCGGCGTTCTGTAATTTTGCCGGATGGATCGATAAACTGTGCCAAAACCGCCCGGCTTTTAAACGCTAGTTCTGAGGGATCGACAGACGCCATAGTGCTCATTGTGCTTGCTGCCGGAAATACCGCTCGGCGCGCAATTATTGATGCATACAGCGGTTTTGCGGCTGCGTTTTGTTTTGCGTTCGATGGTTGCCGGTGATTTTCAGGAGACGCCGAAAACGGAAAACAACAAAACCAGCAGCAACCCCTGAGCGATTGCACCGATGATCCAGCCAATGATGCAGGCTCCTGCCGCGTGGGCGGCGCTTTCAAAATTTAATGCTACCTTGATGGCTACCGTTGCAGCAACGATCATCCAGATAGAAGACAGCACCAGAACCGCTATGCCCAGACCCGGTATCATTCCCAGAAGTCGAGTCACCCCCGGTGCACAGGCAAATCCCATTGCCCGGATGACCGCTTTGCGGTTAGCGCGTTGTGATTCGGCCGACCCCCCCCGAAAAAATCTCGTTGCTATAAAATAGCTGGAAAAAGCCCAGATATACCATCCGATCAAAGCACCGATCATTCCAATATTGGAACCGACCGCTCCTGCCCGGCCGAAGCTTCCCCAGGCAGCCAGCATCGCATAGAGCAAAACCGTGATCCAGGCCTGATTCAGCAGGAGCGGTTCCGCCACGACTTCCTGGTACAGCGAGACATCGAGTGTGGCCGCCCGAAAAATACGATTGAAATACAGTCGCATAGGTCTCCTTATCAAATGACAGATAAAAAATCATGCGCTCGGTAAACATTTTGCCAGACCCGTTTGCGGGGGGGTCCATGGTTTTTTTGCTGTTACCGGCTATCATGTTGCCGGCCCTGTGTCAACAAAAGCTGCCGGATCGGAGGCGGAAGCAGCCGCCGGCATTTTTGCGGCGATGATGGGGATTTTGGTGTCATGCTGGAAAGCTAATTAATTAGTGAAGGGGATCGGGCGTCTCAGTTACAAAACAACGTTCATGCGTTGCAGGTCTTCGTGTTTGCCGATGACCACAATCACATCTCCGGCTTCTAAAGTTTCAGAAGGCATGGGATTGAATATCATGTCACCGGTCATTTTTTTAATGGCCACAATAATGACGCCAAAGTCTTTCCTGAGCTGGCTGTCAATGAGATTTTTGCCGATCAGATTCGATTTGGGGCCGATCTTGGCTTCTTCCATCATCAATCCCAGATGACTGCCCATCATCGCTATATCGATGAAGTCGACGACAGTTGGCTTCTTGAGCATTTGGGCCATGCGACGTGCCCCGATCATGTATGGTGACACGACTCGGCTGGCGCCGGCGCGCAACAGTTTGTCTTCGTTTTTTTCTTCCGAGGCCCTGGCGAGAACGAAAATATCCGGCCGAAGGCTCTTGGCGGTCATCGTGATAAAAACATTGTTGGCATCGGAATTGACGGCTGTGGCGATTCCCTTGGCTCTCATGATGCCGGCCGCCAGCAGGGCCTCTTCGGAAGTGGCATCCATTTCGATGCCTAAGTATCGCTGATTTTCAATTTCCTCCAAGGTTGCCGGATTCTGTTCGATGACAACAAAATCAATATTATCGGCATCAAGCTCACTGCAAATAATACGGCCGATACGCCCGAAGCCGCAGACGATAAAATGATTCTTCAAACTCGATATATGTTTTTGCACGATTCTTCTCCCCACGATTTTTGCCAGTTCGCCTTCGACGAAGGCGCGAACCAGCAAACCAACGGTGTAAGCGCCAACGCTGATGCCTAAAATGATGATAATGATGGTAAGGGTTCGGCCTGCATACGACAGAGGTACGATTTCAGCATAACCGACGGTGGAAATAGTGATGATGGTCATATAAAAGGCTTCAAAAAACGGCATGCGTTCAACCCAATAATAGCCGCAGGTGCCGAAGACCACAATGCCGATTAACATGAAAACAGAGTATCGTAATCGTAGATTTCTTGGTTCCATATTCTCTTTTAACAGACCTTTTTAACAGACCTTGCGGGACAACGGGCTCAGCTAAACGAGCCGAAAAACAGGCTTTTTGTTATTATACGCCAAATTCATTGGGCTTTCAAATCGGCCGGAAGAACTCATACGGCATACTCAAAATAGTTTCAACGCGCTGTTCTTTTCCAATTTGACAGAGTTTTTCATTGCATTTCAAAATCGGGTCCGTTTACAATAACGGCCTGATACCATCCCCGTCGGTTGTTAAGCAGGTATCTTTTTGCAAGCCTTCAGCCGGTGGGGGTCGTTTTCAAATTGCAAGCCTTCAATACGGAATGGGTATGTTTAGAATCAGGTTGCGCTGGAAATTATTTATTATCTTGCTGGTGTTCAGTTTGACGCCCCTGATCGTGGTGACGATCGTCAGTCAGCGGGGCACTTTTCGTTTAGGCCAGGCGATATCGGATGATGCCCGTCAGCGCCTAACCCAAATTGTCGGGATGGAATTGCGACAAACCGCCGAGAATTCGGCCAAGGTTATTCAGCGGACTCAGGCGGCCATGGAATTTTATTTACAAGTTCTGGCCGCTGAAGCCGAGCTGGCCTTCATGAGAATGCCTGACAAGCCCATTCCCATTTATTTTGCCCCTGATTTTGAAGATCCCCGCACAGCCCCCAAAGATTTGCTGCCGTCCTACAAATACCGGCTTAAAACCCATGATGGTCAGTTTCTGGATAATCCGGTTAGTTTCGATCATCCCGTGTTTTTGCTGGCCTCAGGCGTTGAAGCTAAAAACATAACCGAGGATCTGGCGGCCTTGAGTCGGATGACCCCCGTTTTCAGGAAGCTTGCCAATGAGTTCGGCCACGCCCTGCAATGGGGGCATATCTGTTTAAAAACGGGCGTGTGTGTTTCCTATCCCGGGCACAGCAGCCGTGCGGATGGTTTCGATCCGCGCTGGCAGCCCTGGTTCCGTAATGCAAAAGATACACCCACCTGGAGCCTGCCGGCCATGAACCCTGCCAGCGGCTTTCTCACCTTCACGGTGTCAAAACGTCTGTATCGACCAGATGGATCTTTTTGGGGGGTTGCCGCCATCGATATTTTATTTGTCGAGGCACTGAAAAAAGGTACGCTTTCACCGCTGTGGGCTACCGATGCGCGCTCATTCATCGCCACCATCGCCGACAACCCGATCACCCGCGAGCCCGGCCTGCGAATACTGGCCCAAAGGGACTATCAAGCAGCATTGGGCTCCTGGGTACCTACCGGCCGAAACGTATGGCTGTCTTCGGCCGATAAAATCGCCTTTCATTCGGTACTGAGACAGCTGCATGTCGGGCAGAGCGGCTATGCGGAACTCCCCTTCCGGAATGCAGATTTTATTTGGGCTTATGCCGCCATCGATGACCTGACCCAGTTTATTGTTATGGTGCCTAAATCGACAATTATGGCGCTGCCGGAAGAAACCCGCAAAACCTTCTTTTCCTATCTAAAAGAACAGATCCTGTTTGCCGGAGTTGCCACCCTTTTAACGATTTTTTTTCTGGCGGCGGGCGCATTGATCGGGTCCTATATGATTACGCGATCATTGCTGCAAATGGCCACGGCCGCCAAAAAACTGTCGGAAGGCGATTTTTCGGTTAAGCTGGGATTGCGCACCGGTGATGAGCGCGATTTGGTCATCCAGGCATTCAATCAAATGGGACCGAAACTGGCTGACCATCTGCGGCTGAATCAATCTATGGATCTGGCCATGAAAGTTCAGCAAAAACTTCTGCCGGCCCAGAATCCCGAAATCCCGGGACTGGATGTTGCCGGCAAAAGTATATATTGCGATGAGACCGGAGGCGACTACTATGACTTTTTGGAATATGACACGGATAAGGAGGGTCAGGTCAGTGTTGTTTTAGGCGACGTCTCCGGGCATGGCATTTCCTCGGCTTTGCTGATGGCAACCGCCCGAGCATTTTTGCGTCAGCGAGTATCGTTGCCCGGTACCCTCGGACAGATTATTTCAGATGTCAATCATCAACTGTTTAAAGATGTTGCGGAAAACAACAACTTTATGACCCTGTTTTACCTGCGCATCAATGCAAGGCAGAAAAGGCTGGAATGGGTTCGCGCCGGCCAGGATCCGGCCATTTTATATGATCCGGCTAACCGATCCTTCGAAGCTTTAGGCGGTGAGGGCATTCCCCTGGGGGTCGAAGAATCCTGGACGTACGCGGAAAATCAAAAAGACGGCCTTCAGGCAGGACAGATTATTGTAATGGCGACCGATGGGTTCTGGGAGTCTGAAAATGTCAGCGGTGAAATGTATGGAAAAGATAAAATATATGATCTGATCCGCGCCCATGCGGGGCTCAGTGCCAAAGGGATCTTAAATATATTTATCGATTCGCTCTATCAATTTGCCAGAGGCAAAAAATTCGAAGATGATGTAACGCTTGTGGTTGTCAAAATAAAATAACCGCAGGACCATCGGCATGGCCGTCGTGGACTGCGGTGTTTGGCGGGCGGTTGTTAGTTAGAATCTCTGTGTTTCTTCGTTCGGATCCGATTCGGCTTCAGGTGTTTGTTCGGGCTGCTCATCCTCCGGTTTTTCTTCTAATTTTTCTTCTGAACGCTCCGCTCCGACTTTTGCCTGCAGGTCACGGTTTTCTTTGCTCAACTCTTTGATTTTTTTCCGATGGGTAAGCCGGGAATTAATCCCGACTATCATGCCAATAAATATGCCGATAAGCATGGCGCCGTAAACAACGCCGTAAATGGGCAAAGGCATGCTGCTCAGGCCGAAATAATAATGCAGTCGGATCGTCTCAAGGTTGTTGATGCCGAATGTCACCAGGGCGACCAAAACAATCAACAACAGTATCGCTTTAACATAGCTGCCCATATTCGATCTCCTTCGCTAAGAGTCTGTCGGATCTTCACGTGCCATTTATTTAGAGCGACTTTATTCGTTTCGTCGCCTGTTTGTCAAGGATTTCATATTAAACATGATCCTTAGAAGCTAATGCAGTTCTTGGGTATGGTGGCATGCACTGGTCGCCCACCCGACCGTCAATCCGGCGTTGAATCAGACGATTCGGTATCATCATCGACGGATTTTTCGGCCTGTCCGCCCAATTCTTCAAAGGTTTTAGCGGCTGCCATGGTTTTTACAGTGGCTTTGGCAACGCGGCGGGCCATTTTGGCGGCCTGTTTTTCAGCCGTTTCGATGCTGGCCTCGAGCGCTGCAGTGACGGCGGCATCGCCGCTATCCGTTTGAATGTGCTGCCGCAGTTTTTCTTTGGCATCCGCCAGCGCCGCCGCGGCCGCTTTGGCATCTTTTTTAGCCGCTTTGGCCCGCTTTTCGGCATCGGACAATGCATCTGCGGCGGCAGCGATTTCAGCCGCTTTACCTTCTTCCGGTTCGGCTTCCAGCTCGACATCTTCAGCGGCCAGCACCAGGGCCGTCATCGGCAGATCGGCCAGAAGCTGCTCGACGGGCTGGTCGAATGGATCCATGGGCCGGTTGCCTTTCAGGCGGAACGGCAAAAATACCAGCGACGTCCCTTTTGAATAACCGATAACATTGCTGGCTTTGGCGTTAAAGACTATTTCCGGTTCGGCTTCGATGCGAAAGCTTTCGAGTTTCTGGCGAAAAACCGCCATGGTATCATCGGTCGGATGATCAAAACCGGGCGCCAGCAGCCGGATACGGGCTCCCTGCCATTGCTTGTTGCGGGTTGTCAGATAGGCGAGCAGCAGCATCAAATGGCTGCTGGCATCATCCCACCACCAGACATCAATTCGGCGCTCCGATGCAGGGATTTTGCCCAGGCGCTGCCAGCCTTCATCATCCGTTTTTAAAACAATGATATTGCATCCCAGACGAAATGCGGTCTTAATGCGGCGGCCATAAAGGATTTCACGAATGCCGCGCTTGGTGGTGGGCTCATGCTCGAACCAGTTGAGCAATACGGTATTTACTTTCAATGGGCCGATCCCGTAGGCCTGCACCAGGGTATGAATGCCCTGTATCATCTTCGGGGCCACCACGACCAGGGGAAAGGCCTCT
>JASFNW010000108.1:0-17797 GCA_050116835.1 Desulfobacterales bacterium
CATCTTCAAGGCGATAGGCCCTCTCAGCAACGCTGAGTATTGCCGGTTGATGGGAAATCGCCAAAATTGTATGACGCCCTTTAAGCTTCCGAAGTGTTTCACAGATGGCGGCCTCATTTTCGGGGTCAAGTGCGGTCGTGGCTTCATCTAAGATGAGCAGTTTCGGCTGATGCACGAGCGCACGGGCTATGGCGATTCTTTGCCGTTGCCCTCCGGAAAGTTTGTGCCCCCGCTCGCCAACTACCGTATTGATACCATTCGGTAGTGCCTGGACAAACTCCCAGGCGCCGGATGCCTTCAGCACATATTCTACTTTTTCGTACGATAGTTCATTCTCTCCTAAGGTAACATTTACCAATACGGTATCATGCAGCAGTAACGTTTCCTGAGGCACGTAACCGATCATCTGCCGCCAATATCTTAGATCGATTTCAGCCAGCGGGACATCATCGATTAATATTTCGCCAGCCTGTGGTCGCAGAAGTCCTGTTATCAGGTCAATAACCGTTGTTTTGCCAACCCCGGATGGACCGACAATAGCGCTAAAAGAATTTGCCGGAAACTCCAGTTTAGCATTTTGGAGTATCCACCTCTCGCCATAGCGAAAGCTAACTTGATCCAGACAAATAGAACGATTCAAGGATATTTGCTTATCACCCTTTAATATTTCCTTCGTCTGGTGAGCTTCCTTGACCTTGGCCATCAGAGACCAATAAGCACTTTCGCCGACCATCATGGCCTGGTAGAGCGTTTGAATTTTTTGTAACCGCTTCATCACTTTTTGAAGCATGTATAGCATTACCAGCACGCCGGCTATGGGCAGCTTCCAGACCACCAATACCCAGTAAAGCCCCACAGCCAGCAAGGCAACGGTAACCGGTTCCTGAAAGGCCGATAAGGCAGTTTCGGCAAAGACTTCCTTTTTAATCGCGCTTTTCAATCCAACGACCTTTTTTTGCAAAACGGCATCGGCTAAATGCTCACGCGCCATGGTTTTCAGCGGTTTGATCATGATCAAGCTGTCGGTAAAAAATGCCAGCAAAGATTCCATCAATTTGGTTTGACGCTTTCCAGCCTTTTTCGATTTTTGAATATACCGTCGAAAAAGAATGATAATAAATATACCGGCTGTTAATGCAACTAATGTGGCTTTCCAGGAAACCAGAAAAGCGATCGTTGTATAGACAATTGCATGCAACAACGCAGTCAATATTTTGATTCCGTTGAGGTAAGCTTTGCCTGCCCGCCCGGCCTCGGTTGCAATCGAATTCGTCAGCTTACCGGCCGGTTGAGAAATAAAGTATTCCCATCGTGTTTCAAACAGGGCTCGGATGAGTTTCAGGCGCAAATCGGTGGCCACCTGGGCCACGGTATAGCCGACCCGTTTATTAGCCGCCAGCATGACGAAAGCTTTGATGGTCATCGAGGCAACAAAAAAAATGAGAAGAAGGCCGATGGTGGGGCTGAGTCCGAGGAATCCGAAAAACTCTCTTACGATTTGCTCCAATGTTGAAGCAGCACCCGATAGCTCCTTCCCAGCAGCCGTCACATTATTTCCGCTGATGGCAAAGGTGAGCACAGGCACCATTAACGAGAGCCCGAATCCTTCGATCAGGCCAGCAAAAAGCAATGCCCCCAGCGTAATTGCACTTTGCTTGGGATAGGAACGCAAAAAAGTGAATAATAACCGCATTTAAATAAACGCCGACCTTTCAGCAGAATTGCTTTTTATATTAGCTAAATATTCGGAATATATTACCTTAAGCCGTCTGAACCGCTTCAACTGCCTCCCGCCGGGCTGCAAATGCCCGACCAATCTGTTCAATCTGTTCAAGGCTATGCCCGGCGCTGACGCTGCAGCGCAGCAGACATCCGCCGTCGGGAGTGGCCGGCGGCATCACCAGATTGACATATACGCCGTCTTCCAGAAGCCCCTTCCACAGGCCGATGGCGTCGTCAATGCCCTCCAGACGGACTGCAACGACAGGGCTGGGTTCCGGCCCCAGCTGAAACCCCAGCTCATGTAATAACTGATACAATTTACGGGAATTTTCCCACAGCCTGCTGCGCAGCTCGGGGCGGGTCCGCAAAATCTGCAGCGTGGCACGGGTGGATGCAATCACTGAAGGCGAAGATGATGCCGTGAATATGTACGGTCGGGCTGCCAAAGGGATCATATCCATCTCGGGATGGTTGCTGACGCAAAATCCGCCAATAGCTCCCAGGCTTTTGCTGAACGTACCGACGACAAAATCGACCCTGTCTTCTACGCCAGCCTCTTCGGCAAGCCCGCGGCCCTGATTCCCCAGAACCCCCAGCGAATGGGCCTCGTCAACCAGCAGACAGGCGCCGTATTTTTCTTTGACAGCTGCAATTTCAGCCAGGGGAGCACGGTCCCCCAGCATACTGTAAATGCCCTCCACCACAACAAGCGTATTTGCGGCGCGTTCACCCAACCGTTGGAGCCGTTTTTCCAGGTTTCCGGGGTCGTTATGCCGGAATCGGATAATTTCAGCTCCGCTCAGACGGCAGCCATCATAAATGCTGGCATGGCTGTCGGCATCGATCAACAGGACATCTCCGGGTCCGGTTAATGCGGACAGCATCGCCAGATTGGCAATGTAGCCGGTCGAAAAAACCATGCCCTTTTTGCATCCGAAAAAGTCTGCCAACTCCTGTTCCAATTGAATGTGATCGGCATAGGTGCCGTTGGCCATTCTGGATCCGGTCGTACCGGTGCCTTGCTCCTTGACGGCAGTTGCCGCGGCTTCAATACTCTTCGGGTCGAAGGTGAGTCCCAGGTAATTATTCGTACCGGCCAGGATCACACGACTGCCGTTGATAATGGCTTCGGTGGGAGAAATCACTCTTTCCATGACCACATTTGCACGAAGCCCCTTCTCCACCAGTGACTTGCGGGCTGCCGCAATTGAATCAAATTTATTAAAAAGGCTCATTGTCACAGTCCTTTGTGTTTAGTGTTTAGTATTTGGTGTTTGGTGTTGCGCGTCTGCTGTTTCGTATATGGGGTTCAACCTGTTGATCGAATACTAGATACTAAACACCAAACACTAAATACTAGCTATAAAACACTCTCTACGAGTCCACCAATTTTTGAAGTTGTTCGACAAAATCTTTAACGGTTTGCACGTCAGGAAGGATATTCAATGGTATGGATATGTCATACTCGTCCTCAACCTGTTCCACCAGTTTCATTACCTTTAATGAATCAAAATTGAGATCGGAGACAAAATCCGAATCTTCCCTTATCGCCGTGCCTTTTTCAACAAAAGGGGTCAGCAACTCAGATACGCGCTTGAGAATTGTTCCGTAATCCTGCATCGGTCTCACCAGAATCGCTCACGCAAAGGCGCCAAGGCGCTAAGTTTTTTAAGGTTTTTAAACCAAAATTTGTTTTGCTTTGCGGCTTCGCGGCTTTGCGTGAGAATAAACCATGTTACACTTCACCCCAAAAGCATCAATATTTTTAAAAGCCAAGCGTACGCCGCAGGCCGTCCTCGAGCGTAACCCGGGGCGTCCATCCGGTCTCACGGGTTATGGCCGTATTTTCACACACCCAGTTGGGATGCGTTAGCTCTCGTAGCTTTGCGGGTGTCAACATGGGATCGTATCCCAACACCCGGGCGGCGATAGAATTCAGCATTGCCGCTACTCGAACACCGACAACCGGCACGTGCACATGAAAAATCCGCTTCCTTCCTAAATGTTCAAACGTTTCGATGACCTCCTGCCAGGAATACCCGTCTTTATGTCCATCATGCAGCTCAAACACTTGCTCTTTGGAGCGGTCTTCAAACAGCCAATGCCGGATCGCTTCAGCCAGGTCATCAACATAAAGCATTGAAAACCGGGTGTCACCGGAACCCAGGATAAAGGCGATACCGCGCAGCATCCACCGCATCAAGGGCAGCATCTCACGATCTCCGGGACCGTACACCGCCGCTGGTCTGAACACCGTCCAGGGAATGCCACCACTTTTGGCGGCCAGCACAGCTTCGCCTTGCCGTTTGCTGGATGCATAAGGGGAAATTTCAGGTCGTCGGGCAGCCAGTGAAGATATCAATAAAAAACGCGGCGCCGGGTGCTTTTCATTGACTGCCTGCACCAGCCGCGCCACGCCATCGACATTCAAACGGTCAAAATGCGCCTGAGTGGCTCCGCGAACAGCGCCGGCGCAATGAATCACGGCAGTAGCACCGTCTACCAAACGTTCCAGACTGTTAAGGTCTTCGAGCGCACCTTCAACCCAATGAATATTTAATCCTGATAGACGGCTTCGATCCGATGTCAGGCGAGTCAGTGCCTGGAGTTTGTATCCATTTGCTGCAAGCCGCCGGGCTACCCTGCTGCCGATGAAACCGGTTGCCCCTGTTAAAGCGATTGTAGGTTCCATGAAGTCACTGCGGCTATCTCCTGACCGACAGAGACATGCCGGATGACATCTTGCCGGATAGTTCGGCACCGCTAAAGCCGTTCGGTCTCCACTGCCATCAAAATATTGGAGAAAAATTTATAAGATTTTAGTTCGCACCAAGCATTTATCCAGCCTGTGCGCTGTTAGCCAATACAAATACAGGTCGGCCGGATGACTGCTGCTGATCCACTTTAATCCTTTTTAAAAATTCTTTACGCGCTTTAGAACGTGACAGCTTACCGGAAGTCGTACGGGGCAGCGTATTGCGCGGCACCAGATCAATGTAGCAATCGATCCCGAGTTCCTGGTAGATCAGACGCTTTATGCGTTCCCGCAGTTCGACGCGCTGAGAGTCGCTGGGCACCCGACACTGTACCATCATCACCGGCTTGTCGAGCCCATCCGGCCCGGGTATCGAAAAAGCGGAGGCATCCCCTGTTCTGATCTCGGCCTGCTGCTCGGCGATAAACTCAAGATCCTGCGGCCAGATATTGCGGCCGTTGATAATCATCATATCCTTTTCCCGGCCGGTAACAAAGAGGCTGTTTTTAACAAAATAGCCCAAATCGCCGGTGTTAAACCATCCGTCTGAAGTCAATACTTCCTGGGTCAGCTTTAGATCGCCAAAGTAGCCGGACATGATGCTGTCGGCCTTTACATAAATGGTGCCAACGTGCCGTTCGGGCAGCGCACGACCGGCAGAATCTCGAATCTCCACTTTATAATCCGCCAGCGGTGCGCCGCAATCCACAAACAGGCTCGATCGCAGCGCGCCTTCTGATTCATTGGCTTCTACCGGCATCGCCCGGCGGTGCTCGGAAAGATAATCGCCATCAACCGCGTCGATGTTTAATCCTGAGCTCAGCGGCGAGAAACTGACAGCCAGCGAGCACTCAGCCATACCGTAACAGGCACAGAATGCCTCCTTATTAAATCCGCTTGGTTCCAGCATTTCAGCAAATTTAAACAACGGGGCGGGCCGTATCGTTTCAGCGCCAACTCCGGCCAGGCGCCAGGCACTCAAATCAAATTTTTCGATATCACTCTGTCGCAGCCGCTGCAGGCACAATTCATAGCCGAATGGCGGTCCGATAGAAATCGTGGCCCGATTTTCGCTCATCAGTGCCAACCATAATCGGGGACGCATCGCAAAATCACGGGTTTTTAGATAATCAACCGATAATTGGGCTGCCAGGGGCGCCAGTACGAGTCCGACTAATCCCATATCGTGATAAAACGGCAGCCAGGAAGCCCCCCGATCATTGGGTCGGACTTTACAACCGAATTTTACAATGGCGGCCAGATTGTTCAGAACAGCCTTCTGGGTAATCATGACGCCCCGGGGGAATTTCGTGCTTCCCGATGTATACTGGATGTAGGCCAACTCCTTGGGGCCCAGCGGGCTCAACGGAATCGATGCTTCAGGAAGTTCGGCAAACGACTGCGGCGTGCCGCAAAAACGCAGGCCACGTCCTTCGGCTGCTTCGCTGAGGAAAGGAAAGAAGTCTTCAGTGGCCATGGCAACATTGGCCCGGCAACTGATTAGTAGCCGGTGAAGCTGATCCACATAGGTTTTTCGCCCGCCCATATGAATAGATGCCGGCAGCGGAACGGGTATAAGTCCGGCATATTGACAGGCGAAGAAAAACCGGATGAAATCCGGATGGGTGTCCGCGACCAGTGCGACACGAGCGCCTCGCTCAAGGCCCAGACCGTTCAAGCGTTTGGCCAGCGAACGCGCATCTTCACGAAGTTTTGAAAATGGCAGCACGGCAGACAATGTGCCGCGCCCGTCATAGAAATTGTAACCGGTTTGACCCAGAGCCGCATAATCGAGCGCCTCGGGTAAAGAAGAAAAGTTTCCAGCTCGTAAGGGTAAATTATTGTACGTCGGTGTTGCTTCCATAATTCCTTCATCCATTTCCTCGGTTGATATTCCAATTCTCCCGTACAAATTGAGTAAGCAAAATGCACCTCAGGCTTAAACCATTAACTTCCGGGTGACGCCTATCTTTTCTGCAGCCTAACATGGCAAGAAAGTAAAATCTGGTTCAGAATGTATCCAAATAAAAACTGAATGTCAAATAATTTATTATAATTTTACTAACTTACAGCATGTTTGCTGTCTACAGAACAGTCATTTTTTGGCGACAGCATCCCTGGAATTTTGAAAAAACAGGTTTAGGGCAATAAATTACATAACTAAATGAAAAAATTAATATTTTATCATAAATCGGGTGCATTAAGGAAAAATGGGCCAGAATCAAGCATTAAGGGTGTGTCAAAATGGACACACAATTTTGTTATTTTGTCCTTATTTGGAAACAATGGGGCCTGTTCAATAATTTCAAAAAAAAATGCCCATATCAGCTCATTTGATGCCATTCGGGCCGAATCGCAGGACATTTTCGCCCGGGTTAACGCAGATGAAGGGTATTATTTTTTATAACCCTCCGGCAGCGTGAACCGAAATTCTTTTCCGCTTTGACGAAACATTATTCTCCTTGATGATGATCTAGTCAAAGTAGTCATTTAAAAAACTACAGGAACTAGTCGTTGCCGTCTAATGTCGCCAAACGATCAATACTTCGCACGATAGCCGGCTCAAAAACCCAATTTTTGACAAGATAATCCTTGAAAAAAAAAGGCTCATTTGACACAGTCGCATTGGCATCGAGTCCGGTTATCGTGCCGACAGTTCAAAGATGTCTGCTGCTACTATCCGTATCTTTAAAATGATGAGGAAAGCGCATATGCTTGAAGTCAAGCCTGTCATCGACCGCAACGATCTGCGCCGGTTCATCCGCCTGCCCTGGTCTATTTACGCAGATGATCCCGTGTGGGTGCCGCCACTGTTAATGGAGCGCAAAGAGCACTTATCCTCACACAATCCCTATTTTGAGCATGCCCGCTGCCAATCCTGGATTGCCTATCGCCATGGCAAGGCGGTGGGCCGCATCAGCGCCCAGATCGATCAGCTTCACCTGGACCGGTATTCAGAAAATGAAGGTTTCTTCGGAATGATCGAAGCCGAAGACAACCCCGATACCTTCGCAGCCCTTTTGCAAACCGCCGAGTCCTGGCTGCGCGATCAGGGCATGCGTCGCGTTTTGGGACCCTACAACTTGTCCATCAATCAGGAACCGGGATTACTGATTGATGGTTTTGACAGCCCGCCGTGCGTCATGATGGGCCACGCCCGTCCATATTACAGCAGCCGCATTGAGCAAAACGGTTACCAAAAGGCTAAAGATTTATTTGCCTATATCATCGATGCCGATATTAAGGTCACAGCCGCCATGCAGTCGATTATCAAAAGGGCCCAAAAAAAAGTTACCATCAAATCTTTTGATAAATCACATTTCGACCGAGACCTTAGAATAATTGCAGACATTTTCAACGATGCCTGGTCTGATAACTGGGGCTTTATTCCCTTTACCGAGGCGGAATTCAGGCAGATGGGGAAAGATTTTAAATTGGTGTTGGATTTTGAAATGGTTAAAAT
The DNA here is from genome assembly GCA_050116835.1 of Desulfobacterales bacterium. Classification (GTDB taxonomy): domain Bacteria; phylum Desulfobacterota; class Desulfobacteria; order Desulfobacterales; family JAHEIW01; genus JAHEIW01. The sequence goes on from JASFNW010000108.1 coordinate 7,941, forward strand.
TGCAGCAGTAGACGGTGTGCCGGCTGCCTTTATGGTCGTGCTGCCCAATATCAATGAAGCAATTCGCGATTTGAACGGGCGGCTGCTGCCTTTTGGCTGGTTGAAACTGCTCTGGCGTTTGAAAGTCAGTTTTCCGCAGACCGCTCGCATTCCACTGATGGGCGTTCGAAAACAATATCATGACAGTTTGCTGGGGGCGGCTCTGGCTTTCATGGTGATCTATGCCGCAAAGGAACCATGCCTCAAACGGGGAATAAAGAACGTTGAATTGTCCTGGATCCTGGAAGACAATAAAGGAATGAATGATATTATCCAATCCCTTGGGGGTCGGGTTTATAAGACCTATCGGATATATGGCAAAGACCTGACCTGATATGTCTTTTATACCCCTTAATGCGGGGTTTAGATACAGGTAGCCCATGACGGGAACAGTATCACCATTCACGGCGATCATTCTTGCCGGAAAACGCCCGGGCAAAGATCCGGTGGCCGAAGCGGCCGGGGTCGCCTGCAAGTCATTTGCGCCAATCGCCGGCCGGCCCATGGTCCATCGAGTTTTGGATGCATTAACGGCGGCCCGGTATGTTGGGCCGCTAATTTTATGCGGCCCCCCGCAATCGCTAATCGAGCAGGAGCCCGAGCTAAAGACACGTCTCGAGTCAGGGGAAGTCAATTGGATTGCCAGCCATCCTACTCCCAGCCTAAGCACCTATCATGCATTGCAAGCTTTTCCCGACAACAAACCTGCGCTGGTCACGACTGCTGATCATGCATTGTTGACCCCGCAGATCGTTGATTATTTTTGCGACAAATCTCGCCGCCTGCGATGTGATGTGTCCGCGGGCCTGACGGAGTATGATGGCGTGATGGCCGCATTTCCTGATACCCGACGTACGGCCATAAAGTTTCAAAATGGCGCTTATAGCGGCTGCAATCTATTTGGTTTTCTCAATTCCAAGTCTGACCGGGCAGCTCAATTTTGGCGCCGGATTGAAAAGGAACGCAAAAAACCACTGCGCATGATGCAGATCCTTGGCTGGTGGACAATTGTGCAGTATCTTTTGGGCAGGATTTCATTAGACGATGGTTTGGAAAGACTATCAAAAAAAATGCAGGTCAGCGTGCGCGCTGTGTTGCTTCCCTTTCCGCAAGCCGCCATAGACGTCGATACCGCTGATGATTGGCATTTCGTTCAACGTCTGAACCAAAAGCAGGTTTTCTGACCTTCATGCCCAGCCCGAGCGCAGGTGATTCAATGGGTTAGACGATATTCATCTTCTGTAGTGTAACGCTTATCTTTTGCCACATAACTCCGAACTCTGACCCGCAAATCCCAGCCATCGGCACTGGGCGACAGATAATAAAGATGGTAGCGTGCGCGACGCCTTGAATTCTTACCTACAAATGAAGCCGATGGAACGCCAATCACCGCAATGCGACCGGCGGATGTCTCCAGGAAGGTCTGAGATTGATTGTGACCATGGCCATGCAGAATCAATTCCGCCCCACAATTTTGAACCGTTTTTAGAAAAGCTTCGGCATCAGTGAGCCTTTTTCGCCAGCTGACGACACCGGATTTTGGTGGATGATGAATAAGAACAATGCGAAACAGGCCCTTTTGAGCTGTATCGACCAGAATTTTCTCAAGTCGCTGCAGCTGGTCATTACCGATACAGCCGACTGCCAGAAAGGTCGAACATGGCTGTGCCGTAGAAACACCGATAAGCGCCACACCATCGCGCACCCGCAAACTCGGAAATATTCTATGAACCGTGCTTTCGATTTCATCACAGGCTTTTACACCATCGGAAACCATATAATCCATCCATTCGACCAACCGGCCATCCAAAGCACCGTCAACATAGGCATCGTGGTTTCCGGGAATAATCGTCACCTCAGCCGTGGACCCGAGAGTTTCCAAGATCTTTTTGGCTTCGACAAACTCGGCAGGTAATCCCAGATGGGTTAAATCTCCGGTCACAACGATGTGATCGGGTTGCGCATCACGGATATCTTGAATCATTCCGGTAAGCACATCGGTGTGATGCTCTGATTTACGTTTCAGACGCCATTTCAGATACCCGAAAAATCGCTTGTTTAAGAAATCGGGAATCTGGCTGCCACGGGGATACGCCAGATGGAAATCTGAAAGATGTGCCAGGGTAAAAGTTTCTTTAGGGTTCATCAGTCTGTATTTCGGGTCGCAAGTTAAAGCGCCTGGAGCCTTGGGTGTCTTTACAAAAAATGCTATTTCTCGTATATAATAGCGAATTATTTTTTGCAATGGCGTCTCATGTCGGTCGGTCTTTGCGGAAGGTTGAAATGAGCCACTTTTATATCGGAAGAAAACTGGCAAGCCGCCGACTGAACAGTTCATATGAATCGACAGGAACGGTAAAACAATTTTTCTTAAGCGTCACATTTGCACTTTATGGCATCCTATTCAACCAAACGAATCGGCTTATTGAACAATCCTTTGAGCGGCGGAAACCGAAATGGATTGAGAAACATCCGTGAAGCGGCAAAGACGGCCCAACCCGGGCTATTGCAATGTGATGTTCAAACTCCATCAGATGTGTCTGAGACGCTGGCGGATTTTGCCCGTCAAGAGGTCAATATTGTGGTTGTCAACGGCGGAGACGGGACGGTCCAGGCAGCGTTAACCGCGATTTTTAATCATCGCTTTTTTGAAACAACACCCGCGCTGGCCGTTTTGCCTTCAGCAGGCACTACCAGTATGATTGCCGGAGATGTCGGTTTAAAGGGATCTCGCATGAGCGCGCTTCAAAGGCTTTTTAACTGGGCAGCTGCAAATAACGACAGTGCCAGCGTGATACAACGACCGGTTTTGAAGGTCCGGGTGCCATCTCTAAGAAGACCTATTTATGGAATGTTTTTCGGAGCAGCGGCCATCTATCAGGCTTCGCATTTTTTCCATCAAAAGGTTCAAACGAGGGGGATCCGTGGCGAAATCGGCGCAGGTGTCGCCATGGTAAGATTCTTGTGGGCGGTGATTTTGAAAGATCGCAACGTAGTGTCTTCAGTGCCCATCACCATCGCATTGAATCAAAATACACAGCAAAAACAAAAATATCTTTTGGTTTTAATAACGACGCTACAGAGATTGTTTCTGGGCCTATGTCCTTTTTGGGGCCATCAACGCAGACCGCTGCATTTCACGGCGGTTGATGCCCAACCCCGGCATTTTCTGCAAGCATTGCCGTCTGCGATGCGCGGCCGTCAGGGCCGTTACCTTACATCAAAGAATGGCTACGTCAGTCACAATATCGATGAGGCGCAGCTGACCCTTGACAGCGGGTTTAATCTGGATGGTGAACTGCATAACGCTGACGGTCGACTCGGCCCGGTCGTGGTCGGCTACGGCGGACAGGCATCGTTTCTGCAAATATAATCATGCCTTCTGAGAAACATTTGATAGATTTGATTCGCCGACAGATGTCCAAACAGGCTTCACCGGCGATATATGCACTGGCTGAGAGGCTTTTAGCTAATCATGCCGATGCGATTGAAGCCATTTTGTTTTATGGCTCATGCCTGCGAACCGGTGAAGATCGCGGTGGATTGGTAGACCTGTATGTGTTGGTGGATCGTTACCGCGTTATTGAACCCAGACGATTACTGGCTACTCTGAACAAATTGCTACCCCCCAATGTTTTCTACATGGAAGTGCCTTTTGAGGATCGTGTAGTGCGCGCCAAGTATGCGGTATTGTCGCTCGATGATTTTATAGACGGCACATCCCGCTGGTTCCATTCTTATCTTTGGGGACGATTTGCCCAACCGATCGGTCTGATATACACGCGCAACGATCAAAATGTGCAGATCATCCAATCGGCACTGGTGCAGGCGGTCCTGCGCTTCGTTGCCCAGGTGCTGCCCTGCATTCCAGCTTCTTTTACAGCTTGCGATTTATGGTGCAAAGGGTGGGCACTCAGCTACCGGGCCGAACTTCGAGCTGAGCGACCGCATAAATTGGCGCAATTATATGAAGCCGCACCGAGCTATTACGAGCAGTTAACCCACTCGGCCATAAGCCGTTTGGCTTTTCCCATCGATGTTCAAAAAAACAATGGATCGTATCGCTACACGGCATCCTTTTCCGATGATGTACGCCACAAGAGCCGGCTGAATTGGACTGTTCGGTCCTGGCAGGGTAAATTGCTTTCTGCTCTGAGACTGCTCAAGGGCCTGCTGACTTTTCGTGGCGGAATTGACTATATCCTCTGGAAAATTGAACGCCACTCAGGTAAGAAGGTTGAAGTGCCACGACGACTCAAACGATACCCGCTAATTGCAACCTTCGTGGTCTTCTGGAAACTCTACCGTCGGGGAGCATACCGTTGACCTCTAATCGCAATAATGTAGAGAAGTTTATTGCGCAAATCCCCAGATCCTACCTGCTGTTTTGGGGCAAAATACTGGGCAACATACTATTTTATCTGGCAGTTCCCCAGCGGCGCATTGTCAGGCGCAATTTATATTTTTCCCGGTTCCAATCGTCACCAAAGGACGTTAAGCGACTGTCGAGGCGCATCTTCCAACATTTCGGAATTACCCTGATAGAACTTCTTCAAATGATCTGTTTTTCGAAACAAGACCTGATCTCGACAGTTCATATCAAGGGTTCAAAAATCATTGCCGAAGCCCTAAGCCGGCAAAGAGGCATAATTTTAATATCTGCCCATCTGGGAAATTATGAAATGGCCTGGCATGTTGTCCCCTGTTATTTAGAAATGCAAATGACCGGCGTCGCCAAAAAGTTACGAAATGCCCGTCTTAACCGTCTAATACATGGCCTCCGCACCCGTTTTGGCAACAAGATTATTTACAAAAAGGGCGCGCTGCCGGAAATGATGCATACCCTTCGTCAGGGGGCAATAGTCGCTATTTTAATGGACATCAGCAGAAGATTCGAAGGGGTGGAGGTCAATTTCTTCGGGCGCCGCGCAACGGCCACACCGGCAGCCGCCCTGCTGGGACTTCGATGTAAAAGCCCGATTATCCCGGCCTTCTGTCATCGCACCGAGCGAGGGACCTTGATCGTGGAGCTTGAGCCTCCGGTCGAAATGCAGCGAACCGGGAACCTGCGGGTTGATTTGCAAACCAACACTCAGCGAATCACCGACCGGGTGGAACGTGCAATCCTCAGATACCCGGAACAATGGAACTGGTTGCTTAAACGCTGGAAGGATTTTTATCCGGATCTTTACCCGGAATCAGAAAAACGCCTGCGGCACATCAAAAAAAAAGAAAAAGGAAAAGTGAAATCGCACTGAGCGATCAGTTAAAGATTTTTGATCGCTACGTACCGAGTTCGTCCCGTATGAAATGCGGGCCCTTCGAAGAGCTCAGGATAAAATGTCCTGGACCTCTTTATTTAAATAAAGAAACGGACACCGGCCTGTGCCAAAAATCCGTATACACCGAACAAGGCGGCATGGGCATGCACTTCAGCAATCTGCAAGATCTTGCCCAACGGGTCGGTTTGAAGAAGGAAATTAAAAAGTAAACATGGATGAGACTTAGACGCGTCCTCCTGGTACATCCGGTGGATCATTACGGCGCTTAGTCCAGGAAGGACTATTCGGTTCATCGATTTATGACTTTCTATTTTAGAATGTCAGGGTGCTTGCACAAACAGTTGCTGCTGGTCCTCAAGTGCATAAAGTCTCTCAATCATGAATTCGACGTATCTTTCGCATTTGTCCTTCCAGATGCCTTTCTCCTTTGCTGCCAGACAATTGGATTTGGGAATACCAAATTTTGAGCAACAAGGCTTGATGGGTTGATGGTCTGGTGACCATCGAACGTTATGCTACGCTACCTATTCTATGGTTGCTAAACGGCCATTCAGCCGTGTATTGACAATTTCTGAAATCTCTTTGATCTGGATACGGTCGTCCATGTTGTTTGCTTTGACGGCATCCGCCAGCATGACCGCACACGTCGGACAACTGACCGCCAGAATTTCAGCACTGGTCTCCAGGGCCTCGTCCGAGCGGTTTCGGGCAGGCGATTCCGGTCCGTTTCCAATGATATCGGTGAATATATTGCCGCCACCCCCGCCACAACACAGGGCATCCTGCATGGACCGGTCCATTTCCCGGACCTCTACACCCGGGAGCCCGGCCAGGACTTTTCTGGCTGCCCTGTACTCCCAGTTGTGGCGACCCAGATAACACGGGTCGTGATAGGTTACCCGTACCCTGGATGGTCCATCCTTAAAGGAAAGGCTGCCGACATGGTCGGCCAGAATCTGGGTGTAGTGAAACACCTGGTAGGCACCACCGAGGGACGGATATTCATTTTTCAAGGTATTGAAGCCGTGGGGAGAAAGCGCGATAATCCTTTTGACATTCAATTGGTTGAAATGTTTGATATTTTCTTCGGCGAGCAAACGAAAGAGCTCACTTTCACCCATGGCATTGGCTTCATTGCCGTCGGACACTTCCCTTTCACCCAGGATACCGAACGAAATTCCCAGTCGGGTCAGGAGAGTTGCGACAGATCGGGCGATTTCCTGACCCCGGCTGTCGAACGCCCCCACGTCCCCGGGAAAAAACAGATAGTCCTGGCCCGAAAATAGTTCAACTTCAGCATCTGCGGTCCAATTCGTTCGCTTCTTCCTGGATATACCATAGGGATTGCCATACTTTTGCAGGTTTGTCAGGCAGTCCCGGACAGTCGAGGGCACTTTACCTTCGTCGACCAGTTCCGCTTTACCGGCCGTAAACGCCAGCAACAATTCATCTTTGATTTTGGGCAGGGCACACTGCTCCACACAGTTTCGACATGCCGTGCAGGCAAACAGAATTTCCTGGAAGCGCCGGGAAGGTTGGAGCTTGTGATCCAGCCAGGCCCGCAGAAGCCACATCCGCCCCCCCGGGGAATAGGTCTCGAATCTGAAAGCCGCATAGGCCGGGCAGTTAAAATCCGTGTAATTCCCCGGCAGTTTGCAATAACCGCACCGGAAACACCGATGCAGAATTTCGGCGTATTTCATCAGTTTTCCTCCCAGTTGCCCGGATTCATGATGCCGTTGGGATCCAGCATCGAACGTACGCGGTGAATCATCTCAAACATGTTGGGATCCATTTTGCCGATAATCTCCTGTTGAGCCGGGGCCTCCGCTTTCCAGGGAACGCCCCCCATTTCCGCCACTCTTTTGTTCGTCTCTCCCAGGGCACGCTGGGCGCGGGCGATATCATCAGGATCCGCACGGTTAAAGGCATAGGCGTAAAAAAACATCATACTGTGATTGACGCCGATGATCCGGCACCCCATGGAATAGGACACACCCACCTTATCCGCAATGTCGATGCCAAGGTCATAGGCTTCGGGGAACAATTCCACCGGCATGATCGCACCCACATATTCGAATCCACCCCCTTTGCGAACATCCGCAAAAAGGGCGAGCTGCCTGGCAGGAACTTCGAGGAATCTTTGCTTCATCGGACCCGGCAAAGGCATAAATCCGCCGGTCTTGTCCTCGATATAGGTTTCCACCGCAGAGCGGATGAGGTTGCGCTTCCAGATCAGCTCATTTTTCGTTTTGGCGCCGTAGTTGACATTGCAATGCAGAAAGCCTGCGGCCCAGTCCGGTTTGGGCGTCATCCAGGCGGTAACATCTTCGGCCATCTGGGTGCCGGTTATCCGATAAAGGATATCCGGCACAAGCGAAGCATCCTCGCACACGAATACCCCCACATCATTTAGAGGATAATTGGGATAGAGTTTTATAGCCAGTTTGGTAATCACACCGGTGGTCCCGGCCCAGCCCAGAAAGAGTCCCGACAGGTCCGGCAGAGGGGCTCTTGCATTCCAGTAGGAAGACATTGCACAGGATCCGATCCGGACAACCTCGCCAGTGGGCAGGACCACTTCCAGCCCGTTGAGCATGTCGGAGTGAAATCCCCCCGCATGTGACATATGGCCTGATCCATGTATGGAAACGTTCCCGGCAATCGTGGCCGCCGGCGGGGCATCCGGAGCTGAATGTTTGAGATCCGGAAAGTGCTTTTTCAGATGGGCCTGCAGCATACCTTGGGAAGTCCCTGCCTCCACCAGAGCGTAACGGCTCAATTTGTTAACTTCAAGAATCCGGTTCATTCTTTTCATGTCTAAAACGATACCGCCTTTCAAGGCCCTCGACAGACCTGAGAGTACCAGCCCTGCCCCTAAAGGCACTACGGGCACACGATGGGCATTGGAGGCCTGCACGATTCTCTGAACCTCTTCGGTACTACCGGGCATGACCACGAAATCCGGTTCACAGGGCGGCATCGTTCCGGGGTCCATGGAATAAATGTACTTTTCTTCCGGAAAATCGGATACGAATTCAGGTCCTACAATCTCCGCAAGAATTTCATAGATCTTGTCCATCTATCTATCCTTTCGCAGCATCTCCTTCCAGTGCGAGCTGACAAAGATTGCTCAGGTGGATCGGAAAGATTCCCTTTTCCGCAGCAGCTTCAGCCAGTGTCAGCATGCATACCGGACAGTTAAAGACACAATAGTCCGCTCCCGACGCTTTCATATCTTCCAGATTGCGGTTCTGAATTTCATCGGCCAATTCCTCGCGCTGGTGCGCCCTCAAGACCTGCCCGCAGCATAGCGCATTTTCCCGGTCATATTTACGCTCGACGCGCTCCGCCCCTATTTTCAAAAAAATATCGTCAACCCAATGCTGGGTCTCGGGAATCAGGCGGTTGGAACAGGGCCTTTGATAAGCTACCTTGGCGTTCAAGGGTTTGATGGTGTCATTGAGTAAATCAAGTCGACCGGATATGTACTCGAAGACATGAATGGGTTTAAACGGCACCTCGATATTAAAGGCCGGGGCCAGGTGGGTAAACGTCGCGTAGCACTCGTCGTGAAAGCAGATCAGTTTATCTACGCCGCTGTCCCTTAAATAAAAATGCCAGATATTATCGATGATCCTTGGAAGCTGATCGCGAATCACCGAAATCCGGGCAAAATGAAGCCACATAATATTGCAGAAGACATCACTGCCCACAATGATGGAAGGGTTTTCATAGAGGGGCGCACGAATGCTCCCAGTCAGCATCGGGAAGTAGCACATATCGATCACCGGTGCGCTCACCTTCATGGGCGTGATGCCGCCTTTGGGTTTCATCATCAGAACCTGCTGCCGGGTGATCGGCGCCGGTGCCGGCAGGATGCCTTTTTCTTCCTGGCGTTCGACAATCAAATAAAAGGGGTGATTGCCGTTGGGACAGTATTCTTCGCAGGCGTAGCAGGTGGCACACTCGTTCAGAACCCTCGAGTCTCTGCCGCTGTTGATGTTGGCTTTTTCGCGTTTGGCCTCCTCCAGATCAAATGTCATGTACTGACACCTCATTAAACAATCACGGGTGTCGCAGGATTCGCAGATGGCTGGATCGAAGTTTAGAGCATACACGCTGTTGTCCTTCGCAAATTTGAATTCATCCCGGGCGGTAACAATGAGCAGGCACCGTTGAAAGCTGAATATATCCCCACTTTATTTCTTTTGGCAACAGGGGATATACAAATTTTTCATGGGCTTTCATCCCGTGGTGATATTAACGCGTTTGGCAAGAATCTTGACGGGCTGCTCAAGTGAGGAAATGTTGACAGAAACGAAGAAGCAAAGCCATCTATGCAAGAAAAAAGACCCTCTAAATGTGGTATGCTTATGACAGTGACCTATCAAGCCGGCAACAAAAAGGCCACCAGCAAACCTGATGGCCGTATTGTACGAGTGGCGTCCCCAAGGGGATTTGAACCCCTGTTGCCGGCGTGAAAGGCCGGTGTCCTGGACCAGGCTAGACGATGGGGACGCAATAATTTTTCTG
>JASFNW010000109.1:0-17759 GCA_050116835.1 Desulfobacterales bacterium
ATTAGGTTGCCCGAACCGGAAAATTCGACTGTACCCGAATGGCAAGAAAATATTGATTTTAAAAGCATGATTGGATATAAAAAAGCCTCCACTAAGTAGAAAGAAGCCTGTTAATGGGATATAGCGGAGGCTTTAAGCAAGGAAAACCAAAAAGGCACTCCCTGAACTCACCGAAATTTTTTAGCAGTAAAATTACAGGCGGTCAATTCGTATTTGCAATATGCTTCGCATTTTTTTCATAGAGGATAATAGATGATGCTGAAAAACAGGTTTCTTCGGAATCTTTTAATATATGTGTTCGGTGGTATCCTTTTGCTCATACCAACGGTTTCAGTAGCTGATGATCCACCTGAAGTGTTTTCTCTGGCTGATACGATTAAAATGGCTATTGATGCCAATTTAAACCTGAAACAATCCCAGGAAGAAGTCAAAGCCGCTCAAGAAAACCGCAGGGTCAGCATCACCCAGTTTTTCCCGACCCTCAGCTCGACCTATGATTATGTCCATCGTAACCGGGAACAAACCCAGGAACTGACCGGATTAGGGCCCGGCCCAGATTTTGTCGTCCGTCCCGATGATGAATATACATTTGTGACCTCATTTAACCAGCCGATATTCAGAGGGTTTTCGCTGATTAATCAGTATCAAATTGCTGACATGGGCTTGGATGCAGCTGAATTTAGCGAACGAATCACGCGGCAGGATGTGATTCTGGATGCTAAAAATGCATTTTTCTCGGTTTTAAAAGCGTTAAAACTGCTGGATGTCGCCACACAGCGGGTGACTCAGATCGCTGCCCAGAAAGAGGTTGCTGAAAATTTTTATGAGGTCGGGATGTCCCCGCTCAATGATTTGTTGGAGTCCCAGGCTGCGCTGGCCAATGCCCGGCAGGCGCATATTGGGGCCCTCAATGATCTGGCCATCGCCAAATCCCAGTTCAATATACTCCTGCGGCGACGGGTCAATGAACCGGTGGAGTTGCAGGACGTCCTTGATTACACGCCTTTCGTGCATGATTTTGAATACTGCCTGAATACGGCCACCGATAATCGGCTTGAAATCACCGTGGCAGATTTGGATGTTGAAATTGCTGAAAAAGAGGTTGACCTGGCCAAAAAGGATTACATGCCTTCAGTCAATTTAAGAGGAGAGTACATCCGCTCCGGTGACGATTGGGAAACCGGCGGCGGAGAAGGCATCTCAGATGCGAAAAGCTGGAATATCCGGGCCACAGCCGAATGGGACTTCTGGGAATGGGGTCGAACCCACTTTAGCGTAAGAGAAAAATTACACCGTCTTTCCCAGGCACAATATCGCCGGGAGCAAATCCTGGACAATATTGAGCTGGAGGTTAAATCGGCCTATCTGCGGACCCGCGAAAGCGAAAAAAATATCATCACCGTTGAAAAAGCCATCGAGCAAGCCAAAGAAAATTTTCGCATAAACCAGGAACGATTTAAAGAACAGGTGGCCACCACGACCGATGTTTTGGATGCCCAGACATTGCTGTCCGATACCCTGACCAATTATTTCAACGCCCTTTATAATTATAAAATTGCCAAAGCCACCCTTTACCGTGCGATGGGGCAGGAAGTGATGGAATGATTGATACAGATGGGAAACGTTCAATAATCCGGATGTTCCATGTACATCGCAATTACGGTACCAAAAAAGCCCTGATTGACATTACGCTTGATTTTTTTAAAAATGATTTCGTTTTTCTGACCGGCGCCAGCGGAGCCGGAAAGACCACTCTGCTCAAGCTGCTGTATTTGGCTGAACCGGTATCGGAAGGTCAAATCTTGATCGATGGCATGAACCTTTCCCGCATTCCTCGCAAGCGTTTGCCACTGCTACGCAGAAAATTCGGTATAATTTTCCAGGATTACAAACTGATCGCCAACCGAACCGTTTTTGATAACGTTTCGCTGGTGCTTGAGGCGGCGGGTAATAAGAGGCGTTTGATTCACAAAAGAGTCAACGGAGTGCTCCGACTGGTCGGCATGGAGGATCGCCAAACCGCCTTTCCGCCAAGTTTGTCCGGGGGCGAGCAGCAACGGGTTGCTGTTGCACGCGCCGTTATCGGGGATCCTAAGATCATACTGGCCGACGAGCCCACCGGAAGCCTTGATGACGACTCTGCCGATACCATTATGAAATTGCTGAATGGCGTTCATATCCGGGGCGCCACCGTCATTATCGCAACGCACGATAAAACGCTCATTCGCAGGACCGGAGGACGCGTGCTGTATTTACAACAGGGGAGATTGGAAGGATCGTCCTTCATCGAAAAGCATTATGATAATTCTATTTTTTAAAAGAGCCCTTGAAGACTTTCGCAACAACCGGTTGCTAAACCTCGTTACCCTATTGACCATTTCGCTATCGATCCTGATTGTCAGTACCTATATCCTGTTTTTTATTAATACCAGTGATATAATGAATTTCTGGAAAGAAGGGCTGCGAATTATGGTCTATCTGAAACCGGATGTTGTGCCGTCAGACATGCCGGATGTGGGTCGTCAAATCAAATCTCTTAAGGGTGTCAAAGGCGTAAAGTTCATCTCAAAAGAGGCCGCGCTGCGACAATTAAAATCTCAGATGAAACGACAGGCATCTCTTTTTGAAAATCTGGATAAAAATCCCCTGCCCGACGTATTTGAAACCCAATTAGATGCCAATTTTCAAAGCTGGGAAAAACTTGAGGACCTGGCCACTCAAATAGAGGCCCTGGATGCGGTTCAAGAAGTTGAATACGGCCAGCAGTGGCTTGGACGATTTAGCCAGGTTTTTAATTTGTTTACTCTGGCTGGCTATACCATGTGCGGAATTTTTTTTGTGGCAGCCGTGTTTATCGTGGCCAACACCATCCGCCTGGTCATCTATTCCAGACAGGACGAAATTGAGATCATGCGGCTGGTCGGCGCGGCAGAGCACTTTATCAAGATACCGTTTTACTTTCAGGGATTGATGCAGGGGGCTGCCGGTGCGGTTATCGGTTTGGCCATTTTATTTGCGGCCTATGGGTATTTGTCCTCCAATATTGAGCCGGCAACTTTTTCCGGCCTTTTTAGCATTCGATTTTTGTCTCCGCAACTAGTGGCGGCTATCATTTTGCTCAGCATGCTGGTCGGTTGGTTTGGCTCTTACATTTCTCTCAAGCAGTATTTAAAGGCGTAACTCAACCTGAGACATTCAGAAAAAGTTTTTAACACCGACGCACGAAAGAATGAGAACACGGAAAAAAATAAAATTTCGTGCCTTTTCTATATCGTGTTTTCGTGATATTTTTTTTATTATTGTCTGAAAATGAACCTTTTGGCCTCTATGAGCGACCGCTTAGCAAAAAAATACAAAGAGATTCGAAAACCTTTCCTGGTGGCGGGCTGTCTTTTGATGGTTGCAATCAGCCCTGTAATAATGGCTCAGGAATCGAAAGCGCCGATTGATGAATACAAGAAAAAGGCACAGGACATCAGTCGCGAGATCGAAAAAGGCAGAGCCAAAATTCAAAAGTTTACCCATAAGGAAAGCGATATTATTCAACAGCTAAACCAGGCGGATCGAAATCTGGATCGCTCCCTTAAACGGACTGCCGTCCTCAGCCGCCAAATAAAACGCCTCGATAAGATGATAGCGGAATCAGCGGCGGCCTCTGAGAAACTCGCTCAACAGATAAAGGCCATGGAGCAATATGTGACCAACCGCTTGGTTGCACTCTATAAACTGAACCGACTGGGAAAATTACAGTTACTGGTTTCGGCTGAAAATCTGCATGAACTGCTCGGGCGTAAAAGAGCCATTGAGCAAATCCTGGCCCAGGACGAAAAAGTGGTTAACGATTTGATGAACAACCGGCAGGAATTCGAAATTGTGAGATCACAGTTGGCGGCGAATCGAAATAAAAAACGCCGGCAAGCCGATGCCTACCAGGAACACATCAATCGCATGGCAACTGAGCGTAAGAAACGCTCCCAATTGCTGGCCTATGTGCGTAAAGAGAAGTCCGCCCAGCTGGCTGTTATCGAATCATTGAAACAGGCGGCCCGGAACTTAGATGAAAAGATTAAAAATTTAGGGATCGAGGATCATGCGGGGGTAACCGCTGATTATCAAACTGGTGAATCATTTCGCTCATATAAAGGCTTGCTTAAACTGCCGGTAAAGGGTAAAATAGTAAGTCTTTTCGGTAAGTTTAAAAATACTCGCTATCAGGTGTTAAATTTTCGCAGCGGCATTGAGATTCAGACCGAAAGAGGTGAGCCGATTCAGGCCGTTTATGCCGGAAAAGTTCTTTATGCCGATTGGTTTAAAGGATACGGAAACATGATTATCATAGACCATGGAGACAATTATTATACGGTCTATGCCCACATCGAGGAAGCCTTTAAATCCGGTGGTGATTCTGTTGAAACCGGGGAAGTAATTGCCACCGTTGGAGATACTGGCTCTATTAGCGGTCCAAAACTGTATTTTGAAGTTCGACACCATGGCAAACCGTTGGATCCGATGCAATGGATTGCGTCAGGTTAACTGTTTTTACGATAAATCGTGTCGTTATCAAACGATTGCGGGGTTGCTCTAACAAGCTAAATGATAAAATAACGATTGATTATCTCACGTAAAGCTGCCGGGTCTGTCGCCTACGATCGGCAAAAAAATTTCAGTGATCACGGTGCGTTTGTGAGAAAACACTTCTTAAGGAGTACACAAATGAAATTAAAAAAGACGCATAATGTTAAGCTTTGGATGATTATGATCAGCGCCGTGGTTTTATGGACGATCGGAACCGGTTTTTTCGGTGACCTCGCTGCCAAAAATGACGAATCCTATGAGGGGCTCAAGATATTTGCCGATGTCATTGAATTGATTCAAAAAGAATATGTGGACGATGTCGAATCCAAAGAGCTGATTGAGAAAGCAATCCAGGGTATGCTTCATAGCCTTGATCCACACTCATCCCTGATGCCGCCGGAAGCATTTGAAGATTTGCAAATCGATACCAAAGGAAATTTCACCGGCATCGGGATTCATATCACCATGCGGGATGGTTTTGTCACCGTCATTTCACCCATCGAGGACACACCGGCAGATAAAGCCGGGATCACCGCCCAGGACCGAATCGTAAAAGTTGACGGCAAAGCGGTGAAAGATTTGCGAGAGGCCGTCAAAATGATGCGAGGTCCCAAGGGGACCAAGGTTGTCGTGACGATCGTTCGCGAGGGAGAAAAAAAACCGCTTGATTTTGAGCTGATACGGGATGTGATTCCGATTGTTAGTGTGAAAGCCATTGAGCTCAAACCGGGCTACGGTTACATCCGCCTTTCACAATTTTCGGGCAGCACCACCAAAGAGCTGGAAGAGGCTCTAAATAAAATGGAATCCGGTGATGTCTCTGTCAAAGGGCTTGTGTTGGATCTCAGAAACAACGGTGGCGGCCTTTTGAATCAGGCCATTCAGGTGAGCGATCTGTTTCTGAATGAAGGCAAAATATTATCGATCAAAGGGCGTAACAAAAAAAATACAAAAGTTTACATGGCCACGCCGGATACGGACATACGGAATTATCCGCTGGTTGTGCTGATTAACGGCGGCAGCGCCAGCGCTTCTGAAATCGTGGCAGGTGCACTTCAAGACCAGAAAAGGGCGCTGATTTTAGGCACGACCTCCTTTGGCAAGGGCTCCGTTCAAACCGTAGAGACTTTGCGAGACGGCTCGGGAGTAAAATTAACCATCGCCAGATATTTTACCCCGAATGGAAGATCCATTCAAGCCAAGGGAATTGAACCGGATATCGTTTTAAAGCATAAACGCATTGATCCTGCCGAATCCCAGGAAGAGGGTTTGTTAAAGGAAAAAGATCTGGCCAATCATCTTGAAGCCGAGCCTGAAGAAAAAAAGCAACGTCAAGAAATGCAGTTTAGAGTCGGTCCGCTGAATCGCGACCGGCTCCTGACCGATAATCAGATTGTCCGTGCGCTTGAAATCCTGAACAGTTACGACATCTTTAAAAGCTTAAATAGTTGATGGAAGTCAGCGCCCGCTGAAAAATACGTTTAAATGGCTAAACGAAAACCAACCCGCAGAAACCGACGATCAAAAAAATCACGGAAAAAACCTTCGGTTAAAAATCCTTTGTTTAGAGCGCTGGCCGGTCTGACCCTTCTGGCGCTGGGGGTCGTTGCAGTCGGTGTGTTCCTGTATTATCTGGTGCCACCCAAGACCACCGCCCCGCCGTCAACGACAACTAAAAGACCGCCAGCCAAGGCGCCGGTGGCAAAACACAAACCGACGTATGAGATTTATCCCCAAAAGACACTCCCGCCTGCCAAAACAGCGGTTAAGAAGAAACTGCCACCACCCATTCCAAAACCGGGGACGGTTAAATCTCTGCCGGCGGTGGCGCTTATCATCGATGATTTGGGTTACGATAAACAAATTGCGAAGAAATTTGTCCGCTTAAATGTGCCCCTGACGTTTTCGATTCTGCCCCATAGCCCCTTTCAACAAAAAATCGCGCGCCTCGCAGAATCAAAAGGGCTGGAAATCATGCTGCACCTGCCCATGGAACCGAATGAGTATCCCAACGTCGATCCTGGCCCTGGAACGCTGTTGGTCTCGATGTCGGCGGATGAATTGATCGCCCAGCTTGATAAAAACCTCAATACCATGCCGAATGTGAAAGGCGTCAATAACCATATGGGCTCCAGGCTGACTGCGGAATCGACCCAGCTGTATCAAATTTTTTCGGTTTTAAAGCAACGGGGCCTCTATTTTATTGACAGCCGCACATCGGCGGATTCCCTGTGTGAGCCATCGGCGCGCATGTTTCAGATCCCTTTCGCCCAGCGGGATGTTTTTCT
This sequence comes from Desulfobacterales bacterium, assembly GCA_050116835.1. GTDB lineage: Bacteria > Desulfobacterota > Desulfobacteria > Desulfobacterales > JAHEIW01 > JAHEIW01. The sequence goes on from JASFNW010000109.1 coordinate 6,864, forward strand.
TGACCATCACCCGACCCCGGATTTTATCCGCAAACAAATAAAAGAATTAATTCGGGTCGCCAGACACAACGGCCAGGCAGTAGGCATCCTGCATCCGCATGCAACAACCTTAAGGATTTTGCAGGAAATGTTGCCGGATTTGCAAAATAAGGTTCACCTGGTGCCGGCTTCCAAAATTGTTCACCCCGCCGGATGAAACCCATCACTAACGACATCCTTATGCAATCATTGCAAATAGCTATTTGGCCTTGTATTGACGGGCATAAATCAGGTAAAATGGAATGGTGCGCCACAAAGGCATTTCTCCGAGCCAGGACGTTGCCGACAGGTCACCGTCGCAAGTGGGTGTGCTCGCAAATTAAGTTTAATGAGTCCTCAATATGAATGACAAAGCACCTCTATATAATAGCCGTTTGATGAAAATCTACCTAGAATACAGCATCAACAATTATCCGGATGTGAGTATTGATGAGGTGCTCGACTCTGCCGGAATAACCCGCTACGAGATTGAAGATCCTGCACATTGGTTTAATCAGACTCAAATCGATCGCTTCCACGCGGCACTCGTGGCAAAAACCGGCGATGCAAACATTGCCAGACATGTCGGGCGCTATTCCTCTAGTTCGGCTGCCGCCGGAGCCGTTAAACAGTATGTCTTGGGATTAATGAGCTTGACCGCAACTTACCTGCTTTCCGAGAAGCTCTACCCGTTTATTAGCCGGGGTGCCGATATTAAATCCAAAAAATTGGGCCCCAACACAGTGGAAGTTATCGCCATTCCCAAGCCAGGTGTCGCTGAAAAGCCTTATCAGTGCGACAATCGAACGGGAATATTGGAAGGTATGGCAAAGTTGTTTACGGATACATTAGCCACTATCGAGCATCCGTCCTGCTTCCACAGGGGGGACGATAGCTGCCGCTACCTGATCAGCTGGCCCAAAATGCCGCATTTGTTTTGGAAACGCTTTCGTAATTATCTTCTGCTAGCGGTTGTAGTTTCTGCTTTGGCTCTATTTTGGTTTGAGACCCCTGCCACCTGGAGCACGGCTGTAATGAGCCTTGCTTTGCTGACTTCGGCCGTTTCAACTTATAGTGAATATTTGGCAAGAAAGGAACTGACCCAGACGATACAGACTCAAAAAGCAGCCGCCGAAGATCACATTCTCGAAAGTAACATTCGCTATAACAACACCTTGCTGATTCAGGAAATCGGTCAGGTTGCCTCCAAAATTCTGGCAGTCGACGAGCTGCTTAAAAGTGTCGTCAGAGTTATGGAAAAGCGTCTTCATTTTGACCGCGGCATGATTATGCTATCAAACGAGGAAAAGTCCCGCTTGCGTTTCAGCGCCGGATACGGCCATACGAGAGAACAGGAACAATTTTTACGTCGCCTTGAATTTAATTTGAAAAATCCCGAATCAAAAGGCTTGTTTGTGCAGGCGATGCGGGAAGGCAAACCGCGTTTGATCAACGATATCGGCAAAATCGAAGATACGCTGTCTCCGCGAAGCCTCGAATTTGCCAGACGCATGGGCGGTCAATCAGTGATATGCGTGCCTATCGTTTACGAGCAAGAAACGCTGGGAATATTGGCGGTCGACAATATCATATCCAAAACACCTTTGCGCCAAAGCGATGTAAACCTTTTAATGGGCGTAGCATCCCAGCTGGCCACCAGCATCATGAATGCCATGTCCTTTAAAAGGCTGGAGCAGAGCGAAAATAAATATCGTGAGTTGGTTGAAACCGCCAATAGTATTATCCTGCGAATAAACAGACAGGGTCGCATAACCTTTTCCAACAAATTTGCACAACGCTTTTTTGGCTTTACCGAGACCGAGTTCTTTGAAAGGGATGCCGCCGAAATTATGTGGCCGAAAAGCAGGACGACACGTCGGGATTTTGCAAATTGGATTCATGTTCTAGAAAAGGATCCGGATCGACCGTTGGTCAGTGAGAACGAAACCGAGCTCAGAAACAAAGAAAGGGTGTGGATTGCCTGGACTTATAAACCGATTTTTAATACAGACGGGCAATTCAGGGAAATTCTGTGTATCGGCAACGATATTACGGAGCTCAAACTGGCCGATATCGAGAAAAAGGATTTACAGGCTCAGCTGCAGCGCGCCCAAAAAATGGAAGCCATCGGCACACTGGCTGGCGGTGTCGCCCATGATCTCAACAATATATTATCCGGTATCGTCAGCTATCCGGAGCTTATATTGATGGATTTGGACGAGCACAGCCCGCTCGTCAAACCGATATTGACCATTCAAAAATCCGGCGAAAAGGCAGCCGCCATCGTACAGGATCTTTTAACCCTGGCCCGCAGAGGTGTGGCAGCCACGGAAGTCGTAAATTTAAACAGTATTATTTCAGAATACTTGCTTAGCCCCGAACATGAGAGACTGCTGCTCGATCATCCTGATGTGAAGGTGTCGCATCAACTGGACGCCAACCTGTTGAATATTTTGGGTTCACCGGTTCATTTGTCCAAAACCGTTATGAATCTGGTATCCAACGCCGCAGAGGCGATGTCTGATGGCGGGAAAATATTTATTCGCACTGAAAACCGCCATGAGGACAAACCGCTCAACGCCTTCGACGATATTGGAAAAGGGGATTATGTTACCTTGACGGTAAAAGATACCGGAATTGGCATTTCTTCTGAAGATATCGAGCGCATATTTGAACCGTTTTATACGAAAAAAAGTATGGGACGCAGTGGTACCGGGTTGGGAATGGCGGTTGTCTGGGGAACAGTCAAAGACCACAGAGGCTATATCGATATTAAAAGTCAGGAGGGCGAAGGCACGGCCATTACCCTCTATTTTCCGGTCACACGCCAGGAATTGGAACGTAGCGCCGATTTATTCGATCTTGCAGCGATTAAGGGCAATGGGGAATCGATTTTGGTCATCGATGATATTGCCGAGCAACGCCAAATTGCCTCTGAGATGCTGGAAAAATTGGGATATCGGGTAACAACGGTGGACAGCGGTGAGGCGGCGGTCGAGTACCTGGTCAATCATACGGCCGATTTAATCGTTTTGGATATGATCATGGACCCGGGTATCGACGGCCTTGAAACGTATCAAAAAATACTACAGATTCGTCCCGGCCAAAGAACCATCATCGCCAGTGGATACTCGGAATCCGAAAGGGTCAAAGAAGCCCAGCGGATTGGCGCCGGGACTTACATAAAAAAGCCGTATTTGATTGAAAAATTCGGGAGTGCCGTAAAAGCAGAACTGGGGACATAGCCGCACGCAAAAAAATCCGCCAAACAACCTGCCTGCAACCTGCATCATCGACCCCAATGCGGCTCATTAACTTGGTGTTTAGGCCTAAATCTCGCGCAACATCTTGTAGAGAGATTTCGGATAGAGAAATGTAAATTCGTAACGGGCGAAGCCAATAACATCTTTGTCTTTGAGCTTGACGCGCTTTTTTCCCAGTCTGGTGCCGTTTATCTTGGTACCGTTGGTGGACCCGGCATCGCGCACGTAATAGGTGCCATCCTCAATATCGATGATGGCATGACGCTTGGAAATCGCATAATCGGGCATTATCATGTCGTTGCCGTTGATGCGTCCGATATAAAAGCTTCCGCGAGGTGTTGCCGGATACTCACCTTTGACCAGCGGGTAAACAGCATGTTTTAAGCTCTCAGAGGCAGAAATGGAACTACCCATGCTCTTGGAAGGCTCAAATATTTGGGTACTATTAAGTTCATCACTGGCCATTCCGGATTGACTGGAGATGATACCGACTTTGACCGCTGATCCGACCAGCACAGGACGCCGGACAAAATTCACGAACGCTTTGGCGTCATCTTCACGAGCCATCTTCCGCAAAGAAGCCAGGCTGACCCTTCCAGAAGCACTCAAAATCTTTGAGAGCTCGCCGACAGACCCGCTGCCGACTTTCGTATTCGCTGAGGCCGCCGCAGGCGTATCATTCTTTTTTTGTTTTTTAAAACGGGCAAATGTCCTACCCAGCATTTTAGCCCTCCTGTTGATCCGCTCTCAGCCGTTACATATTTTTGCCGACTTTGCCAAAAAACGCGTTCAATAATCGCTGCAAAGATATACGCTCTGAATGTCAGTGAAAAAACAACCCCAAGCCGGTCAATTTAGCCGTTCCCGGATGACAAAATCATCAAGTTATTACAGTATATTATCGCAGAAAGACCGTCAAAAGTCAAGAATCGTTCAAAGTATATACAATTACAGGGCCTTATGGAAATGCCCCAACGGCGATTTTAGGTCTTTCCAAATTTTATGTAGGTTATATCGGTAATTGTGGCGAAAAATTTAGCATCAAAGACGGATTTGATTGACTCCGATTGCGCGGCTTTATATGATAAGAGCCCGAATAGCGCAAAGCTGTTGTAGCAGTGACCGAAATCAGAAATGCAATGGGACAATATATGGATCGTCCGCTGATATCCAATTTTGTTATGAAATTTATTTTAAATATGACGCTGATTGTCTTAACGCTTTTTGCCTGCTTTGTGGAAAACATTTATCTGGCGATTCGACCCCCTGAATCCGGAAAAACGGCCTCGCTGACCATTCGGGCCCGGCAGCCTTTTACCTTTGATCAAAAAAAAGCGCTGAGCTCAAAACGTATTCAGGCGCTTTCCCAATTTGTCCCCATTTTTAATTACGTTCCGGAGCGTGTGAATGCATCCAAGAATAAAATGCAGCTTTTGACCAAAGAATTATTAGCCTATCAGGCCCGCAAAAAGAATCGCGTCGATGAATTGGTGTTATTGGTCAACTCTGAATTCGGTGTGGACGTATCTGCTAAAACAATGTCCAGAGTGCTCGAATACCGGGATCTGAAAAAACTGCTCAAAGGCATTTTAACCGTTGAAGAATCCATTCTGCAAAATAAAATTATAGATGACCCCCAAAATATAAAGGGTAAAAACACCGTCGAAATTCATGATCCCGCACTGGCCTCACCGGCGATCACCGCCGTCGACGAACTGACATCCCTTCAAACAGCCCGACTGACGTTGCTACAAAAAGTCCAGGAGCTTTTCTGGCAGGTAGATGAATCCATCTTGAATCCTGTTTTGAAAATATCACAGACCACCCTGCTGCCCAATCTGATCTACGACCAAAAAGAAAATGATCTAAGATTGGATAAAATTCATCGTCAGTATCCGACTGAAACCCTTACATTTCAAGCCGGAGAAATTCTGGTTCCGTTTCATAAGGTATTCAGCGAGGAAGATCTGTTGCTGCTAAAGGCCTATGAGCAGCAGCAAGTTAAAAAAATTTACCGCAACGCCCCCTGGGTGGTGTTTACGGTTCTTTTTATGATCATATTTTATAATTTGTTCCTTTCAAAAGTGCTGAGCAGCGGATCGCGCAAAGCGCCGCCGCAGCGCCCCCTAATTTCATTGTTGATTCTCAGCATTGTCGTTCTCAAAGGATGCCTTCTGTTTACCCCGTTGCCAATCTACTTCATTCCCTTTGCGTTTTTACCCTTGATGGTCATGTCTTTAAATCATGGGAAGCTGACCGCTACCGGTACTGCCTTGGTAGGCGCCATTTTGGTCAGCTTGTTTGCCGGCCCTCAATATACCATCGTGCTTTATCTTATTTTCGGCGGATTGGCGGCCACCCTGGCGTCTGCCAATATTCAGAAGCGATGGCAAATCGTGCTGCCGTCTGTGATTGTGGGCCTGGTGAACGCACTGAGCGTAATGGCACTCAGCATGGATTGGCAGGCGGTTTTTCCGGCAGCACCCAACCAGCTTAATATCAGTGCGATGCTTCAGGCTGAGTCGTTCAACACAGGTTTGATGGAACGAATCGGCTGGGCTTTTGCCGGAGGGTTGGCTGCCGGGCCTCTGGCCCTGTTGCTGTTGCCGCTGCTTGAAATCAGCTGGGATACGGCTTCCACTTTTAAACTCAATCGGTACTCGGATCTGCAGCATCCGTTGTTGAAAAAATTGCAACAAAACGCGCCCGGCACCTACCAGCATTCTATGGCCGTATCCCATTTGGCGCAGGTTGTCGGAGAGGCCATCGGCGCCAATTCACTGCTTTTGCGTATTGGCGCTTACTACCACGATATCGGCAAAATGGAAGCACCCAAAAATTTTATTGAAAATCAATTCAACAGTCCGAATCCGCATGACCTGTTAGATCCCTGGGAAAGCACCGAATTGATCATCAATCACGTAAAAAGCGGCATCAAAATTGCGAAGGCCGCCGGCCTGCCCAGAGCTGTGGTGGATTTGATCATTCAGCACCATGGCACCCAGTTGATGGAATACTTTTTTAGCCTGGCAACCAAAGAACAGCCCCGGGAAACATTGGATGAGCTTGATTTCAGGTATCCGGGCCCCAAGCCCCAGACTGCCGAAGCGGCCATTCTGATGATCGTCGATTCGGTGGAAGCCGCATCCCGCACAATGCAGGATCCCACCCGCCCCAAGCTAGCGAAAATGGTCCAACTCATGGTCGGCAAACGCATTGCAGACGGACAATTCAGCCAGTGTGATTTGACGACTCGGGATATATCTAAGATTGTGCGGGCGCTGGTCAATGCCCTGGAAGTTTCGTATCACTCCCGCATTCGCTACCCGTGGCAGGAGAAGGTCGGTGCTCAAAAAAGATCCAGCTGGAGCTTTAGAATCGGCGGAAAAGACAAGCCGCCCCCTTACCGCAGATCCTTTAAAATGTGATTTATGGGAATAGGTTAAACGAACGATTTAGGAGCGCTTATGCCCTACAGCTTACTAGAGGGCAACCAAGCGATAGCCCGCGGGGCCGTTGCCGCCGGTTGCCGTTTTTTTGCCGGTTATCCCATAACACCGGCAACCACTATTTATCACAACATGCTCAACCTGCTGCCGCCCCTTGGCGGCATCTGCCTGCAGGGCGAAGATGAAATTGCCTCGATCGGATTTTGTCTGGGCGCGTCCATGGCCGGGTTGAAGGTCATGACGGCCACTTCAGGCCCGGGTATCAGTTTGTACAGTGAAAACCTGTCCTTTGCGATCGGTAGTGAAATACCGATTGTGATCGTGGACGTCCAGCGTTTAGGTCCCTCAACAGGCTCGGCCACCCGGGGAGCCGATGGCGATATCAATTTTTTACGCTGGGGGAACAGTGGGGGGCTGCCCGTGGTTGTACTGGCGCCGGTCGATGTGAAAGATTGCTATACCTTAACCCTGCACGCTTTCAATCTGGCTGAAAAATTTCGCTGTCCGGTTTTTTTGGCTTCCAACAAAGAAATCGGGATGATGCGCGAAAGCATCGATCTTCAACGGATAAACATCCCCGATATCGTCGAGCGGTCTGCGGCGCCGGCCGATCAACCACTGTTGCCATTCGCTGTGGCCCCGGACAAAGACGTTCCGGATTTTCTTCCCATTGGCCATGAAGTCCTGGTTCGCCAGACCTCTTCGACCCACGGTGTCGATGGGTATATCACCACAGATACGGCTGCTATTGCCCGCAACCAAGAACGTTTAATGCAAAAGCTGCTGTCAGCCGTCGACCGGTTTTCTTTTTATGAACATTGCCGTGTTCAAGATGCCGATACCCTGCTGATTGCCTATGGCGTTACCGCCCGGGCCGCCAAAGCGGTATTCAAAATGCAGAAACGGCAGGGAAAACCCATTTCCCTGCTGATTTTAAAAACATTATGGCCGGTACCGCAAAAGATCATCCGGCAAGCGGCCCGTCATGCCAGACGCATTGTCATAGTGGAAATGAACATGGGACAATATAAGCAAGAAATCAAACGGATTTTACCCCGCAAATCAGTTGCGTTTTACGGACAAATGGACGGCCGCCTGATAACACCGGAGCGCATCAAGGAGGCCGTCAATGGATAGTCTGTTAAATCCAGACAGACCGCCGGTTTTATGCCCGGGCTGCGCCCACGAACGCATTACACACACCCTGGATCAGGCATTTCAAAACATGGGACTAGCCGGACATCAAATTGTGCTGGTCAGCGATATCGGCTGCTCCGGCCTGTTTGATACTTTTTTTCACACCCACGCCATGCATGGCTTGCACGGCCGCGCCCTGACTTATGCGGCCGGACTTAAAATGGCGCGTCCGGAACTCAATGTGGTTGTCACCATGGGTGATGGCGGCCAGGGAATTGGTGGCGCTCACTTGCTGGCCGCCTGTCGCCGCAACCTGAATGTGACCCTGCTGGTTTTAAACAACTTTAATTTCGGCATGACCGGAGGCCAGTACTCCGCCACCACCCCAGCGGAGGCTCAGTTGGGTTCGGGATTTTTGTCGGCCCTCGAGCGCCCGCTGGATATCGGTAACGTTGCGCGATGCGCCGGTGCGCCGTATGTCCGGCGATGCTCCGGTTATCAGAAAGATTTGGCAGACCTAATCCAGCAAGCCATTGAATACGAGGGTTTTGCGGTGATGGACATCTGGGGAATTTGTCCCGGCCGCTATACCAAAAAAAATCGGCTGACGCCCAAAATGATCGACGAAGCCCTGGCCCAGCGGCCGCCGCTGGAGGGTATCGTGCCGGAAAATGTACGCCCGGAATACGGGCAACACTATCGCCGGCTGGCAGCCGAGCAGAAAAAAGCTCCTGCACCGGTCGTTATCGAGCCGCAATTCAGCGCACCGCAAACAGATCGGCAGGAGATCGTATTGCTGGGCAGCGCCGGGCAGCGGGTCATCACCGCCGGCGAAATTTTGTGCATCGCCGGACTGACGGCGGGAATGCAAACAACCCAGAAAAACGAATACAACATAACCGTGCTCAGAGGTCCCTCCATTAGCGAGCTTATTTTATCGCCGCAGCATATCGACTTTACCGGCATCGAGACGCCGAATGTGGTCGTGGCCCTGGATCAGGAAGGTGTTGACCGGCGCCGGGAATTGTTTGAGCGCCTGACAAAAAAATCCATCATCATTCAAGTCAGCGGACTCAGCCTGCCGGAGAGCAAGGCCCGCATCCACCTGGTTGATTTTAAAGCCATGGGAATTAAGCGCAACGACTGGGCACTGGCCAGTTTAGGGGTTTTAGCTTATCTTAACCGCGTGATCAGCGTCGATATGCTGCTGTCAGCCTTAACATTGAAATTTAGAGGCGACACCCGTCAAGCAGCCCTTGCTCTGGTTAACCAATTGGACCCTCGTTGAAAAAGCGGCTAATCATAAACGCAACCTATCGGCTCAACGACCGGCAGGACAGTCGATTTTTGCTTTTTTCACCGGCGGGTACGTCTCTTGATGCTGCCCTTAGCGCCTCAAACTAAGACGTTAAAAAATGGCTGGAAAAAATCCCGCAATTGTAAGGAACACCCCGTAACCCGAAATGCCAGACCAGATTGAGCAGCGCTTTATTTTAAGAGCGCCACAACATCAAACTCGTCGTCCTCCCAGATGAATCGTTTGGATCGATCGGGCTGACAGCGTTCAAAGGCGATCACAACCGTTTTTTCAAGCCATTTCATAAAACGGGCGGACGCTCGACGCGACAGGACACATTTAAGCCAGATAAATGCTCCGCTAAGGCGCGTAATGCGCTGCTGCTTATCGAAAGCCGGCAGGCCCGCTTTTTGAGCTGCGCGCCAGTAATAGCAAAAGGTGGTTATAATCAGAAGCATGGCCGCCCCCCGGGCCCGCGAAATCTGTGCAGCCGGGATGGCGTTAAAAAACGGGGGAAACTGACGGAATCCGCGAAGGGCTCGCAGAACCAGCTGAGCGCGGACTTCCCGGATACACTGCTCGCGGTGGGAGCTTTCCATACCGGGTAACTGTGGATGGTAAAAAATGCCGCGTCTGACATCTTTTTCAAGATCACGCGTAATATTGGCCAGTTGGATGACTTCTCCAACCACTGCGCACTGACGCAGGCGGGTTTCGCCAATTTGCGGTGAAAGCCCTTGATCCAGTCGTTGCATTTCATCTGCAAAAAGAATCGGCGTGCCAAGCACATGCCAGCAGTAACGTGAAAGCTGTGCGGGGGTTTGCAGAACGCCATCCTGTTTTTCAAAAACCCGACTGGCCCAGATCATGCCTTCACCCATGCGCCGCACCAGCCGGCATACGGCCGCCTGCTGTGAAGATGTCAGCAGATTAAAATGTTGATCGACAAGGGCGGCGCGGTTGACCAGCAGCACGTGCGTACTTTCTCGTGGATCTTCGGTAAGGGCCGGGTCAAGAGTCGGAGCCGCCTTCAGGTCGCCCGGGTTATCAAAGCGACCCATGAAGCGTTTTAAGGCTGATTCCTTCTGCGGCAGCGTGGGTAATAGATCTTCATAAGTGTCGAGCATACGGCAGTATAAATAGGCAACCGCCAGAGCACGCCGCATGCGTGGCGGCAGAAAAACGATCACAAAGGAAAATGAGCGCGCCGCATGCGGTAAAATCTGCCACAAGAACTGCTCGGGATCTGTGATCGCGCTCAATTTGGCCAGCGGAGGCTTTCGACGGTTGGCCAATAAATTAACAATAATAGGACCCTGCAATGCAACCTCATTGGGCTTCTTGTTTCTTGGCGTGTCGGGGTTTTCAGTAAGTCGTCAAAAACAAAAGGCCCAAACGTCATCGTCATTCGGGCCTTTGAATGAATCTTGCGGGTGCAGTTGCTGAAAGGTGTTTTATTCGAGGACCATCAGCACCTGATTGGTCGCCACCTTGTCGTCCACTTTAACTTTGATTTCTTTTACCTTACCGGCTTCGGGAGTCGGAATGGCATTCTCCATTTTCATGGCTTCAAGAATGATCACTTCTTGGTACTCTAATACGTCATCACCCTCTTTCACAAGAATATTGATAATCGTCCCGGGCATCGGTGCTAAAATTTCTGTTGCCATTCCGTCCTCCCTTCGAAAGTTTTTACTTTTAACTATAAAATAACCTTACGCAATCCCGCCCG
>JASFNW010000110.1:0-17699 GCA_050116835.1 Desulfobacterales bacterium
CAGCGCCTGGTCGGCATCACACAGGGCCTCTTCGGGTTTATGATGCACCTCGACGATCATGCCATCGGCGCCGGCGGCGGCAGCTGCCATGCTCATTGAGTCGATCAAGCTGATGTGCCCGGTGCTTTGGGTCGGGTCGATGATGATCGGCAGATGGCTGAGTTCTTTTATGGCCGGCACCGCGCTCAGATCCAGTGTATTACGGGTATAGGTTTCAAAGGTCCGGACACCGCGCTCACATAGAATCACGTCCGGATTACCTTCACTTAAAATATACTTGGTACAGTTGAACCATTCTTCGAGGGTGGAGTACATGCCGCGTTTGAGCAGCACCGGACGTCCTGATTTCCCGACTTCTTTAAGAAGGGAGAAATTTTGCATGTTACGGGTTCCGATCTGCAGACCTTAATTCAATTCACTTGTGCTAAGCTGATCTTGATATCAATTAATAATCCCAGGTTTGTTAGGCTGCGGCTTCCAGCATGTCGAATGTCGAATAATCCAGCGCGTGAATACGCTTTTCGGTTAGAACCTGCAAGGCGCGGTCATTATCACTGAAACAAAAGATCATTATGGTCTTTCCCAAACGACTCCCCGCATATGCATAGCTGTACCGAATGTTGATGCCAGCTTCCATTAGCGCTTCAATGATGTGGGACAAATGCCCGGGCTGGTTTTGAATCTCAAGAGCAATGACCTCGTCGATGCGCCCGGGAAGATCTTTCTGCATCAAAATTTGCCGGGCGGTCATTAAGTCTGAAACCAGAATGCGAAGTTCGCCATAATTGCCTTTGTCGACCAGGGTAAAGGCTCTGGGCGCGATGCCTCTGTCGTCAAGCGCCTTGGTGATCTCATAGAGCCTGTCGCGCGAATTTTCGATGGGTACGGAAATTTGTTTGAGTTTCATTGTCATTACCTCCTGCTTATTTTAAGTAGAATTTTTTCTAAAAATAGCTGGGCGTATCAGCACAATGCACGTATATAGTTAAAAAAAATTATCGCGAAGCGATTGAAGGTTTTGGCCGAGCAGGTCGCTCGGCCAAAGGTCTGCGTCCGTCTGCGGTTAATTAAAATCTGCTGGCTCAACGGGCGCAACCTAATTTTAAATCAACTTCTAATAAAAAAGCCCCGAGATTAATTTTTTATCTCGAGGCTTCTATTCATAAAAAACCCCGAGTGGCCTAAGTCCACCCGGGGGTATTAACGCTTTACGGTTAGCGTCAGACAACCGGATGGACGCCTCTAAAGCTAAAAAAGAAGCGTCCGAAATTAAAATACCCGCTTGTGTTATAATTTAAATCCATGTTGTCTGCCTAGTCATTATTTTATTCTTCATAACGTTTTTTTTCCGCTGCTGTCAATGTTTTTTTGTCAATCCTGTGACAACAGCTGCTCTAAACCTTTCAGCGCCAGCAGATACCCATGGGGCCCGAAACCGGAAATACGAGCCGCTGCGATGTCGGCAATCAATGATTTCTGCCGAAAGGATTCCCGTTTGTTGATATTGGAAAGATGGATCTCAACAACCGGAATATTTATCAGTGAAAGGGCATCCCGAATGGCGACACTGGTGTGGGTGAAGGCGGCCGCATTGATAATGATTCCGTCAAATTCCGCGTGCGCCTGCTGGATCCGGTCGACCATCTCGCCCTCATGATTGGACTGGAAGGTTTCGATATCCAGTCCCAGCCGGTCCGCCAGTGCCTTCAGGGCAGCGCTTATTTCCTCGAGGGTCTGGTGTCCGTAGATTTCCGGCTCCCGCATGCCAAGCCCGAAGGGTTTCAGATTTTAAAAATTCAAAACGATAGAATTCTTTTGAAAAAATGTGAATCTTTTTAAATCTGAAACGCTCAATTAGGAGAAAGTTGGTCGTTTATTTTATCCATGGCCTGCATAAACGCGGCCCGTTTTTCCCGGGCATATGGATTATAATGGTGCATATCATAAAATAATTGCCAGGTATCGTTCTCGACCACTTCCAGGATATGCAGCCGCCGCTTATAGCCCTCGCTGTCAATATCAAGTGGAGCGGCACCAAACTCCGACAGGCTTCTGCCGATATAATGGGTCAGTGCCAGACTGACGGCAATTTGCCGGTCATGATCTTCCGGAGTCGATTCGATCAGGACCAATTCTTTTGACGACAGATAGGTTTTAATTTTTTGATATCGTCCTGAATCAATTCGGATCGGGCTTAAGAAGATTTTGTGGCCTTTCAAGGAATCCCCGGCGCTATCGGGTCCGAATATCGGATGGGTTGTCAAAATCGAGGTCGTTTCCGGCAACGCCGCCTGCATCCACTGGACCGGATAGACCTTTACCGAGCAGGCATCGACAACGATCGTATCTTTTTTCAAAAGCGGCTCGATTGCAACCAGCACCTCCTGTAATTTGGAAATCGGGACACATAAAATAACGATTTTTTGTCGGCAAACTGCCTTTAAAGAAGCGCTGCAGGCGCCGCATTTTTTAATCTCTGTTGATTTATCGGTTCGATGGTAAACTAAAACCTGAAAATCTTTGGCCAGATACCTGGCGGTCAGTTTTCCAAAGCGTCCAAAGCCAATAATGCCGATCATAGTACCTCTGCTATCCGTTTAAGCCCGGTGATAAGATTTTTTTCTGAAACCGCAAACGATATGCGCAAATGCTTGGCCATGCCAAATGCCTCACCGGCCACCACCGCCCAGGTGCTGGGGGTCTATGATGCCGAACATACTGAAAAGATGGCCCGGGTTCTTGAAAACCTCGGGACTCGGCAGGCATTTGTGGTAAACGGAGAGATAACGATAGACGAGATCAGCATTTGCGGACCCACCCGGGTAACGCAGCTCAAAGATGGAACCATCGATACGTTTGAGATGACACCTGAAGCGCACGGCTTCAAGCGGACAGAACCGGCAGCGATCAATGGAGGGGATGCGAACCAGAATGCCGATATCATTCGCAAGATATTGGACGGACAAAAAGGGCCGCAAACGGACGTCGTGCTCTTAAATGCAGCAGCGGCTTTTGTATCAGCAGGAATCGACCGCGATTTCAAAGACGGTATCCAGCGGGCCAGGCAGGCACTTGATTCAGGACGAGCCGCCGAAAAGCTGGATGCGGTGATCGACTTTACGCGGCAATGCGATGTTTTCGTGCGCCGGGCGATGTAACCGAAAGGGTGAATAAAATGAGGCCACGGATGCCGGGTTAGTTTGCACCTGCGGCGATGGCTAGGGTTTGATACTGATGCCGGGGTTTAACAGATTCATTTGACGGTGACGATCTTTAGGTTTCGGTCGTTTTCGGCGATCCAGGCCGATTCGGCGATCGATGGCATGTCTGCGCTCTCGGCCGGACCTTCTTTCAAACATACGTTTGAAGGTGACGCCAATTCCGCGCCGGCTTGAGTGCACCATCCAGCCCCGGACGCGTTTGGCCCTGTCGATGTGGCTGTTGGGGATAACCAGTTCGATGGTTTGGCCAAACAGAAATTTGGCACGGGTCTCGATAAAGACACCGCCGCGACTGGCATTTTTGATGACACCTTTGTATTTTTGATCCTCATAATTGAAAAATACTGGTTTTTGGAAAGGTTTGCGCGGATATCGCCTTGGGTCTTGTTTGTTTTTAATGCTGCCGGTGTCCACTTCTTCTTGTTCCGCAAGATTTGTTTGAGCCTGTTTTTTTGCGATAGATTTCATGGGATTAATTTGCTTGTCAGATCGCCTTCACACCCGCCTAACCACTTTTTTTGCAGGATTTCATTTCAACCAGCCGCTACACGCTTTGACGCATTCTTCGTAAATTGCCATTAATCAAACACGGACTACCATCGATATAAATAATTTCTGAATGTAAGTCAATTATTTCGAACCCGTTTGAAAAAAATGAGGGACAATTTAAATTGTGAGGTAAACTTCAAACAATTGGTAAATATATTTCACGTAAAAAGCGCAACGGGGGGCCTGATATTCATAACGAACTGTAATTTATAGAAAAAATTTGTTCACAACAAACTTGCGATTTTCGCATAAATCTTGCATAAATAACAATTATTTAATATTTCAACAGATTGTGCCGATATTAGATCTTGCGAGCGAGTGCATGTTGTCCTTTGAAACATCATGCTCCAACGGCGCAAACTTAACAACACTATTTGATTTCATAGCGATCGACGATATAAAAAAATGCTGGACAAATTAATACCTCAACTCCGTTTGCAGGTCGCCAAAGCCCATAAAATACTACCGGAGGATATCGCCGCCTCCGTAGAAAAAGTTTATAATGATATCTTACGAATGCGCGATTTTACCCTGAACGAATTTCAACGAATTCAGGACGATAAAAATATAAACGAGAAAGATCGAAATATTGCACGACGGCAGGTTCTGGAAAAAGCCATCACCAAACTTGAAATGCTCAAATCGCGCCGCAGTGCAGCGGATTTGATCGAACACCTGGAAGCCAAATTATCGGAAGATCCAAAGGCCGATGATGATCGCCTGCTCAAATTTTTAAAAGAGCGGGAGATCCGGGACCGCCTGGCTGGTATGACCGAATCGCAGATACTCTCCCATTTTGAAAAATCGCTCTTGGAGGGCAGCAATCAGCTGTTGCTGGATGCCATTCTAAATGCCCCGCCCGGATTTGAAATGTTATCACCCAAACTTTTGAAAAAACTGAAACGTGTCCGGGGCAAACATTACTATCCTGAAGTTGTAGCACAGCTTGAGGCCATGCAGCAGATGAATGCCATTGTCTTCAAGATGTTTACGCTGGTCCGGGCCGAGTTAGACAAATTAAGAAAAAAATATCTTCCGATTTATATCGTCGAGAAATCGGCATAATGTAAATTTTCTAATGCAGTGCAACGATATGGAAGAAAACCCGGAAAAAAGAGATAACGCGCGCATCGATCACCAATGCCTGGTGACGATTGAAAACTTAAATGCGGGTACGATCAATAAAGCAAAAATGCTTAACTTCTCTGCCACCGGCTTGTATTTTGAGGCCGATAATTTGATGCATCCTGGAGAAGAAATTTTCGTCGGTATCGACAACTCACCATTTGCATCCGAACAGGGTCTTTATGAATGCTATCGGGTTGAAATCATCCGGCGCAAGGAACTGAAAAAATCCGCGTATTATTACGGATATGGAGCCAAGCATAAGATTGATCACCAAAAGGTCAAATTAGAAAAGGGCGAAACCAGAGAATGGCAGGATATCCGCAGGCGTCAAAGACGGCCCTACACCAAATCCGTTCAGTTTGCCGCAAACGATCGAATTTTTAACGGCCTCATTAAAAATATCAGTTCTGCCGGTGGGTTCATTGAAGTCGATGCGAATATTTCGGCCGGTCAGCGTATCACATTTGTGCTGCCGTTAAAAAAGGGCCAAAAGGCCATTGTAAGAGGCAAGGTCGTTTGGTCCGGCCCCGATGGTTTCGGCCTTAAGTTTACCAGCGTTGATAAGCCCGAATCCGCCTGATACGAATCCCAAAAATAATTCACCAAATAAGACGGTCATGTCATTTCAGAAAGCAACATGTCCGCCTGGCAACCTGAGCGCAGCACTCTATTGAGTAAATCCGGATAACATTGTAAATTATTTCTGGGATAAAACCCTAGCATTCACGCCACCATCCTTAGCGATCATCATTTTCTGTTTTCCACTGCAGTCCGATAATCGATGCGATCACAAGCATGCCTCCCAATACCTGCAGCGGGCTGAGCATTTCCCCTAAAAAAAGTGCTGAAATAACACCGGCGGTGATGGGTTCCAGTGTGGCGGTAATACTGGCGTGGGTGGAACGAATGCGCTTGATGCCTTCGAAATACAGTCCAAATGGCAGGACCGTACCGCAGACGGCAATGAAGGCGATCCAGAGCCATTCAGCCGGGGCGTAGGGTTGTAAAACGGCTGCGAGCGGCGAATACAGAATATTCCAGGCCAGGGTGGCAAACAGCAGCCCATAGAGCAGCACCGTCCAAGGATTGTATTTGCGCATGCCGTATTCACTCAACAACGTGTAGGCGGCAAAGGCCATTGCCGCCAGGAGGCCGCCGACAATTCCGCTGCGGTTTAGTGAGAACAGATCCAGATTATGGGCACCGACCACCAGAAAGCAGCCCACCACGGTTCCCAGAAGTGCGGTCAGACTTCTGCCAGTTGGCTTTTGTTTTCGGAAAATCGCTGCATAGAACGCCACAAAAACAGGTCCGGTGTAATGCAGCAAAATGGCTGCCGCCACCTTGATCTTGCTGATGGCAAACAAATAGAAAAACTGGGCGGCACCGATGCCCAGGATGCCCAGCAGACTAAAATATAAAAGATCCTTGGCGTCAATTTTTATCAGCTGCCGGTTGCGCCATGCCAGCCATAGCAGCAGGCCGCCAAAAGCCAGGGTCACACGCAGCTGAATCAGCTGGAAGGGCGACATACCGCGATTGAACAAAAATTTAGCGGCGGTGCCGGCAGCGGCCCATAGCACGGCGGCCAGGCAGACGTATAGGTAACCCAGCTTGGAGGGTTTAAAATGATCCATACAGACCGGGAATTCTCTGATGCGAAGGTTCAAATAAAGGCAAGCCATAATAAATTTTAAAGTGAAAAGCAAGAACGGCAAAGGCAGAAAGAACCGATTCCTTTTATCCGATTCACGGCAGAATATTCCATTGACATCCGAATTCAACATGCTAACTAATCGAGGGGTCGGCGAGTTTTGCTTAAATCGATCGCGGAATGAAATATCAGCGACTTCATCGTGCAAACTCATGATTAAGGGAGCGTAGCGAAACAACAGAATTGAAACATAAAATAATGGGTTGGACATAAAATCAAATTTACGCCCTTCCATAGCAATGGGGTTGTTGCTGTTCTTTGGCAACGCTCCCTAAATCATTGAAACAGTGCACGATTTTCGCTGCTGAGAATTCATTCCGCCATGATGGAGGGCTGGATGGAAAAAACTCCCCGATCTCTCAACTAATTTTTACTTCCATCATACATGCCCGCGACAATGCTAAGGAGGAAGTTATGAAATACCGTTATCTCGGAAACTCCGGTCTGCTGATGTCACGCTTGTCACTTGGGACCATGACCTTCGGCGCACCGGATTGGGGATGCGATGAAAAAGAATCCCATGCGATCATCAGGAAATACATCGAAGCGGGGGGTAATTCTGTAGACATCGCAGACATTTACGCCGGAGGACGCTCCGAAGAAATCGTCGGAACCCTCGTGCCCGAACTGAATCGCGACGGGCTGATTATTGCAAGTAAATTTTCACTGCCCTCGGGCCCTGCAATCACCCAGTTTGGTGCCAACCGCAAACAGATTATCTCCGCTTGCGAAAAGAGCCTCAAACGCCTGAATACCGATTATATTGATCTTTATCACGTCCACGTTCCCGATCCGATAGCGCCCTATGAGGAAACCCTGCAGGCGATGGATGATCTCGTGCGTCAGGGTAAGGTGCGCTATACTGGGTCCAGCATGTTTTTTGGGTGGCAGCTGGCCAAGGCGCAAGGCATATCCGCAGCGAAAAATCTGGAAAAGATGGTGGTCGGGCAATACATATACAGCCTAATTCACAGGGAACTGGAAAGGGAAGTTATCCCGGCGGCCGTGGATGCGGGAATTGGAATCACCTGTTTTAGTCCACTGGGCGGCGGATTGCTGACCGGAAAATACAAAGGGCAAACTGAACCGCAAAAAGGGTCCCGGGCTTCGTTTCGGACCGAGGTGGACGGCCCGCGGTTCTGGCATCCAACCGGTTATAAAACGGCCGAAACAGTGGAAGATGTTGCCAAAAAATCTGGCATTTCCATGACCCGGCTTGCCATCGCCTGGCCGCTCGGGCGGAAGTTTGTTACATCCGTTATCATCGGTGCCAAAAACATCAAGCAGCTCGAGGAAAACATGGAATCTGCCGACTGGGATATGCCGAAAGAAATTTGGAATGAATTAGAGGAGAGGACCCGCCCCCGGGAGGAGTACCTGAACTGGTACAACAAATTCAACTATGAGCGTTTTTTCAAGGCAAGCGAATTTCACAAACCGGAAGTGGAACTGATTTAAAACCGCCAACCGCTTTGGCCAGGACCCGTCGCGATCATGCGCCGGGTTCTGGCTTTTTGTTTCTCTCCGCGCTTGGTTTCAGTTGTTTTACCACCTCAATCAAAGCTTGGTCATCTCCCACATTGCCGGGAAATACAAAATAAGGCAAACCCGCAAAGCGACTTTCTTCTCCCAGCCGCCAGACCGGCACCCCCGGCAGAATCTGACCGAGGACCATGGCCTTTTTGACATTCAAGGCCCGGGTGGCAATATCACTGGCGGTAATGCCGCCTTTGGCCAGAATGTAGCGCGGCGCGGTTCGAATGCGCTGCACAATGTCAACCAATCCCTGGGAAACCTTTTGCCCGATTTGAAGATTGCTTTTAGAATCTTTGCCGGTGACCAGCTGACGACCGGTGAATATGACGATATCGTTTCTGTGGTTCAGCGCCTGTTCAGCTATTTCAACTGCTCGCCTGATCTCATTTTCGCGCAGCCCGTCAGCGAGCAAAGCATTGACATTTATCTCGAGCGCGGCTGCGTCTGTGGCTGACAGCAGGGCTTGGATCTGCCGCGTGCTGCGCGGCACATACGAGCCAACCACCAGCAGGCCACCACCGACAGGCGCCATTTCCAATTCGTCCGGCGTTAACAGCGGCCGCCAAAAAATACCGGCCCGCACTTGCACAAAGGAAGCAGCTGTGCGGTACAAAAATCGTTTGTCGCGGGCTTCGGCAGCCAGCAGGCCCTGCACAAAGACCTCCAGATCACGGTAGCTGGCGGCATTGACCGCGCAGCACCGGATTTTGTTTAACGTCATCAGCAAATCGGTTACGGCTTCGGGCCCCCTGACGCGAAGATCCGCGATCGAGACGCTGGCCACATCTTTAGCCGCTATTTGCCCCCTGGTTTTTTCGGCGATCCAGTCGCGTAAATTTGAAGCTGCATATCCAAATGCGCGATCTTGGGCAAATTCAGTTTGGGCAGCGGGTACCAGCATGCCGCCTTCATCCACATAGTGTACATCATCGACGGTGTAGCGTCCGCCTTCCAGGAAAAAAGGGTTGATAATCCACCCGTCAAAGGACTGCCCCAGGGCCTCCGACAGCGCAGCTACCTCTCCTGGAAAGTGTCCGCGCAGCGTGGAATCACTGCGGCTAATAACCGCAAACTTGCGCCGGGCCTGTGCGGCGGCTGCTGAGAGATGGTATCCGATTTCGGCATTGAGTTTTTGGGCGTCCGGCAGAGTCAGACTTCTGGAGTTGGTGAGGATATAAAATGCGGGCAGCTCATTGTGAAGCTCAGCTGCAAGTATTTCCACCGACCATTCGGTGAGCACCGGGAGGCCGTGAACCGTCTGGGTTCCGGTGGGATCATCGTCCAGGACAACCACCTTGCGGCCAGCAGATTGGATCTGGTTTTGAATCGCCGGTCTTAAATCGTGCGGCCATTCCGGTGGCAGGCTGTTGAGCAGCCGGTCTTTTGGCAGTCGTTGATCATCCAAAATTTTTTCATGCCTGAATTTGCACGAGTTGGAGGCTTACATATTCGCATTAATTTTCATGCAATATTCAGGAAAAAATTAGTCATTATATGTTGGAATACCCAGCGTTTCGGCGTTGATGATACTCGGCGCCGCCTTCGGTGCCTCGCCTTCCAGAAAGACGGAAACATCGGGTCGCTGCCAGGCCGGATAGCCCTGAAGTATGGCGGCCACATTACTGGCGGCCAGGGTGGCCATGCCCTGGCGGGTCCAGGGGGTGGCTGAAGCAATGTGCGGCATGATGACGACATTGTCCAGTTCCACCATGCCCGGTTTCATCTCGGGCTCGTTCTCATATACATCCAGGGCGGCCCTAAAATCCGGGTGTTTCTGGCAGTGCGCCACCAGCGCAGCCTCATCGATGACCGGCCCGCGGCTGGTATTGACGATGATGGCATCTGGTTTCATCAGTGCCAGTCTTTCGGCATTGATCAGGTGGTGAGTGCTATTATCCAGAATCGTATGGATGCTGACGCAGTCGGCCTCCTGCAACAATTCTTCAATGGTTGTTGCGCGTTTGCAGGATACCGGCGCACGGCCTTGAGATTTTAAAAATTTGCTGTAATTTGCCACCTGATCTTCCAGGGTCTCTTTTTTATGCGGGTCGTAATAAATCAGATTCATCTTGTGGCCTTCGACCATCATGAGGGCATAGGTGGCACCGATGCGGCCGGCGCCGATCACCCCCACCGTCCTGCGCCACAACAATTTGCCCAAAAACAGGGTGGGCAGCCAACCTTTGAATTGACCTTGTCTTAAAAATCGCTCAGCTTCGCCGACACGGCGGGCCGCCGCAAAGGTCAATGTAACCGCCATCTGGGCCGTGGTTTCGGTCAACACTCCCGGCGTGTTACCCACCGGGATACCGTGTCGGGTGGCGGCATCCACGTCCACGTTGTCAAAGCCCACGGCATAATTGCTGTAGGCGATGCCGCCGGCAGCTTTAAGAGCTGCGAATTGCTTGTCGTCCCATGGTTCGGTCACCTGGCCAATGGCCCCATCGCACCGATCACCGATGGCTGCAATAATTTCATCGCTGCTGAGCACATCGGGTGAGGTGCAGATTTCGATTTTACAATTGGCAGCCGTCAAAATGTTAAGCCAGCGATCGCCGGGCAGCTCTTTGGTGACGATGACCCGTTTGCTGCCCGATTCGTTTTGTATTCTCCATTGCTTTGGGCTCACCATCAAATCCTCCATTATCTAGATCTCTGTTTTCCCTAATTTATAACCCCTTATCGCTTTTAGCAAGATGGATTTGTGATCTGAGTCGCAATTAAAGAGTCTACTTTCGATCGATGACCTCTTCCACAGCTGCTTCAATGTGGTTGGCGGAAAGCCCGTATTTTTCGAGCAAGTCCAGGTAGGGGCCGGACTCGGCAAAGGTATCCCGCACACCGATGCGTTTCATCGGGATGGGCTTGTTTTCAACCAGGACTTCGGCCACCGCACTGCCCAGTCCCCCGAAATATACATTGTTTTCTGCAGTGACAATGGCGCCGGTCTCGCCGGCAGCAGTCAGCACCGCTTCCACATCCAGGGGCTTAAGCGTGTGGCAATCGATGACGCGGACATCCCGCCCCCGCTTGGCTAAATGCTCGGCGGCGATCAGCGATTGGACGACCAGATCGCGATTGGCAATGATGGTCGCGTGGCTGCCGTCCCGCACGGTGACCGCCTTGCCGATTTCAAACGGATAGTTAAGATCGAAGATGGCCGGTACCGGATCGCGTGTAAAGCTAAGGTAAACCGGGCCGTCATATTCAGCGGACGCCCATACCGCCAGCTTGGTGGTTGCCGGATCAGCCGGCGCGATGATGGTGGAATTGGCAATCGTGCGAATAATGGACAAATCCTCCTGCCCCTGATGGGTGACCCCGTCGGGTCCCGGCGTGATGCCGCCGTGGCTGGCGGCGATCTTGACGTTGAGCTTCGGGTAATGGATGCTGTTGCGCACCATGTCCAGCGCCCGCATACTGGCAAATACGGCATAGGTTGTGGCATATGGAATCAGACCGGTGGTCGCCATGCCGGCGGCAGCGGCCATCATGTTCTGTTCGGCAATGCCGAAGTTAAACGAGCGATCCGGAAATTTTTTGGCGAATTCGCTGGTTTTAACCGACTTGGACACGTCCGCATCGAGCACCACGACTTTGGGATTTTTCTCACCCAGCTCCAGCATAGCCTCGGCGTAAGAATAGCGCGTGGGCTGCTTTTCAGCTTTGGCAAACAATTCATCGGATGCCAGCAGCGACACGATTTCGGGACGAAGATAGTGGTATTGATGGATTGTCACGTTGTTTACCTCCTGAGCTCTTTCAAGGCCTGATCGGCCTCTTCCTGGCAGGGCGCCTTGCCGTGCCATTCGCATACATTTTCCATATAGGAGACGCCTTTGCCTTTGACCGTATTGGCCACGATCATGGTGGGTGCGCCCTGGTGGGATTTGGCTTCCTCCAGCGCCTGCACCACCTGCGCCATATCGTGGCCGTCGATGTCGATAACATTCCAGCCAAAGGCCCGCCACTTATCCACCACCGGATCAATGGGCATGATGTCATCCACGCTGTAGTCGTTTTGCAGGTGGTTGTAATCCAAAATTGCGGTCAGATTATCCAGCTTGAAGTTGGGAGCGGCCATGGCGGCCTCCCAGATGGAACCCTCCTGGGACTCGCCGTCACCGATGATCACAAAGACATGATAATTTTTATGCAGCAGTTTGGCGCTCAGCGCCATGCCCAGCCCGGCCGACAGACCATGGCCCAGAGAACCGGCGGTCATATCGATGCCGGGGGTTTTATTCATATCGGGATGGCCCTGCAGGATGCTGCCCATCTGGCGCAGGGTTTTTAGGTGGGATTTATCGAAATAGCCGCGCTCGCCCAGGGCGGCATACCAGACCGGACAGGCGTGGCCTTTGGACAGAATAAAGCGATCGCGGTCCGGCCAGCCCGGATTTTTAGGATCGATGCGCATCACGCGAAAGTAAAGCGCAGTGACCACATCGGCCGCCGAAAGCGATCCGCCCGGATGGCCGGCCGCCGCGGTGCAGATCATATCGATAATGTCACAGCGGATGATTACCGCCATTTTCTCGAGTTCTTCAACGCTCATGGGTTCTGACGACATCTTCATCTAAACTCCTTTGCTTTTATTTCAACGAAAAGATGTTGGCCTCAATAAATTTCCATGTTTGCAGATAATCGCCAGCGGCAATCAACCCCTCAAATTCATCCAGGTCGATATGTCCCAGCAGTTTCCAAATGTTGTTGGACATGCGGCTGTTGGCCTCGAAGGTGCCTTTGATATCCCAGCGGGTGGGTGAGGTATCCGAGGTCAAATAATCGTTGTAGCCGTATTTTTTTAAATAGTAGAGAAACTCGACATATTCCAAATAATGCTTGGTTCCGCAAAAATAGTCCCAATCCCATTTCCCGTCATTATCGTTAATATGGATGTAGTAGCGGTAGGGGCTTTGCGCCAGTAGCGACAGCGCTTCGGCCGGATTTTCGTTGCCGTACATGGAGTGCCCGAAATCCAAAGTGACACCCATCTCTTTGCATTGAATATCATTGAGCAGGCACAGGGTTTTAGCCGCATTGTCAACAAAGCAGCGCCCCCGGGTCTCACTGGGTTTATATTCGATGCACAGTGGTATGCCGGTTTTGTAGCTGCCGGCGTCGCCAAAGGTTTCTATTAGATACTTCCATGCGGTGGCGTAATCGTATTGAAACGAAAATTCATAGCCATCCCCCAGAGGGCAGCAAGTCACTTTATCGGCACCGACAGCCTCGGCAAAATCCTTGGCCTCTTTGATAAAGCGCACCGCTTTGTCACGCACACCTTTGTCATGGGACGTCAGACCCCCGTTGCGAAATTCGGGCTCGGCTTTGACATTCACATTTACGGCCGCGACATTGAGGCTGTGTTTGTCCAAAATGTCTTTGGTGGTCTTGGGGTCGCTGACCTCGTATGGATAAACGATCTCCACGCCGTCATAGCCCTCGATCGTGGCCATGAGCTTAAACTTTTGATCCAGGTCCAGCGGCTTGTTATATTCATGAAAACGGTCTTTGGTCTGGGACAAAAACCCGGTAATGATACCCATTTTTAACATCAGACTCTCCTTGGCAGGACATCTGTCCGGCATTCAAAAATTATATGCAATATGGGGGCGCTGCTTCCTTTATCCAATCATCCCTGCTCTTTGCCATCGATCTCAAAATCGGCCTCGCATGATTTGCGGCGAAAGACTTTATCCATCAGTTTGTTTTTAAACTGGCGATAGGTCGGAAACTGACTGATCACTGTCCAGACGATGATGAGAAAAAGGACGAGCGATACCGGCCGGGTAAAAACCGGCAAAAAACTGCCCTGGGAGACCATCAACGCCCGTCTGAGATTTTCGTCGGCCATGGGCCCCAGAATCACGCCGATGACCAGCGGGGCAATCGGGTAGCCCATTTCGATCAGAAAATAACTGATAATGCCCACCGGCAGCATCAAATACAGATTCCAGATATTGAGACCCAGCGAGTAAGAGCCGATGATGCACAAAATACCGATAATGGGCATAAACAGCTGGACCGGTATGCGCAACACCTTAACCACCTGTTTGGCCAGCAGCATGCCCACCACCCACATGGCCAATGAGGCCAGTAGCAGGATGGCCGCCACCTCCATAATAAAGGTGGGGTGCTCGAAGGTAATCATGGGTCCGGGTGTCACCCCGTGCAGCATCAGGGCGCCGAGCAGCATGGCTGCCGGTGGGCTCCCCGGAATGCCCAGATTGAGCAGGGGGATCATGGCACCGCCCACACAGGCATTGTTGGCCACCTCGGTGGACAAAACAGCGGTAATCTCGCCTTTGCCAAAGCGTTCGGGATGCTTGGAGGTGTTTTTGGCCGTACCGTAGGATACCCAGGCGGCAATGTCTTCACCAATGCCCGGCACCGATCCAATCCCCACACCGATAAGGGCCGATCGGATAATTCTGGGGATATTTCGCACAATGGTCCCGAATTCGGGCAGGATACGCTGAAATTTCTGGGTTTCGCCGATCTGGAAGCGGTCTTTGAGGACTTGAATGATCTGTGGTATGCCAAAGGCGCCGATCAACACAGGCACGACTTCGATACCTGAGTCCAGCTCGGCGATGCCGAAGGTATAACGGGGGAAAAACTGCAGCTGATCCCGACCGATACAGGCCAAAAAAAGCCCTAAGAAGCCTGCTATCCAGCCTTTGATGACCAGATCCGGGCTGGTCAGGGTGCCGCTGATCAAAATGCCGAAAAAGGCCAGCAGAAAAAACTCAAAAGATGTAAACTGCAGCGCAAAAAAAGATATGAGCGGCGATATGCTGACCAGAAACAGCATGCTGATAATCGTACCGATGGCCGATGCGGTGGTGGTCAGGCCGATGGCGCGGCCGCCTTCGCCTTTGCAGGCCAGCGGGTAGCCGTCCAGAGCGGTGGCCGCCGAAGCAGCCGTGCCGGGGATATTGATCAAAATGGAGGCATACGAACCACCGTAGGTGCCACCCACGTATATCGCCAGCAGGCAGAGCATGGCAGTCGGGGTATCCATACCGTACGTCAAAGCCGTTAACAGCGCCACCCCCAGGGTGGACGTCAGGCCCGGCATGGCGCCAAAGATGATTCCCATCAGCACAGAGCCTAACAGAATCAATATATTCAACGGGTCCGCTGCCAGATGAAGTACCATCTGAAAATAGGTCCCGATTCTTTCTAAAATCATCATGGAAAAACGGTTCCCTTTAATTAAAATTCAAAATACCAGATCGCATCCAGCAGTGCGACCACCATGCCCTCGGCCGGCATGGGTACCAGCAGAAAGTATTTAAAGATCGCGCCGATGAGGAAAGGCGCCACAACGGCCACGATCAGTCCGGTTCGAAATTTTTTGCGCAATTCCGGATTGCCATGGATCAGTTTCCAGGCATACAGGCAGAAGGCCAATATGAAACCCAGCGCCAGGATATCTTTTGCCCACGGCAAAACGGAGCCGAGCCGCTCGTCCAATTCCGCTGCAAAGTAAACGATAAAAAAGACGGTACCGGCCAGGTAGAAAAAAAAGAGTTTTTTGAGAATCTCGGCTTCATCAAAATAGAACATCGTAATAAAAACGCTTAAAAACAAAACCGCGCTCAGGAAAAAATCGATTCGCGGGATATACAGGTAAACCAGTGCCAGAAAAAGCACGGCAATCGCATAAAAGCGCAAAACCGACAGGGTGTTTAAAAACTGGAGCAGGTTTTTACTCAACAACCACTGCAGGGAGTTGCCGAATGTTTTCAGTCCGATGGTTTTCAATGCGGTTCTGACCAGTAGCAATCCCAGCAGCATGATCACTCCGCCGACGAACAGCGGGAATAGGGCCGGCGAAACGAACCAGACATTTTGTACCCCGCCCCAGCTGTCTTTCATGGGCATTTTTGACGCCTGCCAGACGACCCCGGCACCGAACAAAAAAATGATAATGCCAGAGTAGACATCCGCCTTTCGAAGCTTTTCTTTTTCCAGCATGATTAACGACCTTTTCTATGCGTTCATAAGCGTTTACATGTGCGAGGCAGGTATCGTCACATGTCTGCCTCGCACACGGTCAATGTTTACGGTTTGGGAATACCCAGTTTTTCCGGGTTGACTTTAGCCGCTTTCAACTCCCACAGCGTCCAGGCAAAATTGGATTGCAGCGCGTCAAAAACCTTTCTTGACTCAGCGCCGGTTTTGCCTGACAGCAGGTAATAGTTTTCTTTGGCCCAGCTTTTGACCTTATCGGTGGCCATGGCTTTATTGAAGGCATCCACCAGAACCGCTTTACGCTCTTTGGGGACGTCGGCCGGAACCGCAAATCCGATGGCCTGTGAAATCGGCAAGTATTTGGACAATCCGGGATATGAATCAAAAGATGAGGGAATCGTCCCCAGCCCTTCAACCTCGAATGGTTGTGGAATCAGCATGGCCAGGGCTCTCAATTTGCCGCCGCGCAGCAATTGCTGCTGCTCGGCCAAGGAGGTGACCACCACCGACACTTCACCGGCCATGGCCGCGTTCTGGCTGGGCGCAGAGCCCTTGTAGGGAATGAAGTTAAAATCGGCGCCGGAGCCGTTTTCCACCGCCAGCAGGTTCAGATGATGGATGGAGCCGGCCCCGCTGGCCGCGGCTTTAATGCCGCCGGGGTTCTTTTTGGCCGCCTCGATCAGGTCTTTAAGTGTTTTGTAAGGCGTGTCCGGAGTGACTGAAATTATATCCGGTGAGCCGCCGACGATAAAGACATCCCAGACATTGAAGTTTTTATCCCAGCCGCCCTGCACACCGGCGGTGACATTGGATTCGGACAGACCGGTTAAGGTGTAGCCGTCGTGGGGTCTTGAAAAACCGTACATCATGCCGACCGACCCGGCCACACCGCCGGTTTTGTTGATCACATTGATGTTGACCCCCAAGAATTTCTGCATTTCAGCGGAGATGATGCGGTTGCAGGTATCGGTTCCGCCACCTGCGCCCCAGACGACCACGTTGGTAATATTTTGCTTGGGGAAATCAGCGGCATAAACGCCGGTTGCCATGGCCAGGAGTAACACCAGACCCATAAACAGTGCCTTTTTCATTGCCTAACCCTCCTTTTATAAGATGTTATGGTGTTCTTACATGGACCGTTAGAGTCCATCAGTTGTTTGGCAGCCTGTTGCACGATATGGCGTCATCGATACCCTCTGCTGCCGATTTTAAGAGAAATTAAGTTTCAGGCTTCACCAAACGCTTATGAGATACGCTTTTTTATCCCTCCTTTCTTCGTGCTGCCGGTGGTCATGACTCAGTGAACCCGACCGCTTTTGGTTATGTGTTGCAATAGGGATGTTGTAATCCCTATTTCAGTTCTTTCATCACTCACCATTGGCTCAGTGCCAACCCGCTGTGTTAAAATGATCCGACACAAATGCACCGGGCTTAACCAGCTGGTCGCAAAACGCCAGATCGGCGCCATCCAGTTTGAGGTCGGCTGCTGAAAGCAAATCCTCTAAATGCGCCAAGGTGCGCGGGCCGATAATTGCGGCGGTTATCCCCGGCTGATGCAGCACCCA
>JASFNW010000111.1:0-17200 GCA_050116835.1 Desulfobacterales bacterium
CCTCCCAGCGACAGTGTGGCGCCTACAATCGTTGCCAGCAGGACGCGGGGCAGCCTTATGCGCCAGACAATGTTATATAAGACAGGATCGGATTCCCGGTTGGAAAAAAGGGCCGCCAGGGCCGATCGCAGCCCGCTCTGGGTAGGGCCAAGCGAAAGTCCCAGTGAAACTGCGATCAAAAGAATCCCAAATAATATCAAGGATATCCATAAGAGCCGGCTGATATTATGCGTCAAGTTTAAATTCACGATCCATCCTTGAACAGCTCCGGGTGAAGCAAACGCGTCAATATTTCAAGCGCGTTCAACAATCGCGGAGACGGTCGATCAAATACATCCGAGTCCACCGTGTAAATGCGTTTGCCCAAGCCAGTCGGCATATCCGTCAGGCGATGCCAATCTGCTTTGGCTTTTTCAAATGCCCCCGAGCGATTCATCGACGTAATAATGAGAATATCCGGTGCCAGCGCCAATACCTGTTCGCGGCTAAAATGCGGATACGCATTTTTGCCGGCTGCAACGTTGATCCCGCCGGCCCGAACAATGAGCTCGTGAATAAAGGTATTTGTGCCGGCCGATATGATCGGAGAAATCCCAATCTGAATAAATACACGCGGACGGGAATCGATACTCGCAACTAGGGCATCCACCCGCTGAATGCGGTCCCGCATCGCCTGCACCAATGTTTTTGCCTCTTCAGACGCATCGAGGATATCGCCGACCTTTTGAATGGTCTGCATCACGGTTTCCAGGTTGCGCGGGTTTACTGCGAAAACCGGTATGTTTAAAGATTGCAGGCGCTCGATGGTTTCTTTTGGATTGCCATCCTTAATGGCAATGCAAAGATCCGGTCGCAGGGCAACAATGCGCTCAAGATCGAGGCGCACATAGGAGCCGACTTTTGGCAATCTGGCTGCTTCAACCGGATAATTGCTAAATTGGGTGGTACCTTTTAAGCGGTCCTGCTTTCCGAGGGCAAATATAATTTCGGTAATACTCGGCGCCAGGGCCACAACTCGCTGCGGATCATCCGGTATCTGAATTTTTCTCCCCAGTTGATCCTCGGCCGTTTTGGCCATCAGCGGCAGCGCGCATGCCAACCAGACGATGATCACCGATATGGTCCCTGCTGTTATCTTAAAGCGCTTTTTCAGAGTCATTCCATCCCAACTTGTGGCTGGTCCATAAAACAAAAACCCTTCAAGCTGTATAACTGCTTGAAGGGTTGCACCCAGTTTACTTGACCCTTTTTATGGTTGCCCGGCCTCTGTCCATCGCAGAATGAGACCATTAACGAATGCTCATTTTTGACCGCAATTATTGCGGACAAAAAAATACTTCTTAACGGTCCTTAAATCACAGGCAACTTGGTAAGGCAGGTCTTCTGGCTCCCCCGCCCATTTAGCAACCTTCCCATCCCGATGGTTCGAAACAGTGGCGTCTGAGGCTAAATGGGTCTTCTTTTCTGCAAAGGCGAAAAGAGCGGGGTTACAGCGGCGGGACCGCTCCCGGTTTTAACGGGATTCCCTATTAAGCTTACGCACCTTATTCCCTGACACCTTCCTTTAATGGAAAGGCAGCTTTAAGTCAAGAGAATTTCCTTGACAACGGCCATCTGTTCTTTTAATTGAGTTTGAAAATTTCAATCTAAAATCGGGTGGTTCCTTTTTCAAGGAGAATAGGGAAACCGGTGCAACTCCGGTACGGACCCACCGCTGTGTTCGGGGACGAAACCCGCTAATTTTGTTATCAGTTATGTATTGTTCGTTATTTGTAAGAAGAAACTGATAACGAACTAGACCACTGGGATCGATTATTCGATGATCGTTTCGCGATTAAATAACAAATAACTATTATCGAATAACTCCTGATCTGCTAAGCAGATCAGGCCCGGGAAGGCGCGGGCAGTAGGGTGATCCGAAAGTCAGAAGACCTGCCATCGGATTTGGGTTTGGGGAGACGGTAAATCCTCAAGCGTGGACACGCTTGAGGATTTTTTTGTGAACCGGCCATAAACCCTCATCTCTTGTCCGAGAGCTGTGTTACAAACTGGCGGGAAATGCTCGTATATCACGGCAAGATGCCGCTCCCACAAATGATATGTGAGTACCGAAAATATAGAATGGAAATCATTGAAAAGTGGGAGTGGCTTTCAGCCACGATGTGTACGCTCCGTTTTCGCGACACTCCGCGTCTTGCTCTCAAACAAAATCTAAGGATTTCTAACCGGTTCAATATCTAAGAAAAAGGAGATTTGAAAAATGATGAAGCTGGATGAAATTATTGAAAGGATTAAGCCGGTTGATAAAGGGTGGATTCAAAAAGCACAGGAGCGAACCGCCCAGCTGTTGATGCCCACACGGGCCTTGGGGCGACTGCATGAAATATCCGAGCGAATTTGTGGCATCCAGCAAACCCTCAAACCCGCAGTAGCAAAAAAGGCGATTCTGGTAATGGCCGGGGATCACGGGGTGGTAACTGAGGGCGTCAGTGCCTATCCCCAGGAGGTGACCCCTGCCATGGTTCAGACTTTTTTGGCCGGCGGTGCCGGCATAAACGCCATTTCCCGCCAGGTGGGGGCCGATGTCTGGGTGGTGGACATGGGCATCATTCCCCGGCTGGATGTCAGCCATATGCCAGGTGCCGACCGTCTGATTGTCGAAAAAATCAGAAACGGGACCGCCAATTTTACCAGAGGACCGGCCATGTCGCGTCAGCAAGCCGAGAAAGCGGTGCTGATCGGCTTCGAGCAGGCGACCCGACTGATCGAAGATGGCGCTGATCTGTTGGGAACCGGCGACATGGGCATCGGCAACACCACGCCGTCAGCTGCCATCGGCGCCGTTTTATGCAGGGCATCGCTGGATGCAATGGTGGGCCGCGGCACCGGTGTTGATGAGGCCGGATTGGCGCGCAAGCGCGATATCGTGCGGGAAGCCATTGAGATCAACAGACCGGATGCTAAAGACGGACTGGACGTCCTGGCAAAAGTCGGCGGATTTGAAATCGGCGGCATTGCCGGCACCGTGCTTGCCGGCGCTTACCACCGGCGAGCGCTGGTGGTGGACGGATTTATCTCAACAGCCGGCGCCCTAATTGCCCATGCGCTGTGCCCGACCATCAGAGGCTATGTATTCGCCGGACACTGTTCCGAAGAGGCCGGCCATGGCATCATGCTGAAGCATCTGGCGCTTGAGCCCATCCTGAGTCTGGGCATGCGCCTGGGTGAGGGGACCGGCGCAGCCCTGGCCATGGGTGTTATCGAAGGTGCGGTTCGCGTGTTCAATGAGGTGCTGACCTTTGAAGAGGCCGGCGTAGCAGGTAAATAAAGAAGACGGCGTTCAGAAGACAGAAGTCAGTTGCGATATCCTATCTTTTAATGCTAATCCACTTTACCCCTCCGGTATTGATCTTTGATCACTCTTTTTAAAATCTTGCCGGTCGGACTCTTCGGGAGTTGCTGCACAAACTCGACGGACCGGGGTTTTTTATAGCTGGCGATGGCTTTTTTGCAAAGATCGATTATTTCTTCTTCAGTTGCATTCATGCCACCTTTCAACACGACATAGGCTTTAACTGACTCTCCCCAGTAGTCGTCCGGAACGCCGATGACCGCCACTTCCAATACGGCTTTATGTGTATAAATGACTTCTTCGATTTCTCGAGGATAGATGTTTTTCCCGCCGCTGATGATCAGATCGTTTTTGCGGTCCACGATGAAAACATAGCCCTCATCGTCCATTCGGCCGAAATCCCCCGTATAAAGCCAACCATCCTTGATTGTTTGATTGGTTTCCTCAGGGAGATTCCAATACCCCACGGCCATCGCCTCGCTGCGTACGATGATTTCACCGATATCTCCGGCGGCAACATCATTTCCGTATGGATCGACGATTCTGATTTCATAGTCCAAAACGGCGCGACCGGCGGACGCCAGTCTGGCAATTTGGGCGTCGGATCCTTCCGTCACGTGGTCCTCGGGTTTGAGTGCCGTTGTGCAAGGGCCGGTTTCGGTCTGGCCGTACATTTGGAGAAATTCACAGTTAAAGCGTCTCATTGCCTTTTTGAGCAATTCAACCGGCATTGGAGACGCAGCATAAGAGATCAACCTCAGATGGCGAAGATCGTATCTTTCCAGGTTTTTTGCCTGCAACATGGCATTTATCGTGGTCGGCACGAACTGGCAGGTGGTGATCCGCTCGGCAGACAGCAGGCCAAGTACCTCTTCAGCGTTGAAACCACCTTCCCTTCGGATGACGATGGTGTTGGCCATCAAAATGTGGCGCAGACTGTCAGCGAATGTGACGTGATAAAACGGGAAAAGCAGCAGGGCCCGATCGTCACGTCTGATGCCCTGTTCTATAGCGCTAGTCATCATATTGAGCACATCGTGACGATGATTTCTGAGTGCCCCCTTCGGGCGACCGGTGGTGCCTGAGGTCAAAAAGATGTTAACGATGTCGTCACCGGTGATAAAAACCTCAGGCTCTGCTTCGCCGCCCCCGGCGATCAGGCCGTCGAACTGCCGGTAGTCGGCCTGTTCGCCATGGAGTATGATCGGGAACTCGATGCATCCCATACCTCTGGATCCGGCCTGGATGACATCGGTAAAATCCGCATCGAAAAAAACAAAACGCGGCTCGATGTATTCCAGAATCTGCCTAAACTCCCCCTGCCTCAGGAGATTGTTGATAGGTACGAATATAGCACCCGACCTGGCGCAGGCGAAATAGATCTCAAAAAATTCAGGGCAGTTGTGCAGGAGAACGGCAACCCGGTCTCCTTTCAGGAGACCCATCTGCAGCAGGCTGTTCGCAAGGCAGTTGACTCTTTGATTCAGTTCACCATAATTCATCCGCTGGTTTTCAAAGACCAGCGCTGTCTTATTCGCGTTATTGAACGCGCTCCGTCGAAGGATATTTCCGACACCCATCTTGACCGCCTCTTAAAGAAACAAAATCAGTAGTAATTCGGCGGAAACTTTGAATGATCGTCTTCCCAGCTTATGCTGAGCCTTTCCTTAAAAAAGCGACCCAGACGCCGAAAGAGTTTTTCCCAGTGAGTTCTTCCCTGCTCCAATTCAGATAATATTTCTGCGACAAGCTCGGGCAACCGGTGAAGTTCCTCTTTTGGAAGGAACGATACCGCCCCCAGTCTGACGGCTGAGTTGAGGCTTTCGATATTTAGAGAATGTGCGGTTAACATGGCGGCGGGAAGTTTTGCCGCCCGGCAGGCCTTCAGCAGTTCGAACCCGTTCACGCCCATTATGTCCAAAATGACGAGATCGAAGGATTCTTCCGCAATCTTATTGCGAGCGTCTTGGAAACTTCCGGCGGTGATGACCTGCGAGGAATCAAGAAGATCGATTATGGTTTCGAGAACATCCGGTTCGTCATCAACCACAAGAATTTTTTTTTCTTCAAGTATTTTCATTTTTGCTATTGTCGGATTTTTCGACAACTTTGCCTTCCATCCCGGCTCGAAGCTCTTCATTTGATCCGGGAATTGCCATCTCGAAGACAGACTCGACGCAGGTATAGTCGTAATAGCCAAGTCGCCCCAAAGGTTTCATCCTGATAATATCCAGCTTGCCGTCCGGCATAATAAACTCATCTTTGATGTGCACGGCCAGGACCTCTCCGATCACCACGTCCACAGTTCCGATAACACTGCTACCGCGCAGCCGCAGCGTCTGGTGATAGCGACATTCATATTGCGCAGGGGATTCTTTCACCCGATAAGGTTTGACGATTTTAGATGAGAGCTTGCCAACGCCGGCCAGGTCAAATTCGTCCACAACCGGAGGAACCTCCTGAGCGGATATGTTCACGGCTTCTCTTAAATCATAGGTCGCCAGGTTGTAGACGAATTCTTTAGTTTGCTCTGCATTGACCACCGAATCCTTTCGGCTGCCATTGGTTTTTTGATTGGCAGCGAACATCACATAGGGCGGGTCGAATGTCAGAATCTGAAATTGGCTGTAAGGGGCCAGGTTGGGCACGTTGTCAATACTCATTGTGGAAATCCACCCGATGGGTCTCGGCACCACGCATGATTTGAAAGGATCGTAGGCTAATCCGTGGTCATTTTCCTTTAACCGGTAAAACATCAGACTTCCTTTAGCGTTTTAGGTTCAATTCTGATCTGCCAACTCGTGCCGCTGCTCAATAATTTTTAGGGAAGGGATCGGCTGGATAACCTTAATCGCCTGTTCGTTTCAATGTTTCTATAGCCCTGAGCGCCTGTTTAAACCTGCTTAACGCAACGGTTCTTTCACCCGCCACCCGGGTGTCGCCCGGTTCTAAAACCGGTGACTTCGATTTGGATGGCGGTTGAAGTCAGCCGATCCCCGTTGGATGATTCTGTATGCCTTAGAATGCGGGTGTTTATTTATATTCCTTACTGTAGGTTTCAACCATCTCCTTTACCGCGTCGAAGACGGCCTGGCCGTCAACGCCTTTTGCGTTGGCGTTTTTGATGTACTCTTCAAATACCGGCTTGACCGCCTCTTTGAATTTGGCAGATTGTTGATCTGAGAGTTCGATGAATTCATGACCCAGATTTTGAGCGAATTGGTATCCTGATTTATCGCTATCTTCCCAGGCCTTGGCCGTAATATCCTCGTATTCTTTGCTTACATCCGTAATGATTTTTTGCAAATCTTCGGGGAGGGAATTCCATTTAGCGAGATTCATCGCCACAAAAAATCCCTGAGTGTAAGCCATGCTGTAAGTGAGTGTGGTATATTTGAGTACCTCAGCCTGTTTAAAACCTTCCAGGGCTTCAATGGGTACCAGCGTCCCATCCACAATATTCTTCTTTAAGGCGTCGTAGGTTTCGCCCTGTGACATGGCGACCGGCGCCGCACCAAGGGCCCTTACGATCAACTGACTGGTTCCGGTTGAGCGTATCTTCAGCCCCTTGACATCTTCCAGTTTATGGACCGGTTTACTTGCCGTGTGCAGAAGGCCAGGGCCATGAGCGAACAGATAACAAACATGGACATCGCTCAGTTCTTTTGGCTTAAACTTGCGATTAAGCTCATTGATGGTCCTTGTTGCAACAAAGGCATTGGGGTAGCCCAATGGATTGTCAACGGCTGCGATGACTGGGAACCGCCCCGGCGAATAGGCAAAGACAGACAAACCGAAGTCCGAGATCCCTTTGACGACGCCATCATAAATTTGGGGTGCAGGTGTAAGCGATCCTCCGGTGAATATCTTGATTTTGATTTGGCCCTTGGAGCGCTTTTCGATCTCGGCTGCCCAGGCTTCAGGCACCTTTGTCTGGATGTGTGTGGGTGGGAAGAAAGTGCTGTAAGTGAAGTTAAATGTTTTTGCTTCAGCTTTGGTTGCAGAGTTCGGCATAAAAAAAAGGAATGCGCCGAAGAACGCCAGACATAACGCGATAAAGTATAATCTTTTTCTCATTGGAAATACCCCTCTCTTTGTTTGTGGATAATCATTGACGAAATTAATTTAGAGCCCGTTGCGCAATGATGGTGAATGCTTGAATAACAGCAATACTCCAGACAGAGCTAAAAATCAATAGGCTGCAAAGCCAGGCAGAAACAAGGCGAGTTGCGGGAAAAAAATCATAATAATCAAATAGGCCAGCAGGGTTAGGACAAAAGGGAAGGCGCCCTTGAAGATGACCTCCAGCGGTATATCCTTGGCAATTCCGCTGACCACATAGACATTGATACCCACCGGCGGTGTAATAACGCCCAGTTCGGTTACGAGAACGATGACCACACCGAACCATATGGGATCGTAGCCCAGCGCAACGGCAACCGGAAAAAAAATCGGGATGGTGAGCAGGATCATCCCCAGGGCATCCATGAAACATCCCCCGATGAAAAAGAAAAACATCACGACAAGCATAATGGCCCAGTGGGGCAACGGAAGGCTCACAACCCAGGTCGACAGCACACTGGGAATCGTCGTAACTGCTAAAAAATGGCCGAAAATGGTTGCTCCCGCAACAATCATGAAAATCATGCAGGTCGTCAGTGTGGATGAATAAATGGCGGCCAAAAACGCTTGCCAAGTAAGCTGCCGCCGGACAAGCGGAATGACCACTCCCCCCATAGCCCCCACTGCGCCAGCTTCGGTTGGCGTGAAGATACCGAGAAAAAGGCCGCCCATAACCACGACAAATAGGATAAACACTTCAATCAGGCCGGTAAGGGATCTGATCTTTACTTTAAAATTCTGCTTTTCTACCCTGGGTGCCATTTTTGGATTGATGGTAACCCAGATATAGATGGTCAGGATAAAGAGTGCCGAAAGCAGGATCCCGGGTAGGATCCCCGCCATAAACAGTTTGCCGATGGATTGCTCGGTCATGATCCCGTAAACGATGAAAATCACGCTGGGCGGAATAAGAATTCCCAAACTTCCTCCGGCGGCGACCACCCCGGTAGCCAGTTCGTCACGGTAGTTGAATCTTTTCATTTCCGGCAGGGCAACCGTAGCCATGGTGGCAGCGGTCGCGTTTGTCGAGCCGCAGATGGCCGAAAAGCTTGCACAGGCACCGACCGTCGCCATGGCAAGACCGCCCTTATACTGGCCTAACCATGCGTGGGCCGCATCATAAAGCTTACGGCTGATACCCGCATAGAACAGGATTTGGCCCATGAATACAAAAAGGGGTACAACCGTAAGACCATAGGAACTAAATACCGTATAGAAATCTTTGGCCATAATATTTAAGGCCGCTTGCGGTGAAACCAGATAGCCGAATCCCAGAAAGCCCACAAGCGTCATACAGAATGCAACCGGAAATCTTGTAAAGAGGATAGCAATGAGCAATACAATTCCGATAAGACCGGCATAAACTGGATTCATTATTTTACCTTCTCGAGCCAGATATTGAACAGGTCGACCAGGATGGCGAGGCACAGCACAAAGAAGCAGACGGACATAGCGTAGACGATGGGATAAAACGGAAGAAGTATTGTTGGCATGACTTCTCCTGCGGCCTTCATGTCTGAAGCAAGCACATAACACTGCCAGACCATAATGAGAAACAAAAATATGCCAACAAGATGGGTAAGGGTTTCAATGGCCAATTTCTTTTTTCTTGACAGCCTTCTTACAATAAGGTCGACGGCGACATGACCCCGCATCAACATAGTATATGGCATGGCAAAGGCGGCTATGACGGCGCCCATAAGGCTTACAAGATCGTAAGTCGCGGCAATTGGTTGATTAAAAAAATATCGCATAAACACATCAAGACAGGTAAGCACAATGATTGCAGTTAGCGCAGCCGCTGCAAAGAAGTTGAGAAACGAACTTAAAAGCTTGATGCTTTTTTTGAAAAATAGCATGTTTTATGTTTTTTTAATTGTCCCCATTATATAATTTACGCTGCTTTCTCTCCAAGAATTAGGTGGCCCGATGGTCACAAAATTAGGTTCCACGGTCCGTTAACACCCTTAAATGCTGCATATCATGTTGCTTAAAAAAGGGCAATGCCAGGTCATTAATGGTGGCAGCGGCGATAAGCGCTATTTTGGACGTATTAAGTTTGGAAAATCCAATCAGGGAGTAGACATCACTATCGGTCTTTGGTAAGAAGGCGTCCTCAAAAAAATTTCTCAATTGCTGTCATCTTTCCTCTGTCCTCTGACCTCTGATTGTCGCCTGATGTCTTCCAAATTTTGCCTGCGGTCCCGTGTTCTTTGTCTGCGGTCGTGCTTTCGCTGTCTGCGGTCGCTCATCCATTCTGTGTCGCCCTTTTTGCGGTATTCCCTGTCGTTTGACGATATCATATGCTGATGCGGGTAAACGCCGTGTTCATGGGCGTGGACGTGTTCGTGCAGGTGTAATTCCCTGTCCAAAAGAATTTTGCCGCCAGACATCGTGTAGATGGAATCTGTGGTTTCGGCCAAAAAATCAAAATCATGGGAAATGAGCACATAAGAAAGATCGAGGCCGCACAATATGTCCGTCAGCTTTGCTTTGGTTTTGATATCCAGACCGTTCATGGGTTCGTCCAGCAGCAGCGCTTCAGGTTCCATGGCCAGGACCGAGGCCAATGACACCAGTCGTTTTTCACCGCCGGACAGTTTAAATGTGATGCGCTCTTCGAATCCATCCAGGCCGAGAAATGTTAGTGTTCTGCGGGCGATATCGACCGCTTCATTCTTTGATTTTCCCAGATTCAACGGTCCGAAGGCAACATCTTCAAGCACAGTGGGACTGAACAGTTGATCATCCGCATTCTGAAAAAGCAGACCGACGCGTCGCCGAATGGCCGCAAAATCCTTTTCTTCTCTTGCCGGTTTACCGAAAATTTCCAAATTGCCGGATAAGGGCTTCAGCAATCCCATTATAATATGCAGCAGAGTGGTCTTGCCGCTGCCATTGGGGGCAATCAAGCCGACCCGGTCGCCCCGCTCCAGCTTAAAATCGAGCTTGTCGAGTACCAGGGGGCCCTCGGGATACTTAAAGGATATACCTTCAAGGTTTATCAATACATTATTTTGCTGCATGAGAAATGTACCGCTTGTCATAATAATATTCCGAAAAAAAAGGATGGCGGCATAAGTGTTGTCGCAAAAAAACGCTACGCAATCGGAACGTTTTTTTGACAACCACTATAAATCTGGTTATCCAAAAAAAACTAAAATGATGCGCTTACCACGAAAGCACGAAAGAAACAAAACACGGAAAGAAGTTAAATATTTCGTGCTGTTATAATATCGTGTTTTCGTGGTTAAGACGTTCGTGTTTAGAAAAATTATTACAGTTCAAGAAGCTAAATGAAACTTGACCATTCCATTAAGGCCAGTGCGACGATCATGGTCGCCATGAGGATGGCAAACATCCAGCTTGCAGCACCGACATGAAATTCCTGCAGGCTGTAAAATTTACCCTTAAACCCCCGGCACAGCATGGCCTGGTGAACGCGTTCGGCGCGCGCGGCTGCACGAACGAAAAGCATGCCGATAATATTAGAATAGGTTCGATACGTGCTCCTGTTCGTGCCTGGTTGAAAACCCCTGATTTTGGCTGCTCGCAGCAGGCGCAGGTATTCCTGCTCGATCACGAATACATAGCGGTACGTCATCAACAACAGATGCACGATTTTTTCAGGCACCCGCAAGCGAAACAGAGCATGACCCAATGTTGCAAAGGGCATGGTGGCAATCAGGGCAATAAATACCAGCAAAATCGCATATGATTTTAACGTAATCTGGGCGGCAAACACGACCCCCGGCCGGTAAATGTCAAAGGCACCGACGCGCGTCAAAACGTCCCCTTTAAAAGTAAACGGCAATAGCAGCCATAACAGCAAAATCAAGGCATTTACCCATATCATCCTTTTTAGAACGGCCGTGAGGCTGATTCGAGAAATGACAATTAAAACCAATGAGAGCACCAGAGCCATTATCAAAACAGGAAAATGATACGACAGGGCAACGACAAATGCATACACGCTTGTCAGTACGACGCGAATTCTGGGATCAAGCTGATGAATGATAGAGGTGCCGGTGGCAAAGGGTTCGTTGATCATATTTGAATACCACTTTTTTTAACCACGAAAGCACGAAAGGGGGAAAACACGAAAAGAAAGATCTAAATTTTTCTCGTTTCTAAATTTTCGTGTTTTCGGGATCAATTTTTTTACGTTTACGAATATAGGCCGCAACGGCTGTCAAGCCGAAGATGAAGCCCAGGCCAATGATCAGGTTCCTGATGGTCACATCTGTTTCCGGCTGCGGTCTTTTGCCTGAAGTCGGCATCTGAATTTCACTGGCTGCAATGGTCCATTGCGCCCTGTGTCCCGTGCCGGCCTCTAAAACAATTTTGAGTTCCGTCTTTTGAGGCACCTTAAATGAAAACGTGCCGTTTTCGTCTGTCCTTCCACTAAGGAGTTCTGTTCCCGAAGGGTCCAACACGGTGATCTTGCCTGCCTTGACCTGTCTGCCACCGCTGAACTTGCTCTCGACATGGACCGTATCCCCTTCGACCCAGGCAAAAAGATTAACCCGGTGGGCATCAACGGTTGCTGCTCCGAGCCACAGGAAGCCGACAACCCATAATAAGATGTAAATTTGTTTTGCCAAGTTTAATGCCAGAATTTGAGGTTTCATGGATGGGGACTTTCGTTATCAAATCGCATTTTTTCTAAACATTGACAGGTTTTTATTTTACTGCCTTGAAAATCCGGGCAGCATAGATGGCTGAACCTTCTTTAAAAAGGCCACGCACATTGCCGTGATGAGGCCTTCAATAATCATCACGGGAATGTGCGCCGCAATGACGATGGCTGATACCTGGAGAAAGTTTTCTTCGGTAAACACCAGCGCCATACCTAAGATAAGAGCGCTCAGGGCAACCGACAGGAAACCACAGGCAAACGCCGCCAAAAGTGCCAGTGATGATTTTTTAAGAAGAAAAGGGCTGAAAACCAGGTAACAGATCACCGCCGGCAGCGCCATAATGATCGTATTGACCCCCAGAGCGGTGATGCCACCAAATTGAAACAGCATCGCCTGCAATACCAGCGCCACCAGAATGGCCGGAAAGGCGGCCCATCCCAGCAGCAACCCCACCAGCCCGTTGAGGATCAGATGGGCATTGGCGGGCCCAATGGGAACATGAATCAGCGAGGCCACAAAAAAAGCGGCCGAAAGGATACCGGCCTTGGCGATGTGGTCATAATCGAGTTTTTTAAGGCCGATGGCCGTTCCGACCGCAGCCAGTGCGCCGCCGGATATCAATACCGGACCGGATAATACACCTTCTGAAATATGCATGGTTTCTTCCGTATTTGGGCCTTGCCACAAGAATAAAAATATTTGACTTATCTAAGCGAATTTAGTCACTTAAAATTCAGCAGTCAACCGAATGCTACCGACCCATCCATTTGGGTTTTGGTCTCCGCTGACGTCATCGGCCAGGTACTGAAAATCAGCAGTGGCGGCAAACATCTCGTTTAGGACAAAACGCACGTAGCCCTCGCACACCAGTGAGCTGTCGACATCCGTGTTTCCGTCGTCCAGGTAGGCAACGCCGACTCCGATGTTGTCCTGCTGCCGGCCCCATATGGCGCCACTGATATTCAGACCCCCTGAATACAGCTTCTCCCAGGTAATGGCGGCCGCATCGTCCTGGATGCCCAGCCGCAAAAAGGCTCCGAATATTTTGCCCAGCTGCTGGTCAAATGACAGCGTCAGCGATGACAGCGCTTCATCATTATCGTCGCCGTCGGCATTTAAAAAATTATCACTGGTCAAAGATCCGGTAAGGCGGTAGTTGCCCTCGCCCAGCCCGGTTTCCAACAGATAGGCCAGTTGAAGCGCATAAAATTGATAGTTGTTGCCATCATCGTTTTGGCCCACGTCCATAATCAATCCGTTGGCGCTGAAGTTGCCAAAGGCCCACTGTGCCACGCCGCCGATATCGTAGGACACGAAATTGCCCGTGGGTGCATTGACAAAGGCCTCATTTAAAAACTGGTTGAATTCATCGTTGGCATAGGCATTTTCATCCACATAATCGGTGGAATCGATGATACCGAAGCTAAATCCCAGGCGATTGGATTCGCTGAATTCAAAGGTATGCCTGGCCCAGGCGGTTAACAGATAGTCGCGGTTGCGCCCGTTGATGTCTTTCACATCATCTTCCAGGTCGGCTGCCCAGATGGTCAGCGCAAAGGGGGATTTGTTATTGAGGCCATTGCCGGCCGCAAAGCCGAATTTGGCAAAAAGCTCGCTGTTTTCATAGGGCCGGAAGCTCACCTCCGGTTGAAACGGTACCGCAGCCTTGGGGCCGTCATTGACGCCGTCTTCATTAACCTCCAGATACTGCCAGGCACCGGCCAGAACACCGCCGACGGACAACTTGTCGGTCACGTCATAGCCGAATGCTGTGCCGCCTGAAAGTGACAGACAAATTACGATCATTAAAAATCCGTTACCCGCAATTAAATTGGATGGTCTCTTCATCCTACCCCCCTGTTTTTTACTTCATTTCATGAAAGTACACCCAGATGACCGCACCGAGTTCAACATCCTTTTCCTGCCCTTCATGCGACAGTTTGAAGTCCGCGCTGTTTAAGGCGGCAAAACCCCACCAGCCGCCAACCGGAGCGGCATAGGTGAACACACCGTTGCCGTCGGCTTTGACTGTTTGAGTCACCAGGTAGGCGGTGGGAGCGGTATACTTCTTTTCGCTGTTGTAATATTCGACCTCAACCTCGGCAAACGGCACCGGTTTGCCGTCCAGCTTCACGCTTCCCTGAAAAACATTTCCGGCATACAGACCGAAGGGCTTGGACAGGGGAACGATTTCGGTTTTCAATCCGATTTCTTCATCCCAGCCTTCATCGTCACCGAAGGCGGCTACCACTGTTTTGGTGTAGTGGATGATAAACGAATCTTCAGCCGGCTCCCAGTAGGGTTCGGGTTCCATGTAAAACATGTATATGCCCGGGCGCTTTATCGGGTATTCGGCTTGCCATGCGCTGTGGTCCATGACCTGGGATTTAACAAGCGATCCCAGCAGATCATGTTTCGCGCCACCGTGCAACACCTGAAACGCTTTGGGTTTAACCAGCTCCATACCCATCATGTCAAAGGGATGGGAAAAGGAGAGGGTGAGCGTTATCGTCCGGCTGTCTTCCTGCATCACCATGGTATCGGAAGGGATAAGCATTCCAAAATGAGACCAGGCCGGCAGACCGGTGATCAGAATCACTCCCGCAACAATAAACACGACGCTGCATTTTTTCATTTTATTTCCTCCTGGGTGTTCAGAAAATAAAAAAGCCACAAAAGGGGCTCCTTTTCAAAGGAAATCGCCTTCGTGGCTTTAATTGAAATTCTAATGCAAATGATTTTTAAGACTTCCCGTCTTAACTGTCTACTGAATATCAGATAAAAAAAATCGTTGTCAAGTTATTCTTCGAAAACAATTTTATGATCAACGAGATTCATTCGTTTGAGCTTGGCCTTGACCGTCTTCTGGCTGCCGAAAATATCGACGAGTAAAAATTCACCATTTTCTTTTGGCTCCACTACATCTACAGATTTGAGAATCAGTTCCTCTTTATCATTACGCAAAATATAAGCACTTGCTTCACACATCGGGTAAGACCTCCTTGATGATTTCATTGACGATGCGCTGTACCATGTGTGGCAGGGGCTCAGGTGCTGCACCTACCAGTACCACAGATTCCTGGGTGAGCGGCAACAGGATTTTGGGGGCCGGGCTTGAAGTGATCGCCGCTGCCATCCTGGCAGTAACCTCACCCAGCATGGCATTGGCCCAGGTAATCGCAATCGGGCCCAGTATGAGATCGGCTGTCGGTACCGTTTGAACGATGGCATTTTCGCCTGAGGCGCCGCGGTTGGCACCGGCTTTGAGCATTTGAGCCGAGGCGATCGCATTGGTTCCCAGCCCGATTAATTCAACCGACTCGCCATACCTCTCCTTCAGACACTTGATAAGTGTGGCGCCTATGCCGCCACCCTGACCGTCAATTACACAGAGTCTTTTCATTTGTTTTAACCAGCCGAATAGATTAGTCAAGATCAGGCGGTTCGATAAATCGGTGAAATGATAAAAAAAGCCTTCTCAATGACCCTGTATCAATTGCTTGTATGCCGAAGATTTTCTGATGTTGTCCAGATCACTGTCTTTTTTTATGCTTTCCCAGTTTGTGTATCCTTTTCCGATTGCCTTTTTCAACCATTCGATCGATTCATCGACCCGATTTAACCGAGAATACATGCAGGCGATGTTGAAATGGGTTTCGGCATCATTCGGTTCGTAATTAAGTATATCCGAAAATATGGTTAAGGCTCTGTAATATTCTTTTTTTGCCGCGGTCACTAAAGCCAGGTTTTTCAGAGCCGGCACGAATTTCGGGTTCAGTTGAAGCGCTCTGTTATACTGTTTAATTGCCTGGTCTTGTTCTCCTTTGCGGAAATATAAATTTCCCAGCTGAAAATGCAATACAAAATTTTCAGGGTTATCCTTCAGGAGTTTGTCTATGCGAGATA
Source organism: Desulfobacterales bacterium (assembly GCA_050116835.1). Taxonomy (GTDB): domain Bacteria; phylum Desulfobacterota; class Desulfobacteria; order Desulfobacterales; family JAHEIW01; genus JAHEIW01. Next base: position 16,021 of record JASFNW010000111.1, read on the forward strand.
TTTCAGTCTCGAGCCTTTGCCGGATCGCCAGCGCTCTATTCAAATTGTTTTCAGCCATTATGAAACCTGGTTTTAATTTCAGTGCCTTCTGAAATTGGCTGATAGCCGCATCAATTTTGCCTTCCTGCATCAGTGCAATTCCCAGATTGTTGTAGACCTCTACCAGGTCCGGGTCTATCTGCAGAGCAGCCATATAGTGCTGAATCGCTTTTTGTTCTTCCCCCATGTTGATATAAATGCTCCCAAGGTCATTGTGAGCGGCAACATAGTCGGGCTTAAATTGAATGGCGGCATAATAGTGGCGGATGCCTTCTTCAGTCCTGCCGATTTTTACCAGGGCACGAGCGAGATTAAAATGCGCCAGGGCATAGTGGGGTCTGAATTTCAGGGCGTTTTGAAAATATTGAATGGCCTCCTCGGTTTTGCCCTGTTTTGACAGTATGCCGCCGATGTTGTTGAGGGCTTCGGGAAGCTCCGGTTTAAGCTCCAGCGCAGTTCTATAATGCTCCAGCGCTTCATCCATTTTTCCCTGGCGTTCCAGTGCTTCGCCCAGATTGATATGGGGTTGAGCCAGGTTGGGGTCGATTTCCAAAGCGCGTTGATACTGGGGGATCGCCTGCTCATCTTCTTTTTGTCCCGAAAATGCCGAGCCCAAATTGAAATGTGGCCGGGCTTTGCCCGGAGATTTTTTAACCACATCAGTCCACAGCGTGACCTTGTTTTCCCACACGCGGTTGCGTTGATAGGTCCAGACAGACAGCCCGATTACCAGAGCGCTCAGAAGCCCTACCTTTAGCCAGTCCGGCCGAATATATCGATAAGCCAACACCACCGGGATCAAGCAAACCATCATGGAGGGCAGGTAGTTTCGATGCTCAAAGATAATAGCCAATGGGAGGATTGAGGACTCGATCAGATGGTTTACAAAAAACCAGAGTATGCAAAAGGAGATCAGGCGCTTCTTTTTAGCTAAATACAAAGCCAACGTGATCAAACCAATTATGGCAATCAGCGAAAACAGTGTAGAAATCGGGTTGATCAAAGACTGAGATAGAGCAAAATCATAATCCAGGTTCAATCTTGCTGGAAGGGGCAATAATATAAGGCTGATATAGAGTACAATAACTCGAAATTGGGTTAGCAGTCTTTGGGTTATCGTAAATTCATGCCGGGCATAATC
>JASFNW010000112.1:0-17058 GCA_050116835.1 Desulfobacterales bacterium
CAGAATGTCATTTTCCTTGACAAATGATTTCCCCCCGCAGGCTGCACAGGTAACATCAACGGTAAGAAAATCGGAGATATCTTTTTCAAACCAAACGTCGGCACCGTGCTGTTCAAATTCAGAATAGACTTTGGCCATGACCTTTTCATCTAGCAGAATTGCATCACAATCCTTGCAGTAAAATACAGTTATGGGAACCCCCCAGGCCCGCTGCCTGGACACACACCAATCCGGACGGTTTTCGATCATGCCGTAGATGCGTTCGCGGCCCCAGTGTGGAATCCAGGTGACCGTGTCGATAGCGGCCAATGAATTTTGCCGCAGGTTGGTTTTGTCCATTGAGATAAACCACTGCGGTGTGGCCCGAAAAATAACCGGTTCCTTGCAGCGCCAGCAATGGGGGTAGTTGTGCTCAATTTGGCCTTCGGCCACCAACGCACCGATATCCTCGAGCTTTTTGTTGATATTTTTATTGGCGTCAAAAACAAATTGGCCGCTGAAAAAGGCAACCTCATCGGTAAAACACCCGTTATCATCTACTGGTGAGTAAACATCCAGATTGTATTCCAGGCCGACTTCATAGTCCTCACGGCCGTGACCGGGCGCTGTATGAACGCATCCCGTGCCAGCATCCAGGGTGACATGGTCGCCGAGGATAAGAATCGAATCTCGCTCGATCAGCGGATGACGGCACCGTTTGTGTTCGAGCACACGCGGATCGATATCAGCAAGGACAGTGTAGTCCTGGATACCAAAGGTCTGCATACAATATTCCATCAACGCACGGGCCAGGATAAAAACTGTATCATGACCGACATCAACGGCAACATATTCGAACTCCGGATGCAGGGCGATGCCTAGGTTGGCCGGCAGCGTCCAGGGAGTTGTCGTCCAGATGATGACATGTACGGATTTGCCGGCCAATGCCGGATAATCAGAGCTGAGGTCATCGCGCAGGGCAAATTTGACGAAAATGGAGGGGGCCGACTCATCCTGATATTCAATTTCCGCTTCGGCCAGCGCGGTTTGGCAGGTAAAGCACCAATAGATTGGTTTTTTACTGCGAAACAAACTTCCATTTTTGGCAAATTCGCCACATTCCCGGGCAATGGTGGCCTCGTACGCGTAATTCATCGTCAAGTATGGATTTTCCCAATCTCCCATGACCCCCAGTCGTTTAAACTCATCGCGCTGGATGTCAATAAACTTTTCCGCATAAGCCCGGCACAGTCGCCGTACATCGGCAAGCGAAAGGGTTTTCTTGTTTTCTCCGATTTCGATGTCGACATTATGTTCGATCGGCAGACCATGACAGTCCCAGCCCGGGACATAAACGGCATCATAACCGGCCATCTGTTTGGAACGGACAATGATATCCTTTAAGATTTTGTTCAGCGCCGTGCCGATATGGATATTGCCGTTGGCATAAGGCGGACCGTCATGTAGAATAAAAAGTTCCCGCCCTTTAGAGGAATTTCTAACCTGCTGGTACAGATTTATCTCGTCCCACTTGCAAAGCTGCTCCGGCTCCCGTTTGGAAAGATTCGCCTTCATGGGAAACGGGGTCTTCGGAAGGTTAAGCGTCTTTTTGTAATCCATGCATTCCTCCAATTCGGATTTGTAAATTAAGCTAAATTTCTTACTTGGATTGCAAAATCCTGTCAAGCAAATACCATTGGCTGTGCGATCAACAAAGATGAAATTGAAAATTTCCGCATCGGTCCGTTAGGATCTGAAAAAAACAGTAGCGGTTTCATCTGGATGATGAGGCAGGGTTTTCGGTGACGTCGGCGCAGCACCGCAATCGCGGGTGGCCATGTTGCGGTTTATATCCGGACCTCGGCATCATTGGCGATATCCAGCAAATAGCGCCCGTACTCATTTTGTGTCATATCGATTGCCAATTTTTCAAGTTGATCCTTGCCGATATATCCCATGCGGAATGCAAGCTCCTCGATGCAGGCAATTTTAAGCCCCTGTCGTTCCTGGATGGCCAGAACATAACTTGCCGCTTGTTGCAGCGCTTCATGAGTTCCGGTGTCCAGCCAAGCATAGCCGCGTCCCAGAAGTTCAACTTTGAGCTTTTCCTGATGCAGATACGCCATATTCACATCGGTAATCTCAAGCTCACCGCGTTTGGACGGTTTAAGCTTTTTGGCAATGTCAATGACGTGATTATCATAGAAATACAATCCGGGGACGGCATAATGAGATTTTGGCTGCCGGGGTTTTTCTTCGATTCCGGTGACGTTGCCGCTGGCATCAAATTCCACAACCCCGTAACGCTGGGGATCTTTGACCGGATACCCGAAAATCAATCCACCGCTCTTTAATCGAACCGCTCTATTTAAAATCGTCGAAAAATTAGGTCCGTAAAATATGTTGTCACCAAGAATAAGGGCCACGGGGTCAGTTCCTATAAATTCCTCACCGATAATAAAAGCCTGAGCCAGACCTTCCGGGCGCGGTTGCTCTTTGAAAGAAAAGGACAGCCCCAGTTGGGAGCCATCATCTAAAATTCTTTTAAAGATGGGTAAATCATTAGGGGTCGAAATGATTAAAATTTCTTTTATACCGGCCTGGATCAAAACGGCCAGGGGGTAATAAATCATGGGTTTGTCATAAACCGGTAACAGTTGCTTGCTGATTCCCCGAGTGATCGGAAACAATCTAGAACCGGTACCGCCCGCTAAAATGATTCCTTTCATCATGCTAAATTCCCGCCTTTTGTTAGGATACGCCCAGTATTAACGATAGTCGTCGTAATTTCAAATCGGACTCATGAAAACCGAGCCAACCGCCAGGTAGCTGTAATTCATTGACACCAGTTCGTCGTAATCCGGAATCATGCGACGACCGTCCATGATCAGATAGGGTGGTTCAACTGTATCTTCAATGGTTCTTGAAAATCCGCGAAACTCCTCACAATCTGAAGAAATAAAAAGCGCCTGGGTTCCCTTTATGGCTTCTTTAGCCGATTCAAAATATTTTATCTTTTCAAATAGAACGTTTTTCAAAGGGTCAAACTCTTGGCGCGCGGTTGCGTTGGCTAACGGATCATAGGCATTGATTTGGGATACGCCTTTGCCGAGCAAAGCCTCAACAACCTTAATCGACGAAGCATCGCGCATGTCGTTGGTGTGCTTTTTAAACGCCAGACCCAATACGGCGACGGTTTTATTATTGAATTTAAAATTGGCTTCATTTATGGCGCGATCTATCAGATACACTTTCTGATATTCGTTGACCTCATATGAGGCCTCCAGCATCTTGGTGCTGACATTCATTCGGCGCAGCTGATAAATTAAAGAAGCAATATCTTTGCCGAAACAGCTTCCCCCGGCGCCATTGCTCACAAAAGAGCCCCAGGTGCTAATTCTATCATCAGCGGTTACCCCCAGTCGCAGGTCGTCGATATTAACATTTGAAATTTTTTCGCCGAGTTTTGCGCCGACCCCGTTCCAGAAGGAGATATAGGTCAACAGCATGGTGTTGGCCACATATTTGATGGCTTCGGCTGTTTCGGGGGTGGTCTCGATATATTTGATGCGAACGTGATGAACAAATTGTGAGTAGACGCGGCGAAGAATTTTAAAATCTTGTTCATGGTCGCAGCCCACCACCACACGATCCGGTCTGCGGGCCTGATTCACAGCGGTTCCTTCCGCCAGAAATTCGGGATTGGATGCCACGCCAAAATTTTCAACACGGTGATTTTTCATTATGCTTTCCAGGCGCCGCGCGGTTTCAATCGGCACGGTACTCTTGCTGACCAGAACAATGCGGCGTTTGTCTTTTCGCGTCGCTAAAATTTCAGCGATTTGCTCGGCAGCAGAATCAAAATAAGTAAGATTGGTGGAACCGTCCAGATTGGATGGTGTCGGCAAGCACAAAAAAATCGCATCCGTACCTTCAATGATGGACTTTAGATCACTGGAAAAGAACAGAGATTTACCGTGCGTTTCGCGGATAATATTGGACAGACCCGGCTCCATGACATGTTTTTCAATCTCTTCTGCCAGCCCGGTTGAAAATGCGTCAATTTTAGCCCGGTCGACATCATAGGCATAAACTTCATGACCGTATTCTGAACAAACGGCGGCCTGAACCAGTCCGACATAACCGGTGCCCGCAACAATCAGTTTCATATTCACCTCTTATCCGGATTTATTTAAGCCCGCTAAACGCAGAAAGCCACATAAAAAAGCATATCTTAAAATGGAGAATGGTCAACCGAGATCGTCGGAAAAGTTCGATGGTTGCTGTGCTCCTAATAAACGCCCAGATCTCTCAACAAATCATTGATGCCGAGCTTTTGGAGTTTTAATCTTAAAAATTCGGATATGGTCGGCTGGACGGGCCGGACATTGAGGAACATTTTGGCTTCTCTGGGTGTTTGATGACCCTTTTTGATATTGCAAGGCTTACAGGCGGATACACAATTTTCAAAATTGGATTGGCCACCTCTTGATTTTGGAATAATATGATCGATGGTGAGCCGGCGCTTTTCGGCACCGCAATAGGCACACTTGAACCCATCTCTGATAAAAACGTTCTTTTTACAGAAGGCAACCCCGGTGCGGTAAAGGGTGCGGATCAGTTTAATCAAGCGCATGACAGCCGGGACTTTGAAAATGGCGCCGCTGGCGCTTCTCACCGTTTTGGCAGAATTTTTTAAAACCTCAACCTTGCCTTTGGCCTGAAGGCACATGGCCCGTTTCCAATGAATTACATTCAGAAAAGTGTAGTCTGCATTCAGTAAAATGCAATGTGTCATTCCGTGCTCCATTTATCAATCCATGCCGAACGTTTGCAAGCAGTCACAATTGATTGCTCAAAGTTAGACGGTACAGGAGCCCGCTGCGGGTGCTGATAAAATTTTAGTATAGCCCACTTTAAAAATCAATCCTATATTGCGCTTTGCAAAATAATAGCCTAATTACAGACATGGATCATTTTGATTTCATCGCGCCGCTGTATGATCGCCTGGCTGGGCCGCCGGACAAAGCCCGTTTTCAGCGGCTGTTGAATTTGCCATGCGCGGGTCGTTTGCTGGATGCCGGAGGCGGAACTGCTAGAATCTCATCCAAATTGAGCAATATGATCGAGCAGGTGGTCGTCAACGATCTTTCCCATCGCATGTTAAAGCAGGCCAGCAAAAAAGCGGTTCTGCCGGTCAGGTCGCTTGTTGAACAGCTTCCGTTCGCGGATCAGACCTTTGATCGCATCTTAATTGTTGACGCACTGCATCACTTTAAAGACCAGCATCGGTCCATCCATGAATTGCTGAGGGTTTTGAAAAGCGGCGGGCGTTTGGCGATAGAGGAATACGACCTGAATCGCAAGATCGTCAAGGTGTTGGCGCTCGTTGAAAAACTCATGGGAATGCGCAGCCGGTTTTTAAAACCTGCTGAAATTCAAGAAATGATGGGTTCAAACAGCATATGCACTAAAATTGAGCACCCTAATCGCTATACCGCCTGGATCATCGTGGATAAAAATTAAATATCTAAATGCTGAATCCGGCCGGGTCTGCAAATTGTGGCCGTGTCAGCTCTTGCCAGAAACTAATCATTCGGTAATGTTTCATTCGAATCGCAGTCTATCGCCAGTGAGCATTCTTCGTCTTTATTGGTGAACACCTTAACCTCATTGTCGGATGAGACAGGTGTTTCGTCCAAGTATAATACGACTTCCTGCGTAAAGCACGCCTGGTGGATGAAATTTATAATCGTTTCCTCACCTCTTATAAATCGGTAGCTTTCAGCATCTTTTACGACCAGGACCGGTACACTTCCGATTGCCAGTACTTTCAGAATCAAACGGTTAATTTCAGGAGAAAACTGTTGATTCAGTTCGAGCCCGGTAAGATTCAATGACTTTACGGTGTCAATTGGATTTAAATATAAATCGCAGCTGTTACAATCGTTCAGTGTTTCGATAACCTTTTGGCAATGGGGGCAATCAGAGGAAAATATCAGATAAATTTCTTTAGTGGGTGACGAACAGGATTTTACCCCGTAGGAGGCCGTTTTAAGCGAATAGGTTTTTGATTTTGCGCCTATCGGGAAAAAGGTCAACATAGAAAAGGACAGGCCAACTGCAGTTAAAACAGTGATTCCCACTGTCGTCTGACGTAAACCGTAGAGCAACGTTAGAAGCATCATTACGGCAAAAATAATCAAGCAATAACTGCAAAACGTACGGGCAGCAAATATCTGATATGCGATCAGTACTGCATCAAAGACAAGGCCTGACACGAGCATCAAGCCAATCAGGTCAATTTCAAACCAGAATGTTGGCTTCGGATTGAACAGCAGCCACAAAAGCACGAGGAAATAGATCAGGCCTAAAATGTTCAGATACAAAGGCGAAATCGTCGTCAGATGTTCGACAATTTTGCACCCGGCGTTTAAACAAACGCTTGAACCCGTTGTCAAATGAATCGAGATTTGAAGCGCAATTATTGTGCTCGCGCCAAACGCAAGCCAGCGCATGATTTTGAATTTTGTTGTCAATGCCATCATAATGTAATTTCGGTTCCCGCCTCCCCTTTTACGGCCGATTCAATTGCCTCGATCGAGGTAATCACAGCGCGCTTACCGCCATCACGCACAAATTGGGTTGCAGCCTCAACCTTGGGACGCATTGATCCGTCGGCAAAATGGCCTTCGGCGATAAATTGTGCTGCTGATCCCACAGTTAATTGGGGAATAAATTTTTCATCGTTGCTTCCATAATTTAACGCCACACCATCCACATCCGTTGCGATCACAAAGATGTCAGCACCCACCTCTTGGGCCAGCTTGGCACTCGCCAGGTCTTTGTCGATTACGGCATCAACACCCTGGAACGCCCTGCCCTCCCGCACAACCGGAATGCCACCGCCACCGCAACAAATGACGATAAAATCTGCTGCGATTAATTTTTTGATTTCGCGTTTTTCAATAATCGTTACCGGCTTTGGGGATACGACGACACGCCGAAAACCTTTGGCGGTTTTGACAACAGGATAACCGGACGGCGCTTGCTTTTTGGATGCATAGATCGGACCAATGGGTTTGGTTGGATTCGAAAAGGCCGGATCTTCCTCGGAAACCACCACGTAAGTAATCAGGCTGATCAGCGGCTTGATGTGAATCCCCAGATCCATGAGTTGGCTGTCCAAGGTGGATTCAATCATGTAACCGATTTGGCCTTGGGTTTGGGCAACCAAAATTTCCAGCGGCAGTTTGGGGACATCAGAGCAGCTTTCCTGTTGCAATAAAAGGTTCCCGACTTGAGGACCATTACCGTGGGTGATGATCATCCGGTAGTCCTGAGAAAGCCGGGCAATTTGCCGAATGGGTAACACCAGGTTTTTGAACTGCTGGGTCACCGTGCCCTTCTCACCCTTGCGAATGAGTGCATTGCCTCCGAGGGCCACAAGCAGTATTGGTTTTTGTGTCTCTTTCACTTCTCTTTACCCGTATTTGGCATAACCTTCAGGTAGAAACAAAGGGCCCAATGGTTTCAAGCTTCTGGCCCCTTGCTGCTGGCTACTGGCTTCGACCTGTCTGCCTTCGACTCGAGTTGAGGCCGATCGTAGCGCGTTGCAGGCCGGCAAATGATTCCCTGCTTCATGCCAGCAGCGAGAAGCCAGCGACCAGGAGCCTGATATATAGACCCGATTCTAAAGTGTCTGGCCTGCTGTAAAATTATCCTAACCGCGCGGTAATGAGCGCCTCAAGCGTCGGTTTTCCGTGGTCCTGATATTCGTACCTTACCCGTACAGTCGGCTTTTGAATATTCAGCACCAGTGGAAGATGAATGGGGGTGGCAAATAATACCAGGTCGCAATCGGCTTGATTGATGGTATTTTCCAGATCGCTGATCTGCTCAGGCGTATACCCCATCGCCGGAATCACATTTCCGATATGCGGATAGGCGATAAAGGTTTCATTCAAAGAGCCGACAGCATAAGGGCGCGGATCGATGATCTCTGATGCTTTGAATTTTTCGGCCGCCACAGTTCCAGCACCGAATGGCATTTCACCATGTGTCAGCGTCGGTCCATCTTCAATCACCAGGACGCGTTTGCCCTGAATCATCTCCGGTTTTTTGACCACCAGCGATGATTCCGCCAGAACAATCTTTGCCCCGGGGGCATATTCTTCAATATTTTTTCTGACCTGCCAGACCTTTTGTGCCGGTGCTGAATCCACTTTATTGATGACGGCTATATCCGCCATAATCATGTTGGTCTCTCCGGGAAAATACAGCAACTCATGACCTGCCCGGTGTGGATCAAAAAGCACGATATGCAAATCCGGTTTGTAAAAGGGCGTGTCGTTGTTACCGCCGTCCCAGATAATGATATCGGCTTCTTTCTCGGCTTCGGATAGAATTTTGCCGTAGTCGATACCGGCATACACCACGATGCCCTGCTCGACCAGAGGTTCATATTCTTCTCTTTCTTCTATAGTGCACCGGTTTTTTTTAAAGTCGTCATAGGTCGAAAAGCGCTGTACGACCTGCTTTCTGAGGTCACCATAAGGCATCGGGTGGCGCACAACCACGGCTTTTTTCCCGGCCTTTTTAATAATTTCACAGACCTTGCGGGTCGTCTGTGATTTACCGCACCCCGTTCGTACCGCGCATACTGCCACAATCGTTTTTTGAGATCTAAGCATTGTATAAGGCGCACCGATTAGAATAAAATCGGCCCCTTCAGCCATCGCCAAAGAAGCTTTGTGCATAACGTCGACATGAGGCACATCGCTGTAGGAAAAAGCAACCAGATCCACCCTGTTTTTGCGAATCAACTCGGCAAGGTTGTCTTCTGGATAAATGCGTATACCCTGGGGATAGCGATCTCCGGCAAGCTCGGGAGGATATAAGCGGCCGGCAATATCCGGAATTTGAGCAGCGGTGAACGCAACAACATCGTAACGCTCGTTGTCCTTAAAATAGACGTTAAAATTATGAAAATCTCGACCGGCTGCCCCCATAATGATGACTTTTTCGATCATGTCTCCGCCTTTCTCGTTAGAATTGTTCGGCTCGATATTTTAATTATTATATATCAGGATTTATGCCGCCTGCAAATAGCTTTCACCCTCATCGGTTTCGGTAAAATCCAGGCCACCCGCACCGCGGGTGGTCGTTGACTCGAAATCCATTTTATATTAGATGATTCAATACTCCATCACCGACACGGAAATTAGATATGACCCAACAACTTTTTCTGCAGAATATCATTGCCTGCATCTGGGATTTTGATAAAACGCTGAGTCCCGGCTACATGCAGAAACCTGTATTTGAGTTATATAAAGTTGATGCCAAAAAATTTTGGAGAGAAGTTGAGCAATTACCCGCTATTTACAAAAAGAACGGCCTTGATCTTATTTCCACGGACACGCTGTATTTAAATCACATCTTAACCTATACCCGGGAAGGCGTGTTCAAGGGGCTCAACAATTCCCGCTTACGAAAATTGGGAGCTAAAATAAGGCTCTATAAAGGACTTCCCGAGTTTTTTGCAGAAATCAAGCAATTCGTGTCGACACATGCAGATTGGCAACAACATGACATCCGGGTGGAACACTACATTGTCTCGACAGGTTTACGGCAGATGATCTTGGGTAGTAAAATTGCGCCATATGTCGATGGTGTCTGGGGATGTGAATTTGTTGAAGTTACGCCCCCGCCCGGCTATCTGGGAAAAGTAGGTAAAACCGTTTCTCAAAATCCGCGCATGATATCACAAATAGCGTATGCGCTTGACAACACCACCAAGACCAGAGCTGTTTTTGAAATCAACAAAGGCAGCAATAAGATACCTGAAATTGACGTAAACGCTATGATTCCAGATGCAGATCGTCGTGTCCCATTTCAAAACATGATTTATGTTGCCGATGGACCCAGTGATATTCCAGTTTTCTCTTTGATCAACCGCTATGGTGGCAGAACCTTTGCCGTTTATCAACCCGGATCCAGCAAAGAATTTGCCCAGGTAAACAGCCTGCAAAAACAAAAGCGAGTCCAATCATTTGGTGAGGCCAATTACACAACGGGCTCACAAACCGCCATGTGGATCATCAATGCCGTCAGTGAAATTTCTGCCCAGATTGTTAAAAATCGGGAAAGAGCCCTGGGTGATAAAATCGGAAAACCACCCAGGCACCTGGAATAGGATTTCTCATAAAGCCTGCAGCGATACGGAAGATACAGGGTTTTACAATCTGTAAGTTTAAGGCTTCTGGTTGCTGGCTGCTGGTTTCGATTTCAGGACACGGTCCCGCTGTATTTCGTTTCAGCTTAACTCTAAAACATGTCGAAATCTCGGATTGAAAGCGTCATCTTAATAGAGGGAAGAGAGATGAAAAAAATAGAAAACCTAAAGAAAGTACGTCTTATCCTTGAAGCCGGTAAAACAGCAAAGAAAATGGATCTGACCCCGCAGGCCTTGGAATTTGAGTTCATCTTTGGTATCGGCCCTGCCGGCATGTGCCCTTTTGAATACCAATTGGTTAACAAAAAGGAGGGCGACAGGGTTTTGCTGCACCTCAAGAGAGACGAGATCCATCTTTTTTTAGGACATCTCCAGCTGCCGGTTATACATCTGTTGGAAGCCAACAATTCATTTTATCTAAAAGCAAAAGTTGCAAAAATTGAACAACCCGATAGCAAAGAAATGGTCAAAGCCCTGGCGGAATTGACATCTCACCCAGGAGATTGCAGTTGCGGCTGCGGCTGCTAGTGTTCTTCTGACTTGACCAAAATTTATCATTATGCGTATATGACAGGTGGTTGCAGTAAATGAAAACCGGTGGTTGCCCGGAAGATAGAAACCAAACATCACGATTTGGAAACATGTTTAAAAACGGGCGCTCAGGTCAAAGGGAAAGGAGGAGGAGGATGTTTAAAGAATTTAAAGAGTTTGCGATGCGGGGCAATGTGGTTGACATGGCCGTTGGTATTATCATCGGTGCTGCTTTCGGCACTATTATCAAATCCCTGGTAGCTGATGTCATCATGCCACCCATCGGGTTGCTACTGGGCAATGTGGATTTTTCGAATCTGTTTGCCGTCATCAAACAGGGCGCGGTTGCCGGTCCGTTTGCAACAGTGGCAGAAGCGCAAAAGGCAGGCGCGGTGACCATCAATTATGGCATGTTTATCAATACCGTCATCAGTTTTTTGATCGTGGCGTTTGCTGTTTTTCTGCTGATCAAGGGCATGAATTCACTCAATAGAAAAGAAGAAGCGCCACCCGAGGAACCCACCACCAAGGAATGCCCGCATTGTTTTTCAGAAATCCCAATCAAAGCAACACGCTGTGGTTTTTGCACCTCGGACATAAGCTCCGGATAGTGTGAATGGGTATTTGTGAGGTGGATACTGTCTATTAGTGCCGGCTTCATAACGACATTGCGATAGCGACAGGTATCGAAGATGGCTGCGGAATCTGTTTTTAAACCGGCCATCTTCGATTTTGTTCTACGAGAGCGTTCGAATCGCTTTAAATTTTAATTTGCCTTTGACGCTGCTTGTGTGTAAAATTCTGATACGTTAAACCGCCTTTCATGTTAGGAGTGCATTATATAGGAACGCCAATTTGCGTTATTCGCCTGATCTGAATACGGCACATGATGATCATAAAAATATCACCTCGCCTCGCATTCATTCTACTCCTTCTGGCTGCATTGACGGTGATAGCCGCAGCCAATGAACCTGCAAAAAAGTTGGGTTGGCAGCCGCTTGATAAGGGAATTGAATTGGGCACTTTTCTTTCCCCGCTAAAGGCTGAAGTGGGAGATTCGCTGGTAAGGGTTCTGCGGATTGATCCAAAGTATTACCGGTTGCGGTTGCTCAACGCATCAGCCATTAAAAAGGGTTCTGCGATTACGCCTAAACAGTGGTGCCGGCAAAACGGGATGGTAGCCGCTATCAACGCCAGCATGTACCAGACCGATTACAAAACCAGTGTATCTTTGATGCGCAAAAAAGGGCACGTCAATAACCCACGATTGTCGAAAGACATGACCATCCTTGCATTTGACCGGCTGGATAACAGCGTTCCGGAAGTTAAACTCATCGACCGCCAGTGTGATGATTTTGGAGCCTTGAAAACCAAATATGCCACCTTGATACAGAGTATCCGGATGATATCGTGCACCGGGAAAAATGTCTGGAAACAGCAGCCGCGACGCTGGAGCACATCGGCTATCGGCATGGATGCGAAAAATAAGGTCTTATTTATTCACGTCCGCTCATTGTACAGCACCCATGATCTGATCAATATTTTAAAGGCTCTTCCCCTGAACATCTCGCGCGCCATGTATACCGAGGGTGGCCCCCAGGCCCAATTATACATCAAGGTTCCGAATCAGGAATTTGAATTCGTTGGAAGTTATGAAGTCGGCTCTGGCGATGCAAATAAGGGGTCGCTGCCCTGGCCTCTGCCCAACGTGGTCGGAATCTCAAAGCGTCCACCAGAGCCCGATCAAAGACAATGATTCACGCTCATTTGGCCTTTATCTGTATAAAGGTGTTGATATTTGGCAAGGCATCCTTTATGAAAAGGGTGCAACCAAAGGGGTAACGTATCGGCATCGCAGCTCCATTTAATTTCAACAAATTATAATTTATACAAATAATTACAATCCAAATGCCAAAAGCCAGCGACCAGTATAATTTAGCCGTCATCAACCCAGGCCTTGCCAAAGAATGGCACCCGACGCGCAACGGAGACTTAAATCCTCGAAACGTGACACCCGGGTCGGGCCGCAAAATATGGTGGATCTGTAGCTACGGGCATGAATGGCAAGCACCTGTATACAGCAGGAGTCGCGGCAGCAATTGCCCGATTTGCCATAGATCCTCGGTATCCGACGATAATGAAATGTTGATCGCCAACACGGATCTCATCAAACAATGGCATTTAACGAAAAACAGCGGATTGAATCTGAGAAATTTACCATCGGGCTTTAGAAAGAAAGTATGGTGGATCTGTGAAGAAGGTCACGAGTGGGAAGCTACGGTCAAAGCGAGAATGAAAGGCAGCGGGTGCCCGCAGTGCTATAAACGGGATATTAAAGCAAGGTCCAAAAAAAGCAAGCCTTCAGCGCGGGTTTCCGCAAATCGCTATGGAACCCATAAGTACGGTGAAAGCCAGCCATCTTTTTCGCAGTCCAGCGCCGCAACCGGATTCAGAAAAAATAAGCGTTTCAGGCATCGGGCGACCGTCATCATTGAAGATGTAAATTCCGGCTCGTTGAGCTATGCCCAGACAAAGGATTTCAGCAATGATGGCATGCTATTGGAATCGGCAGTTGCCATTACGCCCGGTACCCGGATAAAGATAAAATTTGACATCCAACCCTTCAAATCCGCTCCAAAAACTTACGATTCGGTTGTCAGGTGGTGCAAAGAAGAGACGGATGAAAAAGCGATGCACAACTACGGAATCGGTGTAAAGTTCGTTTGACCCCCAAGCTCGACGTCAATCTGCCGCCCAATCAACTAAAGGTTGCGTTAATCTCCGGTTAAGCAGCAATAGTCTGAGATTTATAACATTTTTAGCGGGCCGTGAGCAGTTCGAAAGATGGAAAACCCAATTAATCCTCAAGTTTAACCAACTATTTCCGATATTAAGATTTACACCTGGATTTTACACGAGCAGGCTAAAGATTACAGGAGATCGTAATGAAGCACCTTATTTCACAGGGCTTATTGCTGTTTTCAGAAATCGGCGTAATCGTCGTCATGCTGATTATCATTTCAAGAGAGCGCAAAAAAAGAAAAGCAGAAGAAAAGAAAAATAAACGGCCCGCAAGAAACAGTGCATCACATAATACACAAACACTGTACCTGGATTGATTGCAGACCCAATCAAGCTTAGTTCGGCATACATTGCACAACGGCAGCATCCCGATTGGGGCAGCTGCTTTTTTTGTTTTAAATTATATACATACGACGTCAACAGGGTTGTCCGGTCAGGATGACATCCGCTTATGAACTGCCCCAAATGCGGTTTTGAACAGGCGCTTGAAGGTGCCGAATGTCAAAAATGCGGTCTTATTTTTTCTAAATATTTTAAACTCTTAGAAAAAAAGACGAATCCCTCTGATCACAAAGCCGTTGCAGCACCCGTCATCAACGACCGCTGGGAATTTATAAAGAACCTGTTTTTTCACGTAAACACCGAAGCCAATCCATGGATTTTGGCCGGCCGCAGCATTGTATTTGTTATCATTTTGATATGGAGCTTCAAGTTTATCCTCCCCCCCATGAAAAGCCAGTATGCAATGGAATCATTCTGGCATCTGGTCAATCTGCCGTTTCATGAAGCCGGGCACCTTATTTTTAGACCTTTTGGTCGATTGATGACCTCGCTGGGCGGCAGCCTCGGTCAGCTGCTCATGCCGCTCGTATGCCTGGTTGTATTTTTAATCAAAACCCGCGATACCTTTGCCGCCGCATTTACCATGTGGTGGTTCGGAGAAAATTTTTTAGATCTTGCTCCCTACATCAATGATGCCCGTTCGCTTACCCTGCCGCTGCTGGGCGGCAATAGCGGCCGGACATCACCGTATGGCTTTCACGATTGGGAATTTATCCTTAAGGAAATCGGCTGGATCAAACACGACCATGCCCTCGCCCATTTTGCGCACACACTGGGTTGCCTTTTGATGATATTCGCTCTTGTGTGGGCCGGGTATATCCTTTATAAGCAATATCGGTATAAAAACGCCAGCGATTGAGCCGATAGCGATGCCATTTGAACATGCTTTTGCATAAATGGTTGACCTGAGAAAATAATCCCAAATCCGTAGCCGTTTCCTACCCGTATCAGAAAGGATCAAGAAATGAAGATTGCATTGCTGTGTATCTCCATATCCGTATGTGTCTTAGCTACACTGGCCTGCTCGGGAACGATGAAAGGCGTCGATCGATACTCGGGCAAGCGCGTTTACTTTGACTATCAGGATGAAAAATTCGGATCCGCTCAACTCCAGATAACCATGCCGGATGGAGAGCATTTTATGGGCAAGCTACTTGATAAGCCGCCAGCGCGGCAATCGGCAAAGGAATACCCGGCTGTTGAAGAATTCCCCGGAAACACCGAGGCGCTGCTATTTGGTGACCGTGGTACGGAGATGAGATGTAAATTTAGACTTTCTGATCGGATTATGGGATTTAAAAGCGGGGGATTCGGCCTGTGCGAAACTTCCGAGGGCCATGTCATTGATATTTTTACACGCTAAAATAAATCCGGGAGCGTGAAAATGAGAGTAACGGTCTGCGAGATGAACAATCAGCCGGACCGGTTTGCGCAGGATTGGAGAGCCTTGTGCGACCATGTCAAATCTGCTGGCAGCGATTTGGTATTGCTTCCAGAAATGCCCTTTTACCCATGGCTGGCCTCTACTCAAAAATGTGAACCGGAGCGCTGGCAGTCCTCTGTTCAAGACGCTGATCAATGGATATCCCGCTTGGGTGAGCTTGCGCCCGTGAGCGTGCTCGGCACCCGGCCGGTTGTAAATAATGGCCGTCATCTAAATGAAGGCTTTTGCTGGGATGACACGAGGGGCTATCGGGCCGTCCACTACAAGTACTACCTGCCCGATGAGGAAGGTTTCTGGGAGGCATCCTGGTATGAGCGCGGCAAAATGGATTTCAGCGCCGTTGAATGCAATCAGGCCAAAGTGGGTTTCCTCATCTGCTCCGAATTGTGGTTTAACCAGCATGCCCGGGATTATGCCCGGCAAGGCGTTCATCTGCTCGTTTGCCCCCGTGCCACTCCCAAAGCTTCTGTGGATAAATGGATCGCAGGCGGAAGGACTGCTGCGGTCGTATCCGGGGCATATTGTCTGTCTTCAAATTTCAGCGGCGCCCGTGCAAACGGACCTGATTGGGGGGGAGCCGGCTGGATAGTTGAACCGGAAGAAGGTGCCATCTTGGGGCTCACATCGGAAAAACACCCATTTATAACTCTTAAAATCGACTTGCAAGCCGCCGAAAAAGCCAAAGGTACTTACCCCCGGTATGTCCGATCATAAAGCGCTTGTTTCATACCATAATAACCCTGACTCAGCGCTATCTTATAAAGGATCTCCAAATGAAAAGCATCTATGATAAAATTGCACAGAGCCGAAAAACCGGTGAAATTGAATTTTTCATCAAGGAACGGGGCGCGGATTGTGTCATCAGCGCAATGCCCGTTAAAGACGGCATTCTGAACCCATTTGGCACCGTGCAAGCCGGTGCTCTGGTATGGTTGGCCGATGTAACCGCAACCGTTCTGGCGTTATCGCAGGTCGAATTGAGCCCGGATGGCAAAGGTTTCCCTCTGGCCGTCAACATCAACACCAGTCTGCTGGGCAACCAGCGGGAAGGGGAAATCAAGGCCGAGGCCCGATTCGTCCGTCGGGGCAGGGGCAAACGGGTGACGGTGGTGCGCACCCGTGTAACCGGAGCTCACGAGCGTCTTTTGGCCGAGGTCACCACAACCCACATCACGGCAGTCTGAAAATTGCTGCGAGGTTATTTCTGATGGGCCGATTACAGTCAGACCGGTGATAGCCAGCCCTGAATCGGTGGATGCCTCTTATTAGCCTGACAGGAGCAAGCATTGCGAACAGAGATTTCTAAATTTAGCATAAAAAATTACGATTCGGTATTAAGGCTATGGAAATGACCCGTCTGGAGAAGTGGTTGGTCAACCGTACCGGCAAAGCCGGGCGAAACATTGCCAGGATTAACAAACGCCTGGCACAACTTCCTGCTGAATCCATTACGAACGTGTTGGAGTTGGGCTGCGGCATCGGTGACGTGGCGGCCTACCTGGCACAGGATTACAACATGAACGTCTGGGGCACCGATAGCGATCCGGCACAAATTGACATCGCCCGAAAACGGCATCCCGAAACTGCCCATCTGACCTATCGGGTGGAAGATGCCGCGAACCTTTCATTTAAGGATGGCGACTTCGACCTGATTGTATCTCAAAACGTGTTCCACCACACGGCGCAATGGCAGACAGCCGTGAGGGAGATCGCCCGGGTTTTAAAG
>JASFNW010000113.1:0-16832 GCA_050116835.1 Desulfobacterales bacterium
TCTTCAACGATCCATTTTGCTTCCCATTGTCGGAAGCGACCAATAGTCTCTTTGCTGTGCCAATTCAAAGCAGCTATAGTTTCCCCCTTTTCCGTTTTAACATAAAAAGGTTTAAGAAAATTTTAGAAAAATAAAACCCCACGTCTCCTTCTGAGAAGTGGGGTTTTGGTACTCATCTCATGGCTACCTCGTGATTGGGGTTAGCGCATTATCGAATTGAAAATTAAATATCAGAAAATTTGTATTAATGTCAAGGGGTTTGGAAAAGGCGGATCGGGTCAGATGTCTACAGGCGCCAATAATTCTTTTGTTAGGCTTTGAACCTTGCTTGCCGCGCCATCTTGTCGTGGCGTAGCATGTTAATGCGAAGACGGAAGCGCGAAGCCCCAAACCGTGTACCTTTTTTTAATAGAAAGTTATAATTTCATGGACGTTACTCTTTTCCCCCCTCGACCAAGATTTGATTTATGTCCCCCCTTGCACCCGGTAGCCCATTTACACTGATTGAACAAGTGACTACCTTCCATCGTGGGCTTTTGTCATTGTGATACCTCAACAAACCTCATGTCGCACCTACGTGGGATACGATCATGAAATCCCGAAAGAGTACCTTTTATCAAAGGAGCGATTGAAAGTTTATACCAGCAATCATGATAAAAATGTCATTGACCATTCGGGCTCAAAGACGGCGGGCTGCGTGAATTTTCCAAAAGATAATACTGAAACCGGGTATGGAAAACGGTCAATCGCGACCTGGATGTTGCTATTGATCCTCTTTACGTCCTGTGATCCGGATCATACGCCGGGCGGGGAGATACTGTTCATTACCGCCTGGGAGGGAATACAATCGGGGTTGCTGTGGGTTGGATCCAGCATTGCCCATCTGGTTCTGCACCCGCTGCTCAGCGTCCAGGGTGTTGAACATGCAGTACAGCACTGGGATGATGTTGCGGATGCCCTGGTAAGCGAATGGGATTACTATCGTCAGGCTGCACGTCTGGACAGCGCAGTTTTTGTGAAGTCAACGTTGATACTTGTGACGGCCCTCAGTCTATCTGTGCTGGTTACCCGGGTGCTGGAAAAATTTGCAAGCAGACTCTCAAGCCCTGCTCAACGCAAAGCGATGGATTTATCGGATAGCGTAATGAGGGGCCTATCAAAGATTGGTCGCCGGAACAATGCTGTTTTGCATCAGGCGGTTGTTTTCGTAAGAGCCCGGAACGTGTTGCTGACACGCCGTCACGGTGCTCACCTGAAAGGGATGCGGAGGATCAGGTGGCGTATCCGCAACGGATACAACGACGTGATACAGATCTTATATATGGCGTTCACCCAACCGTTCCCATGCCTGGTATACGCCATTGTTCGTTTGAGCAGGCTCCTTGTTCTAATGCTAAAATCAGTGTTGTCCGCAACTATGCGCCAGCTTGTTTTATTGGCACTGCCGGTCGCTATTTTTTTTCAGCCCTGGATTAGCGATACCATTCGTCTGCAAGCGATGGTCACGAGCGGCCACCAGCACATCGCACCAATGGTTCGGCAGTATAGAAGCGATGTCGAACAGCTTTCGCTGGCCGATTTGAAAATACGAACCCGTCAGCTGCAGTCCGCTTATCAGGAGTATCGCCTGCAGTTTTTGATTCTGGTACAGGAAGCGGACCGGATTGCCAAAGAACAAGTCGGCCAGCTGGATAAACTCGTCGAGGAAAACGCGCTTACTGATCAGGTCATCGATACGCGCTTATGGTTCTACACAGAGCGGTTTGTTATGCGTAAGATGTATTTAGCCAAGGAAATTTTTTGGTATCACATGGACGCAGCGCACAGCCCGCAGGCACCCAGCCGAAACTGGCTGGTTTCTTATGAGGATGAAATGAATCTTTTTCGTGAAGCTCAGCAGCATGTTGGGGCGGAAGACAAGGCTAAATTCCTGCATCAAATCATTACCGGGCTCGAAAACACCATTCTCTACGAACTCTGTATTGCCCGGTGGGATGTCACCGAGTTACTTGACCGCCCGTTACCCCCAAAACATCAGAGGTGTGGCAGCGCCAATGAATCGAAATGACAATCACCGATGCATTAAGGAGGGTGAACCGTGAGCGTGCTTTCCAGATACTGCTACATGCTGGCAGCCTTAGCGGTGTTTTTGCACACCGTTAACAAGGACAAGTACGGCCTTGCTCTAACCATCGGCACGGTCGCGGCGGCCACAGCAGCAGGCGGGATACTATCCTGGTGCTCTCGTCGTTGGAATCAACGCCGCCG
Source organism: Desulfobacterales bacterium (assembly GCA_050116835.1). Classification (GTDB taxonomy): domain Bacteria; phylum Desulfobacterota; class Desulfobacteria; order Desulfobacterales; family JAHEIW01; genus JAHEIW01. The sequence goes on from JASFNW010000113.1 coordinate 2,269, forward strand.
TGACCGCAAGGCCGATCGCTTGTTGAAGCAAATCGTTGATGCTGCCAAACCCGGCAGACATCCGGATTACGTGCTCTTTTTAAGACCATTTTCGACAACCGGCCGGCTGACGGTCGCCAATCCTTCCCGACGCTGGTTGCCGTTGCTGCCGCGCTATTTTTCGCACCAGAATACCCTTGAGTTCGAGACGCTCCTTTCCGAAGCCATCGCGCCCGAGATGCCCTTGATTGCGCTGGGCCGGCCGGGTGAACATATCGGTGCCGGTCGTATTGCCATATCTGACAGGAAGTGGAAAGAGGCCTTTCAGCTGTTGGTTCAACACGCCAGCTGGATTATTTTAATCCCAAATGATCAAGGTGAAACTCGGTGGGAAGTTGAATGGTTAGCTTCCAACGGATACTTCAACAAGGTCGTCATGCTGATGCCGCCAAAACTAAAATCAAGCGAAATAGACATAGATTCTTACTGGGACCAGGTTCGCCAGGGTTTGAAAGCGACAGGTATTGCAATGCCGGCCTATAAACCGGCCGGTCAATTTTTCAGAATGCGGCAAGACGGTCGGTTTTTCCGCGGCCGCTATTTATCAAAACTGACCACATCGCGGATAGGAACCACCTTTATCAAGGTTACCCAGCCATAAGGTTAGGCTACGCTGCCGGATCGATATTGCATATCTTTCCAACAAATCAGCAAAATCAGGCATCTCAAAAACGGACATTCACCTTACTTTCCGGTGAAGTCATAAATATTTAGAGGCTAAAAACTTATAATTTCATGGATGTCCCCATACCCCCCCGCCAGATTTACCTGCGTTGTTGGAAGTTTAGCTGCCTATTTCTTTCTTTTGTCTTTCAAAAGAGTAGAGTAGAGGGGTCAAGTCTTCGCTTAACTCATTTTAACACTATGTTTTTAGCCCCGGCATTTATTTTATCTTTTGACCAGCCTGCGGTCGCAGGGGCCGATTACACAAACTCAATTCGTGAGGCCACGTCCTTGAAAAAGCTGCGGGACCATACTTTCAGCAAATCCGGGTTGCTTACAAACGGCTCCACTTCCCGGCGCGCCCGGTCAACGGGCAGGCGCTCAATGGCCTCATGCATCAATTTTTCGAAGGGCTCCGCGGAAAGCGCCTCTTTCTTTTTCCAGTGCCCGCTTTGCCGCATGCGCTGCTCCAGGTGAGACAGGTGAAGCTGCGGGTGGTGGGCGGCATACCACACCAGATCGTACCAGTCGCGCCCCTTCACCCGTGTTTTCCACCGGCGGCACAGAATCGCGTGCATCTTGCCGGCAAACAGATCCGGCAGGGAAAAGGCCCTGACGGCAAACGGGATCGGCTGCAGCAGGTACTTTGTTTCGGTTGCGAACCCGGGCGGCGGGTCCGTGTCGACCTCCAGCTTTATCTTGAGCACCTGGCCGCGCGGCACCTCGCGCAGGATCTCTTCGGCGGTTTCGATGACCAGCAGCTGCTTGAGCGAGTCGGCTTTCAGAAACGCCGACTGAACCGCGCTTTCGATTGCCTTGATTCGCTGCCCGACACGGACGTCAAAGCCGAAGGCTTCCAGCTCTTTTCGCAATGGGGCCAGATATTTGGCGATGTCGAAATCACTTTTGGGTTCCAGCAGCGAAAAATCCAGATCCTCTGAAAAGCGGTCCAGCCCGCACAGCACGCGCATCGCCGTTCCGCCGTAAAAGGCGGCCTTCTCAAAAAATTTGCCGCGCCACAACCCCAGAAGCGCAATCTCCTGCATGATTTCGCGCAGCGCCCGCATGGTGTCCTCGAGTCTTGCCGACTCGCATTTGGCGAGCATCCGGGCCAGGGCTTCATGCATGATCCACCCCGTGAGAGGAGCGCTCGAGGCGCTTCAAAAGATCGCTCAACAGCTGCAGTTTGCGGGAGCGGTAGCGGCGGGCGATTTCACCCAATTGCGCCCCGTTGAGTTTTGCCAGCGCCGCCGGATCGACCCGCAGGTCGTTTTCGAGATAGTCCATCAATCGGCCCTGCGTTTGAAGGCCGTTTCCGCGGTCGTCGCGTATCTTGTCGGCCAGCGCCTTTTCGGGAGTTGCGATCAGAAAGGACCGGCCGTCGTCGAGCTCGACCCGGTCCATGCCGATGCGGAAGGCAGCCAGCGGAATCATCCGGTAGCTAAACAGCCCGACCGGCGTTGCGTACTTGCGCGAGCGGCCGGTAGTCACCGAGGTAACCGCTTCGACCCGCTCCGGGATCAAACCGAAATAGTGCAGGGCATAATCCAGCGAGATGTAGGAAGGGCCGTAAATAAGGTTTGCCAGAACTTCCCGCGAAAAGGGCCGCCGGCGGTAATCTTCCCCGAAAATGTAAATTCCCTTTTTAACCCGCACGATCACGCCCTTGCGCAACAGGTCTGAAATCTTGTCCCGGGGCCGGGAATATTGCCCCAGAGCGTGCAACAGCGTCTGATAGTCGAACTCCTCATGGGATATGTGCCTGCGCAAGGATTCCATTGCGGACTAAAATATCATATTTTAACATAGTATGTCGACAATTTTCCGACATACTATGTTAATTTCAACTAATTTCTTTCCAAGGGGGCGTCCATGACATATGGACATTCCGCTTGCGACGTTAATTGCTGTCCGGCGTCGGCTCGGTATCCGTGCCGTCCGGCAGCTGCTTTGTGGTGTCGTCGTCGAGCTCCAGGGCCGGGATGGCCGGGATCTGGCCGCCGATCACTCCACGCATGTCACCTCCCGCATGTTTCATGAATATTTTTTCGCAGAATTTAAAAAAAACATAAAAGCGGCGACCACCCACATTGATTCATAAAAAAAAGCAAAAAAATATTCACCCCACGGGCAAGGCGGAGGCTGTCATCTGCTGCGTTATTAAGGGCGAGCAATAGTTCACTATGGCTTCGCCCTTAAATGCCTTGCATATGAAATCCTCCAACTCGTGAAATAAGCGGGCCAACCGGCAGGCGGTGTTTTTGACGACGCGTTCGATTTCCTTTTCGTGCTGCTTCCAGTGCTTTTCCATGGCCCGGCGCTCTTTGTTGAGTTGCTCTTGCATCGATCTAAAGGGGTCAAATTTTCGTTTGACTAAATTGAGCATTCGGAAATCACGAATTGCGGTTCAAATCTTGCCGGCTTACGGCATCGAATACCGGCGTTACCTGTAATCTTGCTTTCAGTTCCACAAAAGCCTTTCCGATTGGCCGAGCAAGTAAGTCAAAATATGCGCGGGTATCGATAGAAATTGGGTTTTCATTTTATCCAGATTTTTTATTTTGAAATCGACGTCCCGCTTGGTCACTAAAAAAGCCTGTTTTGGCTTTTCTGATGCGCAGTAAATCGCCAGACCGCTTTTGCGGTCGAGTTTCGGTTTTTCTTTGTATTTCACCTCAAAGGGCAGCAAATAGGCCGGGCTGCGGACGATGATGTCAACTTCCCTTCCGCTGGATGCATCCCGCCAGTAGCATATATCCGGTGTGTCCCGATAGTAGTAAGCATAAAGGTGCCGCAAGACCGTTGTTTCGACAATTTTGCCCATTTCATCCGGGATGGTCAGGATCTCCTCTCCACGCAACAACACGGCATTGCGCAGGGCGGCATCCACCAGATAGTATTTGTTGCGCGCTTTAAGTACCTTTTTACCTCCCAGCGCCGCGGGTGGGAGACGATATATCAAGTTGGCCTGTTCCAGCAGGGTCAAATGATTGCCTACGGTTGCCGGGGAAGTCTCCAGTGCCTGGGCACAGGTTTTATGTGCCAGGATGCTTCCGGAGTGCAGGCAGAGATAGATAAAAAGCTTTTCCAGTTCATTGACATTGCGAACCCCGAAAAGAGCGGTCATGTCGTGCTTGAGCACCCGCTCTACGACGTCTTCTCTCAACAGCCGTTGACAGAGGTCCGTATTTTCCTGACATGCAGTCTCCGGAAAACCCCCGACCAGTAAATACCGTTGAAACAACGGCTGCAAGGGACGCATGGCATCGGTCAAGGCGGTCATTTGCCCGGAAGTTAAGGTAAAAATATCGCTGAGCCGCTGATCTTGAGCAACCCGTTGCGGCAGCTCTTTGCGCAAATGGACAAATTCATAAAACGAAAGCGTCGGGATCGGCACGGTAATCCAGCGGCCGACGCCGCTTTCCGCCAACCGCTCTCGGTGCAGGACACTCGCAGACCCTGTGGCCAATATGCGGTACTGAGGTTGATGGTCGATCAACAGTTTGATTTCGGTTTCCCAGTTGCCGGCATATTGGATTTCATCCAGCAACAGGGTTGCGGATTGGCCCTCGGGATGCGTTGTTTCATGATACAATGCCAGAATCTCTCTCAGGTTGAGCAGTTTCAGCAACGGATGGTCCAGGCTCAGATACAAAATGCTCTTAGGATCGACACCTTCGCCAACCAGCCCGTCGGCGACTTGCTGCAATACGGTTGTTTTGCCCACGCGACGGGGCCCTGAAAGTAGAACTGCCCTGCGAAGACTCCCGTCGGCGATGTATTTGCGGCAGGCTTGATACGCCAACCGTTTGAATTCAGGAACGACAAGCGGTCTTCCGCTCCACCAGGGATTAAAACCGTTAAGGACACTTGATATTTCGCTCGTATCAAAAAAATCTTTCACAATGCACCCTGAAATTGTATATATTCCATAATAATACCAAGTATACTTAGTATTTTTAAGAAATAAAAGCGAAATTTTAATAGACAACTGTGTATTTTTTCAAAAGCTCTGATTGTGATCTCAGAAACTCGATTCAATTTCGGGCACCCAATCCGGGTGTCGAATCGTGCCTGCAAAGGAAGTCGACTTTAGTCGCTTTCCGACTGTGGTTCGGCACCCGAACCGTTCGGAAGCTGTTTTGTTGTATCGCCGTCGAGTTCCAGGGCCGGGATGGCCGGGATCTGGCCGCCGATGATGCCCTGCATGTCGCCGTAAAGACCCGCGGTGTTTTTGACGACGCGCTCGATTTCCTTTTCGCGCTGCTTCCAGTGTTTTTCCATGGCCCGGCGCTCTTTGTTTAGCTGATCCTGCATGGAGGTGAAGGCCTCGATGATGCCCTCGATTTTCTGTTTGAACTCCACGCCGGCCAGGTACCCGTAGAGCGCTTCCATTTTTTCGTTCTTTCCGACGGATGCGGTGCGCTCGCGGCTGACAGCCTCGAGTTGCTCGCGCAGAACGGCGGCCAGCGGAATGGCGCACAGCGGGTCGCTGACCCAGACGCCGTCGACCTGCCCGAAGCGCTTGACGCCGTTGGGTAAAACAACCGATACCAGGACTGCGATCGAGGCGCGGGTCTGGATCATGTCGTCCTTGAGCTTGGGGATCCAGGCGTTGCTCCAGGCCTTGGTGTTTTTGGTTTCCCACAGCAAAACACCGCAATCATCACCCATGGGCGTGCGCACGGTATGAATGAGGTCGGCGCCCTTGATCCCCTTGGGCACGGGCTGGATGTCGTCGTGGACAAAAAAGCCTTTCAGCTGCGCTTCGAAGTCCTGCTCCAGAACCTCGCCCTGGGTCTCCATGGAGCCCTGCTCGGCCTTGCGCTTCATGTCCTCGAGCGCGCTCTTGAGATCGTTGATCACCTTGTCCTTTTCCATATCCTTGAGCCGGTTCTCCTCGGCAATCTTTTTTGAAGCCTCCTCGCGAATCTTTTCGCGCTCAGCGTCCAGCTTGCGGGCCACCTCCAGCTCCAGGGATTCAGCCGCTTCTTTTAATTTGCGCTGCTCCTTTCGCAGTTCGAGTTCCTGCTTTTTGAAGTTCTTTATGTCCGCTTCCTTTTCCTCGAGGTCATTTTGCAGCTCCTTGAGCTGATCCGCATACCTTCCCTCGAGCTTTTTGGCCGCTTTCTTTTCGGCTTCGGAAAGACGCTCTTTGAGTTTGGCCTCGATTTCCTCGTCGATGGCCTCGCGGCTTTTGGCGATCTGAGCTTCCTCTGCCTTCAGCGCCTTGCTCTTCTTTTTGATCTCGGCTTCGCGTTTTTTCACATCCCCGAGCAGCTCTTCCTCCAGGTGTTTGCGGAGGCGCCCGGTCAGCGCGTCGGACATCTCGAATTCGTGCCCGCAGTTCGGGCAGGTGATCATTCCCTGATCCATGGTTTATACCTTATTAAATAAATGAGCGTTTCAAATTCTAAAAAAGGTTATTAATTTTAAGGAATTGCATCGTTTTTGATTTTTAAAATTTCAAACCCTTCGGGCTTGCCGATCTTACCACATCTACTGTGTTAGATGCCATTCCGCATAGTACACTATAGCGAAACGACATCTGCCGTGTAGCTGCGGCAACCTCGACAAGCGCTCAATTTATTAGGGGAGTAAAGGGTCCATGACATTTGGGCATTTCTCCTTGGCCCCCTTAGATGAAATATCCTGTATTCAATAATGTATGCCGACGTCATTTGGCATCTGTTGACGGTTCAGTTTCTGATGTTTCAGGTAGCTGCTTTGTGGTTTCATCGTCGAGGTCGAGGGCCGGGATCTGCCCTCCTATGATCCACTTCATATCGGCTTGAGTGCTGGTATGATTTTTACGACCCAATAATATATTTCGCGCTTTTAACCAGGTTTGGATAAATCTATATAACTATTAAACTATTTTATTGACAGATTTTTTTGGGGGTAGGGTGAACACGGTTAATCACGCTCAGGTCGAACTGCAGGGCCCCCGGGGAAGCAGGTTTCGGTATTCAAAAGGTAAATCGATTAACCGGATAAATATTAAAATATATTATACCGAAAAATGGGTAAGATATCAAGATTATTACAATTTAGCTCAAAGCTCAAAGCTGAAAGCTCAAAGTTATCGGCAAATTACGCAAAAATAACGGTAGAAGGTGGTAGGGTATACGGTACAGGGATATGCACAGATTGCGCAAAAATAACGGTACAAGGGTATACACAGATTACACAGATTTAATCAAAAAAATTAGGTTGAACAGTTAAATCGTCGATTCGTTAAATAGTAAAAACCAGGACCGGGAGACTGTTCCGTCTTCGCACTTGCGAGCTACGCCGCGACAAGAAAGCTGGGAGGATGAAAGGCCAGGAAGCAGGGGAGACCGATTTTCGCTTTTATTCTTCAAAAAACTATTTAAAATAGTTCTTCAGGGGGTGTAAGCAAAAATTCAGCGAGGGAAATTCCCTGGGAACCGACGAGCAGTTTTCGTTTTACCTTAAATTCTTTTGCAAAGGCTTCCACACCCGGAAAGGTGCCTTTGTTGCGTCCACTTTTGACTTCGATGGCGACAAGCTCGTTTTTGCGACTGAGAACAAAATCGACTTCACGGTTTCGACTCGACCAATAAAAAAGCTCGATGCTCTTGCCAATGATCCCATTTGCCAGTGAACTGCCTACAGCGGATTCCACCCATCTTCCCCATTTGTCCGGCTCCTGTCTTGCTTCCTTCATTTTGACCGATCCTGAGGCTGACATCAGCGCGGTATTGAGTACGATGAGTTTAGGGCTGGATGCCCTCTGACGCACATGCTGTCCGGCATATTTGGACAACCCCGCCAAAATTCCGGCACTTTGAAGCAGATCCAGATAGTGCGCAAGCGTTGTCGTGTTACCGGCGTCTTGTAGCTGCCCGAGCATTTTTTGATAAGACAGAACCTGGCCGGAATAATTACATCCCAATTGGAACAGGCGTCTCAATAGTGCCGGCTTATCAACTCTTGTCATGAGTAAAATATCTCTTGAAATAGTTGTCTCGATTAATGCGTCGCGAATGTAATTTGACCATCGCAACTCGTCCCGAATCAGTTCTGCAGCGCCCGGATAGCCGCCGAAAAAAACGTATTCGTCGACACTCCAGTCAAAAGCATGCTGCATTTCCACAAAGCTCCAATGTGTTACCGGGATAACTTCGAATCGGCCTGCGAGGCTCTCTGTTAAACCACGCCGGACAAGCAAGGCAGATGAGCCCAAAACGATAACGTGTAACAGGCGTTTTTCGGCAGTGTCCTCATCCCACAGCCGTTTGACCGTTTCTGACCAGCCGGTTATTTTCTGAATCTCATCTAAAACCAATAAGGCTTTTTTCTTCTGCCCGCCGGATCTCGTTTTCATCCGCCCAACTTCCCATTGCTGCTCGATCCAGGAGCGGTCTTTAAGGGCAGGTTCATCGGCTGTGGCATAATGGCTTGGTATTTTCATGCCGGCCATCACCTGCTGAGCCAATGTCGTTTTTCCCGCCTGACGGGGTCCGGAGAGCACCTGAATAAAGCGTCTGGGTTCGCCCAATCTGCTTATCAGCACTTTGTAAATGCTTCTTTTGTACATAAATTCAGGCCTCAAATTACAAATTACTCAATATTATGAGTAAATTTACTCAATATATTGATTCTTTGTCAACATTTATCTGAAAAAAAGCGGGGTTGTCCGTTTCATTTTTTAAGGTAATTATCAACAAAATTTCGAGGGCTTACAATCACTATGCCTTTATGGCCCGATATTTTCAGCAGGTGTTTATCTCCTGAAACGATTAAGTTACTTTTTCCGTAAAGTGCACACTCCAAAAATTTATCATCATCCGGATCTTCACACACTTGTGCAGTCATCTTTTTAGGCTGGACAAATTCAGCATGGATTGCAAGAAGTTGTAATCAAGAGGGACGCCCATAAAATTATAAGTTTCTCAATGTCGAAAGATTATTACAATTTAGCTTATAGCTCCCACCTTCGCTTATGCGGCTACGTTGGGCAGGCAAAGCTGAAAGCTCCCGCCTTCGCCTTGACAGCTACGGCGCGGCAAGCAAATTTATCCGCAGAACTGCATTTCTTTTCCTCTGTCACACCCGGCGCAATTTTTCAATTCTGCAATTCTATATCTGCAATGAGATTTTGAACATATTCTTTTTTATAGAGGTTCCCCTCTTTTCCGTACAAAAGCCGGGCGGCAACTTCAGCTTCTATTTTTTCCTCCTGATTAAGGCCCCGTCTGATTTTTTTCAAGAGCTCCCGATCGCATTTAGCCAGGAGTTCTTCGGCGTTGTTGATACCGTATCTGAAAGTTACAGCTCTATCCCATAGTTTGTTTTCGGCGGATTGGGTTGTCTCTTCCTCGAACCAAAAGCAATTGCAGTGAAAAACCTGATAGGCGGTTTCGCTTATTATGGTGTAACCGATATACGGCGTTCTCTTTTCCACATCGTCTGCCAATTTTTCGATAGCTTCTGTTAATGAAATTTTAGTGTTGTGATTTCCTTTGATTATTTCAAATAACTGGCTGATCAGGTTTTCACGATGCTCGGTCGGGCTTATATGCAAATTTAATTTTGCCAGACACGCCAGGTATTTATCAAGCAGGTTTTCAGGGCTGGCTATAGCAGGGACGGTGTCGTTTGGAATTACCTTTCTGACCTCAAGACGCACTGGACTTTTATGCCGCGTTTCCAAAAGATCATCATGAGCATCTAAAAATGCTTTAAATTTTTCGAAGCCATAATTGTGCTCATTAAATGTCGGATCTATTTTGAGCATATTAACTTTAAGAACAGCAGCGTTGAACCATCCATCACCAAATTTTTCTAGTGCGCTCCTTAGAATCTGTCTAGCCGCACTCAAATCGAAGGACACTGGTCGTTTTTCAGCTTGCGTCCTGTTATCATCCTCCTTTGTGGACGGCTTTACCAGGATATCGTAATAAACAAACTCATCGCATACTTTCGTCAAATAATTAGATGTCGAATCACTCACTCCCATCCCACGAACAATTTTACCGTGTGCATGCAGGTGATGGACCAGGTCGATGAAATCACCATCGCCAGAGATTATAAAAAAATTTTGGATCTTCTCATCCTGATTTTTAAGCGTTATGATAGTGTCAATGACAATTTTGATATCAGCAGCATTTTTTTCCCCACGAGACGGCGTGTTAACCAGCTCAAATCCATGTTCTAATAGTTCTCTTTGCTTTGCTTTAAACATTACCCAGTCCGCATAAGCCCTCTTTACGACAATACGACCTGTTTCCCCCCTTACAAAGCCAAGGATGGTCTTCCATTCCAAAGCTTCAAATTCCTCAACACGCTGATGATATCCATTAAGCTGCTTTTGATAGCTTCTAATAAGGTTTTCGTAATCGACAAATAGGGCAACCAGATTTTCGGAATTCGAATTCGCCATAAATTTTCCCCCCAATGCTTCGTGTTACTGATTTCCAAAATAAAAAACCCCGCATCTCGAATCCGAGAGCAGGATCTTTCACAGCAGTAATATACAGGCAAAATGAAAGTACAGGGTTTATCAGTGAACCGATGGACAAACACATAAACTTTGGCTTAGCGGTTTTGGATTAAAGTATATATGTTGGGTGCTTTTTTTGCATACAGGGGGGATTTTGCAACTAATTATGACATATTATAATAGAAAATAGGTAAATTATCAAGATTATTACAAAATTGTTAATTATAATAGATAATTAATGGTACACAACACCCCTGTGAAATCCTGTCTTCGATAGGGTCCGCTTTGCGGAATTTCACTGGGCAAGCACGGCTCAAGGCGCAAGGTAATCCACAGATTACGCAGATTATCGCAGATTTTTTATGTTTCTTAAGTGATCAGGCTAAAGTCATAAAAAGACAATGAATCTGGCGTTCAAATTTTGACATTATTGCGAAATAGTTTTAAAAATATTGGCCTTATCGTGCATTTCTGTCAAATCTGCTGAATCTCCTGAACAGGTTGAACTCCCATCCTTTTCTCAAAGGCAAATTCGCCCTGAAAGGCGGTACCGCATTGAACCTGTTTGTATTCAATAAAGAAGGTATTTGAGCTAATAGCTGATAGCTCATGGGGATGAGGGGCAACTTGGACTAAGGAAGCGGTTGGATATCCTCCAGACAATTTCTGCACTACTCATTTTCAATTACTCTGGCAACCTCCCCGCCGCACCGAGTGCATACACCTCTGAGCACCAGCATGCCCGACTTGACTTTTCCGCTGACTTTTCCGATGCCGGTCACCTCACTGCATTGCGCGCACCACACATTATTGAGAATCTTGAGGCGAATGTCGGCAGGTATTGCCTGCCAGCGTTTTTTAGCTTGTGGGGTAAAATTGTCCTCCATATTTTGCTGCATCACTGGCCCATCCTTTCAGTTTGATTTTATTGACTGGTGCAGAAGTGACTTCAATTGCTTCTCGTACCCGGAAACTTACCGCTTTCATTGAGGCTTGTTTCAGTAATCGATCGCAGCCAGTGCCACTCTATTCTTCTTTTATAACGATGCATAGTGGTTGTGGTAAATCTTAAAAACAATGCGCAACACTGCGCAATAATATATTGTGCGTTATTGCGTGATTTTATCATTAACATCATGAGGGGTAAAGGCTGCAGGCTGCAAAATCTATCAGCGTAAATAAATCCGGCCCTCGCCTGTTTTTCAGCAGGCGAGGGCCGGAATTGGTTATCGTTTCGATACATTAAACCCGACGGCGGCGGCGGCGGGAGAAGCGGATCATTCTGGAGCCGGGGGTTTGCCGGTTGTTTTCGGCTTCTTTGGCGAACAGCGACATGTGCAGGACCTGTTTGTCGTGGGCCAGGGCAAAGCCGGTTGAGTCGTTGGAATCCAGGCGGCAGTCCATGCCCAGACCCACGGATTGATGATTTTCCACCCGGCAGCCGGCAGAGGCCTCCACAAATTTGCCGGCGGCACTTTTGGTACCCTTTTTGGCTTTTTCCCTTTCTTTACCCGCTGAATCGATGGCGTCCAGGGCGTAGCTTTCCACCAGTTTTTCGAAGACCTTTGAGAAGGTTTCGGATTTCCCGAAGCAGTCCATTCCCGCCACTTTTCCGTTTATCATGAAAACGGCGCCGACCTGAGATTCGGTCAGCTCGAAATGTTTTGCGTATTTTTCTATGGATGGGGCCTGCTTGCGGTAGACTTCGGACATGGCCATGCTTGGAGATGCGGCTTCCAGGTCGAATGCCAGCTCCTCGACGTCATTCCAGATTTCCGCCTGGTCTGATTGGAATGTGCCCAGATTTTCAAGCGAGTATCTTATCTGGCCGGCTTTGCGGGCGCGCAGCTTCGATGACATCAGTCGCTTTTCGCTGGAAAATTTGGCCGATTTGTACGACCAGCGCCCCTGCTTCACGCAGGATACCGGGATCACGACGGTGGTGTTGCCGGCGATCAGGATGGTGGTGTTGACGATGCGGTTTTGCTTGGCGCCCACCAGCTCCTCGCCGTCCAGGATCAGGACCATGCGGTCGGATTTGTTGATCACCTTGAGCTCCGGCACCGTGCCGTGCTCGTCCTTTTCGACCACGTCGATCAGGTCGCCTGCCAGGGCTTCGTCCAGGGTGAGGTAATCGGCATGTGCCGCGTAATCGGACAGCAGGGCAAAGACGGTCAGGTTCTTGTAGGATTGTTTGCGGCCGAGCTTGAGGCTGCCGATATATTCGTTGATGGTGTGTTGCATGGCAAAGGGCCCTCCTTTTTGGGTTTCTGGTGGAGTATAGCAGGAGGGTGTGACAGATCAGGTCACGGGCACTCCACGCAAATCCCGCGACTACGACCTTCGTATGGGCCCACCGGTCAACCACCGCATCCCCATCGCCCGCAACCGACTGGAAAAAATTCGCAAGATACTCTCTGTTTAACTACCGCTGCACACAGACTTTGATTTATGCTTCATGGCGGCTACAGCAATAAAAGCTTTCAGAGTTGATGGGAGGCAGAATGGTCGGAATTGTTTTGGCCATCATGATCGGTAGAATCATATGTGGTTTTAGTGGGTTGCAGATACTATTTGAATATCACAGCTTTACGGGAGTCTCTGAAAGTTTGTATCTGTTGGAGTGAACACAACTTTTGAAAGGCAGTTTTACCACCAAACGGCATAAACCTAAAAGATGATTCTCATGTGATCAGTTTATAATACATGTAATTTTGAAGGGGTAGATTTTTTGCAGATAACCATATGGATATCTGAATTGCTGTCAGATTTGTTGCTTATCAGAATTATTAAATGGAAGACCGAGTTTCAACTTTTATATTTTAACCCAATCTTCAGCAGCTTGAAAATTAGAGAAAACCCTAATCTCGAAGGGAAGGTCTTTTGCAACTTGTTTAAAAGATTCTGCCATACTTGACTGGAACTCAGATTCGATAACTATTGCGGTTTTGTCTATTTTGTGGTCGCTGGGGTAATTTTTTTTAATAATGTCTCTCAGCTTATGCAAATCATCGTAGGAAAACTTTTCTGGGCCTTCACGGAATACCCAAATGCGATTTTTTTCTGGAATTTCATCCACATAAAATAACCTTGCAACCCCTCTTTGTATCTCTGAGTAACCAGTGCCCTCTTTAGGTTCTATTAACACATAGTCCTTTTTTATGGTTATTTCCGGTGACATTAATTGGGTTACCCTTTGCTATGTTTAAAAAGGTTAGGCATTCCCCGCGGCTACGCTTTTAAGCTGTGAATATCATCTGGGGCAAGAAAAAGTCAATATAATGCTCGGAATGCCGAAATGACAGTTTAAATATTTCAAAGAGTTATTTGTAACGAGAGGTCGTAGACTGATGCTTATCAAATTTTTGCTCTTCATATCAGACAGTAGGTCCTAAAAAGGGCAAGCCCACGGTCAAGGTGACCTTCTCAATCCGGGATAAAAAAGAAAAATCTAAAGAATTTTCGGATTTGATATTTATCGAGTTGTTTACTGTATCTGACATTTCTAGAGGCTGAATATGTGTCGGATGGAGGAATCACAAGTATTAAAACCATAAAGAAACGGCAAGAATTACAGAAATAAATGCCATACCCTACCAGAAACAAGAGCAGGATTATATCTACTGGTTCATTCGATAAGCGAACTCACGATACTGGGGGCCTCCACATATAACGGTTTTTAACATTAAATATTTCGGTTTCTTTCACGACCTCAAAACCAAACCGCTCATAAAATTGGACATTTTTGTCTGAATCTGTTTCTAAGTATGCCGGTGATAAACATGCGTCCACTTCTTGACAGAAACGACTCAAAAGGTTAGTTCCGATACCTTTTCCTTGATGTGAAGGCAATACACCAACTGGGCCAAGATGCCAATGCTGATTCATAGGATCGTGACGTGCCCATTCATTACGCCAGATGGATTTACGCCACTCCAAATTATCTTCATCCTCGGTCTGGGAGTCCTTTTTAGATACTTTACTACCATCACAGGATTTCATCCGCATCACTCCTACAATTTGACTGTTAATCCGAGCTAAGAAGGTAATGCCTGGTAAATCAATCAGAAGCTTAAAAAACGTTATCTCAATTATTTTGCGTTCTTTTTCGCCGTGACCTTGAAATACTGCAGTGTGGAGAGGTACCTTGAGCATTGCCTTACTGAGAACCCTTGACGCTTCTGGAAGATCGCTTTTTTCTAAAAATGAAATCTGCAACTTTTCCATTTCTAATCCCTCAATTTTCAAAATCAAAAGATGGATAAATTAGAGCGTTTGTCATAATAACGTTCCGATACAGGCAGTTTTTTGAGTCTTTTTTGGGTTTTTAATAACGTCTAAGATAGCTTGGTCCAAACGCTCTAATAATTGTTGTTCATTTTTGCAGACATAA
>JASFNW010000114.1:0-16725 GCA_050116835.1 Desulfobacterales bacterium
CGCCAGCTCAGGGGTAATATCCTGAATCATTATTCCTAGCCAGCCGCGAACCACCTTGCCCTGTTTGAGCTGGGGCAAAAGCTCTTTTGCCATGTTGATGGGAATGGCAAAACCAATACCCTGGCCCTGGGCAATGATGGCGGTGTTGATGCCGATCACCTCACCCTTCATGTTAAACAGGGGGCCACCGCTATTGCCGGGATTGATGGCTGCATCGGTTTGCAAAAAATCATCGTAAGGGCCGGCACCGAGAATGCGGCTTTTGGCACTGATAATACCGGTGGTAACCGTGTGTCCCAATCCAAAAGGGTTGCCGACGGCCATGACCCAATCACCGACGCGCAGTACATCGGAATCTCCCAATACTTCCGGCTTGGGGAAATCTTTGTCCGGAGTGACCTTGATAAGCGCCAGATCGGTCTTGGGATCTCTGCCGACCAATTTTGCGTCATACTCCTTGCCGGATTGCAATTTTATTTTGATCTCGGTTGCCTTTTCGACGACATGATTATTGGTTATGATCAAACCCTCTTTACCGATCACAAAGCCTGAACCCAACGCATGGGTTTTCATTTTGCCTTGCGGCCGGTTACCAAAAAATTCTTTTGGCAAATTGGGGCCGAAAAAATCTCCAAAAGGCGAATCGGGGCCCATGAAAGGCATTAGCGGATTTCCCTTGACCACCTGAGTGGTGGAGATATTCACAACCGACCCTTTGACATTATCCGCCAGGTCCGCAAAACTAACCGGTCTGGCCGGGTTAATGCCGCTCTGTGCCGCATGAGCGTATTCAACCGTTAAAATTAAGGCGCCAGCGCACAAAAG
The DNA here is from genome assembly GCA_050116835.1 of Desulfobacterales bacterium. Classification (GTDB taxonomy): domain Bacteria; phylum Desulfobacterota; class Desulfobacteria; order Desulfobacterales; family JAHEIW01; genus JAHEIW01. The sequence continues at coordinate 826 of JASFNW010000114.1, forward strand.
CGCAATGCCCAACAATAACAATCGAATTTTCAAGACTTCTCTTTCCATGGTCTATTCCTCCTAACTTATTTTCCTGAACACTTGTTTTGAATGTTGTTTTGCTGGTGAGGCTCGAGACAGCTCAACGTTTTGCGAATCATCTCAAATTCATCTATTTTGCTGAAAAAATAGTCCGCACCCGCGGCCATACAACCCTGTCGGTATTGAGGATACGGGTAGTTGGTGATCATGATGACGATGGGTGCAGCGGGTTCTCTTTTAATATCCTTGAGCACATCAATACCGCTTCTGCGGGGCAAGCGAATATCCAAAATGACAACATCCGGGTGCAATTCTCTGATGCCATCGAGGGCCTCAAAAGGATCACCGCTTCGCCCGGTAATCTCTACACCTGCGATATCAATCACAGACTCTGTTAGTCTTTCGCGCATCACCTGTGAATCGTCGACGATATATACGGTTAGCATGGCCTTTTTCCTTTCGTCATTTGAGCTTACTATAAGCCTGTGGGTGCGATTCCGGTATCGGTATCGGTCTGATAATCGGGTAGGATTTCGGCCCGACTTCTTGTAGATGTTTGTCTGACAGTGAATTCACGGAGGGATTTCTGAATTGGATTAACACTGTCTGGCTGCCATTTGGAGTAAAACCAAACAGGATGGATCTTTTCAAAATGAAATGCAAAACGTGTGGGACAAATGCCTACGGCATTATGAGGAGGGCTCTGACTTAAAAATAAGACTAACTCTGATTGGCGAATCGCCATTGCGGTTTTAATATGGGTCCGGCGCATCTGTAGCAAGGATAGCGTGCGATTTTGCCGATGCAACAGTTTGGCAGCGCGAATGCCCTGCCAAGTACAAATGAACTAAGGAGGTCTTATGTTTTCTATCGCCATTGTCCATCCCATGCTGGTTCATTTCCCGATTGTTCTTCTGATCACCGCCGTTGCGATGGACATCGTTGTGCTTTTAACCAGAAAAGATTCCGCCAGCCGACAGTGTCTGTCACTGATCGCGTTGTCGGCTTTGCTGCTGGGGACCCTGTCGGCCGGTGTTGCCGCGATCTTCGGTGATATCGCTTTAGATAAGGCGATTTCCCTGGGTTTTCCTCCTGGTCCCCTTGAGACCCATGAAACTCTGGCACTGATCACGATTGCGGTCTTCAGCCTTCACTGCCTGTTGCGGCTTTTGGCCGTGTGGCGAAAGTATCCGCTTAGGGGTTTATCCGGTTGGGTTTCGATACTTCCCGGCCTGGCCGGAGTGGTTTTGCTGATTATTACCGCTTACTATGGCGGAGAATTAGTTTACCATTTAGGCGTCAATGTCGCTGCAGTGACACCTTAGCAAGATCGATCCCTTATCTATCGAAACTTGCGGTTAAATAGATACAAAACCATTACTTGATTTGCTTCCATTCGATCCAGATCGGATGCCCCTCATTGTCTCTTACCTGCAATACTTGTGGCCGAATCATCTAAATGATGTTCGACGTCGGGCAGACATCCATTTTCGGCAAAGATTGTCAGTTGATCTTTAGCTCGCAGCCGGGTGTATCCGTGCGGTATGATCAGGTGATTGCCCCGCTGCACGGAAACGATCAAACATTCTTCCGGAAGTTTCAGCTCACTGATGAGTCGTCCAGCAGAGGCTGAGTCCGGCGAAATTGTGACCTTGGCGAAATCAGCATCATTTAATTTGCTCACGCGCAAAAATTCGGCACGATGCTGATCATGAGCTTTTTTGGCAATGGCCTTATTATAAGCCTGGATAATGTCCCTCCGCCGCAAGAGGCCTCTCAGACGGCGGGATCCCCTTTGTTTCAGGACGGGCAGCTGGCTGATATCACGAGGCCCCATGGTGCACAACGCTTTCCACATCGGCTCTTCGGGAAAACAGGTCAGTAACCCATCAGTGGTAGCAACATCGGCCACCGTCCGGCCATCTGGAGATCCTTCAGCAAGGGCACGCTCCAGGTCGCCGATGCAGACGACTCCGGCCAGATCACCTGATTCGTCTACCACCGCAAATCCATGGTTGTGGGTGTGACTGAATTTCTCTGCCAGCGAGTCTAAGGGCAGATTGAGGGGAATCCGGTCTATGTCGGTGTTCATGGCCTCGCCCACCGTCACGCCCCGCATAATATCGATATCGTGCCCCTGTTCAAGATGGATGCCCCGTCGGGTAAGCTTGAGCGTATAAATGGAATCACGGCTGAGAATGCGCGAAACGAGTGTACTGATAACCGTTGCCAGCATCAACGGCAGCATTATACGATAATCACCGGTCATTTCGAAAAGGATGAGAATGGCGGTCACCGGTGCATGAGCCGCGCCGCCGAAAAAGGCGGCCATCCCCACCAAAGCGTAAGCGCCGGCAGGGGCGGTGACAGCCGGGAAAAGATGATGAGCGATCTGCCCAAAAACAGTACCCATCATGGCTCCCATGAAAAGAGACGGTGCAAAGATGCCGCCGGAACCGCCGGCGCCCAGGGTGAGGACGGTCGCCAGCAGCTTGAAGATAAAAAGCCCCAGTACGACATTGAAACCAAATTTGCCGAAAAGCGCATCCCCGATGCTGCCGTACCCTACGCCAAAGACACGCGGGAAGCCGTCTGCCGCCTTAACCGTCAACAGACCGATGACGCCCAGCAGAAGGCCCCCGAAAATCGGCTTGATATATTCAGGTAAAGGGATGCGGTCCCACAGATCCTCCGAAGCATAAAGAAGCCGTATAAAGACCACCGCACCGATCGCTGCCAGCACACCGAGTAAGGCATACAGGATTAGTTCCCATGGGCTGATGAGGGAATATTGCGGCACGGCAAAGGCAAAGGTGCCCTCATAAAAGATGCGGGCAACGGCCACGGCCGCTACCGACGAGATTACGACCGCACCGAAATAGGTAACTTCCAAACGCCCCAGAATCACTTCCAGGGCAAAAATGGACCCGGCTATGGGCGCATTAAAGGTTGCCGCAATACCGCCGGCTGCACCGCAGGCCACCAGGTTTCGCACCCGCTCATCGGAAAGATGCAGTATCTGCCCCAATGTCGAGCCCAGCGCCGATCCGATCTGTGCAATGGGGCCTTCCCGGCCGATCGACCCTCCGGTTCCGATGCAGAGCGCCGACGCAAGCGACTTAATCACCGCCACTCGCGGTCGGATGCGACCGCCGGTAAGTGCCACGGCCTCCATAACCTCCGGTACGCCGTGGCCCTTGGCCTCACGGGCGAAACGATAAATCAGGGGCCCATAAATGGCACCGCCGATGGCCGGAATAACGAGCAGATAGTAAGGAGAAATATTTTGCAAACTACCGGCCAGCCCTTCGTAAGCCAATGTTTGCACCGTTTTGATCATCCACCGAAAGAAAACGGCTCCTAAACCGGCGCCTGCGCCTACCACCAGTGCGGTAATCATAATGATCCCCGACTCCGATACGGCCTGCTGATCAAGCAGCCGCGGCAAATAGTGAAGCCACCGGCGCATGGCATTGTTTACCAGACGACGAAACATCAACAGCATCCTTTCTGTTACCGTACACGTTGTTTAAAGCCAATGAACCGAGCCCTCAGGCGATGAGCACCGGCAAGGAAGTCGCTCGCAATAATCTATCCACGGTGCTTCCTACAAGCCATTCCACCATGGCGGAATGGCGATAACGGCCCAGAATGATCAGATCGACATCGTTTGCAACAGCAACGGCAGCTATTTCATGTGCCGGACTGCCTTGGCCGGTCAACAAACGGCAGGCCGCCAGGTCGCTGTGCGCCAACCGATTCTTGATCTCTTCCAAACTCATAGCGCCATTGCTGGAATCAGTCTCTTCACGAACGGTTAACACAATCACTTCAGCAGATAGGTCGCGCTGTAGCTGCTCACTCAAAATCAGGGCATCGTTGGCATGTGCCTGGCCGTGATAGGCCAATAAGATTCGATGCAGGGAAGGCGTTTTTTCCCCTCCGACGAGCAGGGGAAGATGCACGTGGTGCGCAATTTTACGGAAATTGTGTCCCAACGATTCGGAATCATCCTTGTGTCCATGACCGCGGCGACCAACAGCCAGCAGTCGAGCCCGGGTGGCGTTGCGGAGAACCAATTCCGATACACCGCCGGCAACCAGTTTGGTGGTCACCGGCACCCCGGCTTCAGAACTTTCCGTCTCCAGCCAATCCAGTGCCAGCGATCCCTGGATTTTAAACCAGCCCATGAGTTTTGCCCGTGAGATCGGTCGCCGTTTGCGATCATTCGTGGCACTTGGCAAAAACGAAAGCTCGCTTTGGTAGTCGGCGTAAGGATCAAGCGCCAGAACCTCTTCTATAATATAGAGTCCCCGAATTGCCACGTTCTGAACCTTTGCAATTTGCAAAGCCATTTTGGCGGCCGCACGTGCCTCTCGTGAATGATCATCAGCCACCAAAATGTGAGGTAACTTATATTTATTCTTTGCCATAAAAATTCCTCCTCTGCGGCTCAATCCGCTCACCTGTGCAATCAACTAAGCTTAATATCGCAAAACCAACCGGTGAAGATACTCAGCAGAAACGGCCGCGGCCGACTTCTTTTTGACCTTTTTGTGAATTAAACATAACAAGATCTGCGATGAGAGGGTATCGGCGTCATTCCGATAGTTAGGTAGGGTTTCTGCTGACTTTTATGTCCGTAATCGTCTGACAGGAATCTGTAAGCGGGCACTGGCGATATTTTTGGACAAACTTTTCAAAGAATGCGTGATTCGATTTTTCCTTGATAGCAAAAGACATGCGTATATGCTAAGCTCAGCACATTCCGTTATCACTGCGGATCGTCGCGGCAAAGCACTGCTGAATGCGCATCGCTTCCGGAGGACCTGGTGCCTCCATCGGCCAGTCCGCCCTGCTGTTTGCCAAAGAGGCTTTCGGCGGGATCCTTATCGGATTGGCCATCGGCTGGATTGCCTATCAGATGCTCAAACGCGTGGACAATTATCAGGTGGAGGTTCTCATCACCCTGGGTCTGGTGATGGGCGGCTATGATCTTGCCCATAAATTGCACACTTCAGGTCCGCTGGCCATCGTCGCGGCCGGCCTGCTGATCGGCAACCACGGCCGTGCCTTTGCGATGTCGGAGACCACCCGCAAAAATCTCGATACCTTCTGGGAGCTCATCGATGAGATCCTGAATGCCATCCTCTTTATTCTGATCGGTATTGAAGTGCTCGTGCTGGAAATCAATTTACAGCATTTTCTGGCCGGTCTGATGATCATCCCGCTGGTTCTGCTGGTTCGACTGGTGAGTGTCGGGTTTCCCTTCGGTCTGCTTGGACAGCGAATGCCTTCTCGCAAAAACGCTGTCAAAACACTGACCTGGGGCGGATTGCGCGGTGGGATTGCCGTGGCGCTGGCGCTGTCAATTCCACAGGGCCCGCAACGGGACATCATTGTATCCATCACTTACATGGTGGTGGTGTTTTCGATCATCGTCCAGGGGCTCACGATCAAAAAATTCCTTAAAAAATGGGGTATCTGAATCCCGAACAAAGCCGTCTTAAAGCAAAATTACGGTGAAACCGTTTCGCTTTGCGTCCTGCGTTTCTCTGCCGGCCTGCCAGGAATTTTTCTCGACCATCGGCGCACTTTGTTTCGAAAGCGGAAAAGGCATGTTGAAATGGTTTCTAATCCACCAGTTTATTTTGGACGGCGTAATGGATCAATTCGGCGTTGTTTTTCATATCCATTTTTTCAAGAATACGCGCGCGATAGGTGCTGACTGTTTTGACGCTCAGAGCCAATTCATCAGCGATTTCCGTGACGGTTTTACCGGATGCCAGCAGGCACAGAACCTGATATTCTCTGTCGGACAGCGCCTCATGGGGCATCTCCTTGAAGTCGACGTCCAATTGAAAGGCCAGCTTTTCGGCAATCGAGGGGCTTATATATTTTCCGCCCCGGCAAACTTTTCGAATCGCGTTGATGAGTTCATCCGGCGCACTGGCCTTGGTGATATACCCGGCGGCACCCGCTTTTAACACACGCACGGCGTATTGATCCTCGGGATGCACCGATAACACAATCACCGGCAATCTCGGCTTTTCAATTTTCAGCTGCTTAAGCACATCCAAGCCGTCCATGTGGGGCATCGTTATGTCCAGAATGACGACGTCAAAATGTTCCTCCCTAATTTTGCTCAGAAGCTTGCGGCCATCATCGGCTTCATCTGCGACCACGAGATTGGAAGCCTCGGAAATAATCTGTTTCATGCCGGCACGCACGATGGGATGATCATCAGCAATAATAATTTTAGTCATATCAATTTTACCTCAAAAGCCATATTTTAAGCAATTATTGATTTAGTCTTTCAGAATGGTCAATTTTACAGCAATATGGGTCCCCCCATCCGGCTTGCCGGTGATGTCCACCTCACCGCCCATTGAATGGACGCGCTCTTTGATCCCAATCAGGCCGAATGATTTCGGGTCGGAAACGGCAGGTTCAGGAATTCCCTTACCGTTATCAATAACTTCCAATAGCAATGTGTCATCCTCTAAAGCCAACAGGATTTCGACTTCGGTTGCGTCGGCGTGGCGAATAACGTTTGTGAGCGCCTCTTGGACAATACGAAAAAGATTTGTGGAGTCCTCTTTGCACAATTCAAAATCCTCGGCCGTAAGGGTGGTCTTGCATTGTATTGATGTCCTCTTTTGGAATTCTTCAGCTTGCCACTCAATGGCGGCTGCAAGGCCGAAGTCGTCCAGTATTCCGGGACGCAGATCTTCTGAAACGTTATGCACAGTTCCAATCGTTTCGTCAATTAATACAACCATCGATTTCAATTTTTCACGGATGATCTCCCGTTCGTCCGCCAGCTTTTTGTTTAACCAGGAGAGATCAATTTTCAGAGCCGTCATCGCCTGTCCCAAATCATCATGAATTCTGCGCGCAATCCGGGTTCTTTCTTCTTCTCTGACTACTTGCAGATGAGCAGAAAGGTTGCGAAACAACTCCTCTGAGCGCTTGAGCTTCATTTCTGCCTGCTGGCGTTCTGCCTGGCGTTGTTCAAGCGCAGTTGCCATCTCATCAAAGGTTTTTGCCAATTGGCCGAGCTCGCCGCTTCCATAGCGCAGACCGGTGCGCGCGCTCATCTCACCGGCGGCAAGCTGCCTGCTCGCCCGAGCCATGGCCTTAATTTGGCGCATGATAAACAGATCGCTGCCAAACCAAGCCGCAAGCATAGCCACTACGGCGACGATTAAAAGCAAGGCCAGGTTGAGGTGGAGGACTCGATTGGAATCCGCAAATGCCAGGTGTCGGGGAATACCGAGAATCATATAAACCGACTGTTTTCTAAGATAACTTTGCAGCGGAGCAATTGCATAAAGGTAAGGGATATCCTGTTCGCCGGGAGCTTCAATCACTCCTGTTTTTTGTATCAGGATTTTTTTGAAAGAAGAATTTTCAATCATTGACCGTCCGATCCATTGCGCGGCATCCGGTTGCCGCGCCAGAACAACGGCGTTTTCATCAATCTGTATGATCGTGTAACTTGTTGGCAATTGAGATCCGATATTAAATGTATAGCGATTCAACCATTGCAGGTCCAAGGCGGCATAGACCACGCCAAGCGGACCTCCCTCAATGATCTGAAATGGGTATGATAAAACCAAAACGGGTATTCCGCTAATCAGGCCGACATGAAAATCACTGACAGTAAAATCGCCGCTTTCCAGAGCTCGCCTGAACCATGTCTGATCGGATGCATTCGTCGGATTTTCCATAGGAACAGAGCTGCAAAAAACTTCTCCATTGGGTTTTATGGCGCCGATATTTGCATATCGTCTGAATTGTTTGAGGAGATCGGTGCAAAATTCGCTGCATTCGGATGGACTTCCATTTGTTTTGCGAACAAAATTGGCCAAAGCAATAAGGATTTGACGGGTGCCTTGCAATACTTGCTCTTCTTCACGCGCACTGGATTCAACCAGCTGCAAGACGTTTTTTTGAATCTCAGCTACCGCTATTCGTTTTTGCTCAGCAGCGGCGAAAGCGATCGCTATCCACGCTGGAATCACGGCGATAAGCACAAGCAGCATCAAGCGGAAACGCAGGGATTTAAGGAAGAAAAATTTCATTAAAATTACCGCAGTACGGCTCAGTCAATTAAATCGGCTATCAATCTTTGTTTGTGCTTAATCTCTGTTATATGCTGATCATGGTGATATATACGCATAATCGACCGAATAATCAAATAGGATCCCAACACAACAAGAGCCACGCATAAAATCAGAAGCGGCAAAAGCAGGGGCATTACATGAACGATATCGTAATATTTTGAAGTGGCGATCAGCAGACTGATGACGGTAAGTGGCAGCGCAGTCACAGCGATACCTGTGCGCATGGCAGCCAAAGAAGTTCTTTTTTCTGCCAGAAGAAGCTGGACCTCACTCATAATTGTTTCTGAAACGGTTGTTTCTTCTTCGGCCATGAATTTTCCTCACGGAAAGGTCTTTTAAAGCCGAGCTGGTCGTGGATAATGCCTTTTATAAGTAACCTTTTAACGCGTTTTCACCTCCGGTAGCAGCTCTGGCAAAAAAGCAGCCAGGAGATAAGAATTCAATGCTCAGAGCTGGCTCAATCATAGTTCCTAAAATCCAAATTTGCAATTGGATCTTCTTCAAATCAGGTTAAATTGCCAATCATGCTTTGTGCAACGGATTGTAGTTTACCAGAAAAATTGAACAGGGCATTTTACGTGTGAGCTCTTCGACGGCTCGGCCGAACAGGTAATGTTCAAGCCGTCCCTCTTCATGGGCTGACATAATCATCAGATCAATCTTTTCATCCTCGACGACCTTAAAAATCTCGTCCGCGGGTTTTCCGTCTCGTACCCATTCTGTAATTTCCAGGCCGTCAGCCTGTTCAGATTTGATGATGCGATCAATATCTTTTCTGGTTTTTTGAACCAATTTTTCGTATTCTTCCTCAAAGGACGGAATCGGCAAATTCCATCCGTCATAGCTGAATGGGTCGTGAAAAACGTGCAGAACATACAGTTTGGAATTGTATGCTTTGGAGAGGGAAATTCCGTAATGCACGGCTTTTCGGCAATGTTTCGTGGATCTGCTGACAACCAGAATGCGTTTGACATCATCCATGACATATCTCCTTTTTCATACGTTTATTCCTCCAATGATAGACTATAAATCGTGAACTGATAAATGTGTATCAGTATATTTCCCATATTGCTGTAGGACGCCAGCCTTTTCAGCTGTGGTTTTCTATCCTACAAATAACATTGATCCATACGTGTTGATTGAATACTTGTCTTAGAGATACAATTACTTAATACTCGAATCAAATCCCACGGCTCCGAGAAAAAGAGCACCTATTTGAAATATTTAAGAATTTACGATAAGCTAGCGTTATCGGGCTGTTCTGACTGATTCTCCACCCATTAAAATGATTTGGTAGCCAATGAAGATTTGCCGCAGCTTATCAACAAAATTTATCATTTTTGTATTTTTTTTAGCCGCTTGTCTTTTATTTTCTCTATCTTCATCATTTGCTTACACACGGGCAAACAAAAATAACTTCCAGCGCTCGATTGTAGATTACCGTTCGCGACTGAACCCGAAATTCAAAAAGGTCAAGCGCCAGAAGACAAAATACATTATCGTTCATACTTCAGAGCTCGGCCTCAGAGCGACCCTGAGAGTGGTTTCAAGAGGAAAACATTTGCATAATGGTCGGCGTACGGCCGGGGGGCATACCCATTATGTGATTGCTCGAAATGGGCGCACCTATCGAATTTTGGACAAGGCATATGTGGCTGACCATGCCGGCATCAGCATGTGGAACGGTGAGACAACCATCAGCAGGGTTTCAATCGGAATCGAGCTGGTCGGTTATCATTACGCGCCCATCACTGAAGCGCAATACCGGGCCGTAGGCCTATTAATTGACATCTTGCAGGATGTGTATGAATTGGATGATAAGGCGGTTCTGACCCACAGCCAGGTGGCTTACGGGCCGCCGAATCGCTGGCACAGGAAAAATCACCGGGGCCGCAAACGGTGTGCCAAAAATTTTATCCGGGCCAAAGCCGGGCTGGGGCCGACCTGGTCTTACGACCCTGATGTGCGTGCCGGAAGGCTTGTGGCAGACTACAAGCTGTCCGAAATTTTTTACGGCGGCAAACAATTTTACGCGCAGGAGGGTAACATTATCATCGGGAGCAACACCGCCTGGTCCATCGCGGGGGAGGATTTCGACAGCGAAACGACGGTTTACAAATTACCCAACGGCCAAATCTACACGGGGGATCAAATCGCGGATACAATTGGCTGGAACCGGATTCCGCCGAATACCGTCGTGCTGCTCAATCAGGAAGACAGCTCTGGTTTGAAAACCTCCGAGGGATTGGTCAAAACGATCTCCAACGGTCTTACAGCATGGTCATTTGCCGGCAAAGAATATAATCACGACACGACGATTTATTTTTTGCCTTCCGGTGAAATAAAGTCCGGCTCGACGATATCCGATTGGGATGACCTGCCGGCCAGGACCCGGCTGATTGTTGGATACCGGGGGCCATATCGAATTCATAAGCATCGCACTGCCTATCGGATCGCCGGTTTTAAATACAAAGACCAAAAAACGATTTATTACCTGCCACCCAAAACACTGCTGGGCGGTCATGAAATCAAGGACTTTAATCAGCTTCCCGCAGGCACCCTAATATTTCTTCCTTCCGCAGGGGTCAGGGTCCGGGGCTCTTAGTGCTCAGGGAACAAAACGTCCGTGACTTATCTACACTTGGTTTGGAACCCTGACGGCTCAGGCCGGGAAACTGCCACTCAGCTCTTCAAAAATGCACACCAGGCCGGTATCTGGCATTATGCAGAAAATGTTTTTGTCTTGCGCTGATCCCGGTCGTAGTACTCAATCAGGACACTGTAACTGTTCAGATCAATCGTTACGGTGGTGTGGTAAGGGGCCTGCGACCATGATAGCTTCAGCTGGTCATCCGGCGCCTCAGCGATTACAAACTGGCCGTTAAATGCGGGGTAAGAATTGCGAAATTCCATCAACCGTAATAACCGTTGCACCACAGGTTTTTGTATTTCCTCCTTGATTTCATTCAGACCGTAATTATGACGGTTGATGTCCCGGCCGTTTTTGGTGCGCTCCACCAGCTCGATGTCGTTCTCTCCTGCCAGCAGACCCACGTAGTACACCTGAGGAAGCCCCGGCGCAAAAAATTGGATCGCTCGGGCAGCGATATACGAGTCGTCGTTGCATTCTAGAGCGGAATAATAGGTGCAATTGACCTGGTAGATATCCAGGTTCTGATATTCCGGACCCGAATATATCTTGCGTGTATTGGAGCCTTTTTCATCCAAACCGGAGAGCGTTCTATCAATTTCTTCGGGGGTTAGCAGATCTTGCACGTCGACAGCCCCAATGCCATCGTGAGTATCCAGTGTGGTTAACTGTTGACGGGGACAGATTTGAAGCCAATGGCGTAAGCGCTCACTGCTATGATGATAAAGGGTGTGCAGCACCAGCATGGGCAGGGCAAAATCATAGGTCCAATAACCCTTGGCCGCAAATTTCAAATGGTATTTGTAATGTTCGTGTACCTCCGGCAAGATAACAGTATCAAAAGGCGTCACATATTCTCTAAGCCATTCCAACAATTCCCAGATATCCGGTTCGAGAAAGAAGCAATTGGTTCCTATCCGGATGGTTGCATAAGCAATGGCATCCATGCGGATCATTTTGGCGTTGGTTCGTGCCAGGCGTATTAGAAAGTCGCGGACCACCTCCTGGGTGACCGGCGAACGCAGGTCCAGATCAATCTGTTCGTAGTCGAAGGTGCACCAGATCTTTTCCCGTGATCCATCTGGCCGCTCGATAAAGGTATACGGCGGCCGCGGTTTGCGCGTGTAGACCTTAGCCAGATCCTCTGCGCTAATTTCTCCGGTGGGGCTTAATTTGTTAAAGGACAGGAACATGTCCGCGTATGCGGAGGCCGGGCCATTCTTTAAATAATCCTGGAAGTAGATAGACTGGCGAGAAATGTGATTCACCATAAAATCGAATGTCAAATCAAAATCCCTGCCGATCATTTCAATATCTTCCCAGGTGCCGAAAGCCGGGTCGACCTCGTCATAGGTCAGCGGGGCAAAGCCGCGGTCTGCCGACGAGGGGTAAAAGGGCAGAATATGAACACCGCCGATTGCTTGCGTCAGATAGCGGCGCAGGACGTAATGAAGCTCGAGCAGATTGTTGCCCAAGCTGTCTGGATAGGTGATCAAGTTAATTTTGTTTTGAAGCGTCATCTATTGGTTACTCCTGTAATGAGTGATTAAAATCAAAGATTTCACCGGAGCTGATCGCTTGTGCCTGGGTTCTTCAGCGCGTTTTCTTAGCACTTTTTTGGGTTAAAAACCTTTGTTATCATATAGAAGCTGTCTGTCTCTCAAACCATGCCACGGCACGTCATAGCTTCCAAGCCAATAAAAGCGAATAAATTACAATAAAGCGATTCTTTGTCAAGTATCGAATCGATGCGCTATGCACGCCGCACCAACGGTCCGTATTTTACAACTCAGATTTTTGGGATTTGTAAGCCTTACGTACGATAAATTCGAATCCATACTAAATTGTGTCTCTAGGCATGCTAGGTGGAACAATGGGGACGTCCGTGACATATTGACATTTGACAAGGGAAAAATGACTCGTCTTTGAAAACGAACAGATAGGAATTACCATGGCCGTTTGCTGGCGAAGGCTTTTTTAGGTGGGATTTTAAATATTTTCTAAATGATAGTGCCCTATCCGTATCGCTGAAGGCAAAATAACCCCTGCAATTGAGAAAAGTTGGTCTCTTGCTAAAATTTTGGAATGGTTTAGCAAATCATGAGTATCAGCATCAATTTTCAACATTTTTGCTGACGCAAATAGCTTTCATAACTTGAGTGAAGCCTCTTTTACATTCTGGGGCAAACAAGCCGAAGCAGCCGCGTCATCAGTGCACCGATTTTGGTATCCATCTTCTGAAGAAATCCATCTTCGGTACATTGGATAAGCTTGGGTCTTTGATATAGAACCAACTTCGCGGCCATTTCTGCCGCACCTGCCGTCAGATTTGCACACTGCTGAAAGTGGGCCTGCCGATTATGGCGAACATTCTGAGAGAGCAACCTACAGCAGGTTGCGCCATTGGTGGCTTTAAACGCATCGTGTAGTTGCCGGGCACTTTTGCGCATGCATCGGCGGTGATGGTAAGGTTGATCATTTCCTAAAAACAGGCCGCACGCCAAAACGGCTCCACTCAAAGCGCCGCATATACAACCGCTATCTTCCAGCGCTATGCTGAACGGTGCCGCAACAGCAACGGCCTGAGCGTCACTCAGGCCGCCGCTAAGAGCCTTGTTCAAGGTCACTACAACCGCCTCGGTGCACAGCAGCTGCCGGGTTTGATACAGATTTCCGGCGCGCTTTTTAATCCGTGCGATTAACGCTTCAGCCTGAGGATCGTGATTGTTACACCACTGTGCCATAAATAGAGATCGCCCGATTGCCTACTCCGCCTTTTCAATGGGAAAATCCGCCCCTTTCCAGGCAAAGATCCCGCCGGGATAACGATAGACATTCGTGTAGCCGAGCTTGACGGCCCAGGCGGCACCGTTGTGGCTGCGGGTGCATTTGACGAAACCGCAGTAGATCACAATGGTTTTGTCTTTATCATCGCCCAGTAGTTTCTCGTAGTCTACCTGTTTCTTGCCGGCGGTCTCCTTGGTGTCCCATTCTTTCATTTCCGGTATGGGGAACAGAAATTGAACTGCACCGGGTACATGCTGTTTTTTATAGCTGTCCTCATAGGGCATGGTATCCACGATCAGCATTTCTTTTCCTGAATCAATCCATTGCTTGAGCTCTTCGGTGGTAACCACATCGTAGCCGCCGCGCTGAACTTCACGGATCAGTTTAACCGCACCGGTTTCCTTTTTAACTTCCTTTTCAAATTTGTTATCCAGAAAGGCCCCTGCAGGAGCTGTCATCCCGGCCACCAGACATACAACCAGAAACATTTTCAAAACAGATTTACACCCACGCATCTTCTTTTCTCCTTTTGCTGAATAAAAAATTAGCAATAGCCATGACGCCAGCCGGCCGTATGGCACGATACCGTCGCCATCCATACATACAAAAGACTCCTGCCATCATGAACAAATCCCGAAACAGGGACAGCCTCAGACCATGAAACGCCTCGGTTTCCGAATCTTCGGGACCGAAGCAGCCGCAGTCCACATCCAGACCCATCCAAATACCGTAACCAAGCACAACTATAAAAAGCACCAGCAAGCCGGTAGTCAGCGCCAGGCTTCCACGGATATCAAACAGCAGTCCGATACCGGCTATCACCTCCAGCAGCGACAGCCCAATCGCCACTGGCATGAGCAGCCCGTCGGGGATGATACCGTATGCATCGATTAAAACCGTGAAGATTTCCGGCTCCAGCAACTTGGTACCGCCGGCATAGATGAATATGACACCCAGCGTCCATCGACAAAGTTTATATAGCCAGTCCATCGTTTTCATTCGATCAAGGTATTTTCAAGTTCCGACGCCTTCAGCGCTTGCCGATACAGGTGTTTTCGCCCACGATCATGTCAGCGCTTTGCAGGCAGGGGCACATCTTTCCGATTTTGAACCCCACCGACAATTTGGTCGGGGCGGAGTCGGCCCCCATGGATCGGTAATCTCCACTTATCGTCGGCTCTTTTTGTTATTCGTGGCGTGTGTTCATTTCGGTACGCGAACCGAGATGATGCCTTTTTCCAAAATTTATTTGTGTCCGGGAGTGTTCGGATGGGCTATCGCGAATGCAAGTGCAGCGGACTGCCCGGGGACGATTCGGTGATGTCAGGTTGGATATGATTTTGGTCCACGGCTTCGTCTAACAAACCCGGCTAGAAGGATAATACCCCTCAGGTAAAGCCAAAATCATGAATCATGGAAAACCTCGTGGCAGTTAAGATAAAAATATTTCCAAATACTATAGTGAATGTCAATAAGTCAAATAGAAAATTTTGATAAGTAAATTATTTTTTATCGAAATTTTCTATACTTTTCTGAGAGCATCATCGGGCCCTGGGGCGTCGCCATCGACGGCAATGACAACGTCTGGATTGCCAACAACTGGAATCGGCCGGACGAAGGCTTCAAGAAAGTGCCGGAAGAGGCTTTGTCCACCCGCTTTGGGCGTAACGGCGCGGTGGATTTCTTCGGATTAGCCAGGCCGGTGCGCACGCCGTTGATCGGTCCGGTCCAGGCCCAATAGGCTCTCACTTTTAGCGTACTGCAAGCTTATCCTGAAGGTTGGTTGAGCACTCGCGCGAACTCTGCAGCCCAAGGCGCCGCCGGTCCAACAAAGTGCTGTGCGCGGCATAGCGGCCTGGGGTCGGGCCAAATGTCCATTTGTCACGGATGTCCCTTTTACCGTAAGTTATACATGATTTGTGTCAATTTGTTGATTTTAGCACAAACAATACATACTACTATTTATTATTTTTGGTTAAATTTTTCATTTCCTGCCTGTATTCCAATTACAAGTTAACAATCGTATATCAATGGTTCTAGGGCATAATTAATATTTTGCAGTTTACATAATTCAATAAATTTAGAAGGGAGGAAAATAATGAAATCAGATTTGTTTGATAATTCCTTAAAAATCCAATGGGCAATTCGAGTTTTTTTGTCAATCACGATAATTGGTATTTTTTTCGCAAGTAATCTACATGCAAAAACCGCAAAGGAAATTGATGCCAGCGTGGATGTTGCCATCGAACGCTTTTATAAGCAGGTTAAAGGAGCCAAGGAACTCGTGAAAGCATCAAAGGGCATGCTGGTTAT
>JASFNW010000115.1:0-16654 GCA_050116835.1 Desulfobacterales bacterium
GTTTGACATCGGTGAAGTGGCATCATTTATTGTCCGTACCCAGCGATCCGATGGAGAAATACCGTGGGCTGCGGGTCAAAAATCAGATCCTTGGGATCACATAGAATCCGCCATGGGTCTCAGTGTGGGCGGGTATAATAAAGAGGCCCGGCAAGCATTTTATTGGCTGGCCGAGCGGCAACTGGAAGACGGTAGCTGGTATACGGCATACCGTCAAGGGGTTGTTGAGGATAAAACCAGAGATGCCAATTTGTCTTCTTATATAGCGGTGGGCCTATTTCACCATTTTTTGATAACCGAAGACCTCGCCCTGCTAAAGCAAATGTGGCCCACGATTCTCAAGGCCATCAATTTTGCCCTGAGCCTGCAAACCCCCAATGGAGAGATTTACTGGGCCATAAGCCCCAAGGGCAATATCGATCGTATGGCCCTTTTAACGGGATCCAGCTCCATTTACATGAGCATCAAATGTGCTCTGGCCATTGCTAAGATACTAGACCTTTCCGTGCCATCATGGGAACGCGCCTGTCTCAAACTGGCAGATGCCATTAAAAACAAACCGTATTTGTTCAACATGACCAAATCGCGTTTTTCGATGGATTGGTTTTATCCGATTCTGGCAGGAATCATCACCGGCACTGATGCCCAAAAGCGGATCGACAGGTACTGGAAAAAATTTGTTGTCGAAGACCGGGGTGTGCGTTGCGTATCAGATAAGCCCTGGGTAACCATCGCCGAAACCGCAGAGTTGACGTTGGCGCTTGCCGGCATGGGCAATCGGGAATTGGCCAGAATTGTATTTAACTGGATCAGCGACCGGCGCTATGAGGATGGGGCCTACTGGTGCGGGTTTACCTGCCCGGATCTGATCATTTGGCCGGAGGATAAAATCACCTGGACCAATGCGGTGACATTAATAGCTGCAGATGCGATCTATAACCTAACTCCGGCAAACGTGCTGTTCAGTCATCAGTTCTGGGCGACATCCGAGCTTTCGCCATTTGTTGATTGCGCTTAAGGGTTTCATTTTATCCAGGGACAATATCCATGCGCAAAGATCACCGCCCCTATGTCGTCAAAAAAGCGGTTTTGAGGTTCCAAAAATTTTACAGCGCGCATTTCTTACAGCCGCATTTTGCCGCCCTTGGAAAATTCGCCACCATTATCAAACCCTGGTATGTAGAAGTATTCGGATCCCCGGTTTCCGTCGGTGATCATGTTACAATTGTTGCGACTTCTGACCACAGGGTGCGCTTGTCTGTTTGGTCAGACCAACAGGTGAGCGGACAAATTCAGATCGGTGATTATGTCATTATTTGTCCGGGTGTCAGAGTCAGTTCGGCTTCAAAGATACATATCGGTGACAATTGCATGCTGGCCAGTGGTGTCTATCTGACCGATTCGGACTGGCATGATATTTACAACCGGATTGCTATTGGTAAAACGGATCCCATACACATCACTGATAATGTCTGGATTGGAGACGGTGCCATTGTCTGCAAAGGCGTGTCTATCGGTGAAAATACCATCATCGGTGCCGGGTCCGTGGTTGTGAATTCGATTCCGTCGGATTGCATTGCAGCCGGAAATCCTGCCAAAGTTGTCAAGCACCTTGATCCGCAAAGGTCATTTACGACCCGCCAGCAGTGGTTTTTAAAATCTACCAACCTGTATGCTGAAATTGATCAACTGGACAGGGAGATAATGCGCGGCAATACACTGTGGCATTGGTTGCGGTATCTGTTTTTTCCCCGTAAAGGTGATTGATAAAAGGTTCAGGATTTATTGCTCCTGACTTCTTGCTTCTGGCTGCAATCATCGCAATCTTAGAATGTGGGCCCCCGGCTACCGTCCGGCTTACAGACGGCAGCTACGGTGGGCTGCCCTACTTCTGACCGCTAGCATTGGCCTTCTGTGTTCTGTCCCCTGATTCCTGTCCTCTGACCTTTTGAGCGCGCCTTCGATCCACCACATAAAATCCCCCAAAAAACAGTCCACCGGCCAAGGCAATCAGGCTGCTGGTCATAAACAGGGTAAAGGAACCGCTGATCTCATATAGGTAGCCATTGAAAAAGAAGCCCACCATCAAACCCAGACCATAGCTGACGGCATTATTGACCGCCTGGCCCAGGGTCTTGGCTTTGTCGGGTGCAAGCCGATCGATGTAAAGGATGCTGGCAATGTGAAAGGTGCCATAGGTTATGGCGTGCAAAACCTGGGAAACTAAGATGACTGCTGCGGATTGGGCCCGAAAAAGAACAAACCACCTCAGCGCAGCGACCATAAATGAAAAGATTAGGACAGATTCCAGCGAAAAACGTCGAAAGATTTGATCGGATCGGATCATTACCAGGATCTCTGCCGTGGAGGCCAATGCCCACGTTAATCCGATAAAAGTGCTGCCGTAGCCCAGATTCTCAAGGTGAATCGAAAAAAAACCGTAATAGGCCCCATGGCTGACGAGCATTAAGAACGCACAAAACAAAAACACCAGGACACGGCTGTCCAGCAGACGCTTTGCCTCTCTGGACACGCGCTTCCTTTTTAGCGGTTGAACGACAGGTATTTGAGTCGACATCAAAGCGAACATCAAGGAGCCAGCCAAAATAAGAACAACGATAATTTCTATAGAATACAGATCGATGATCTTACCCAGCACCAGCACCACAGCGATAAAACTGATGGATCCCCAGACGCGCAGTTGACCATAACTTTTTTTCTCCTTTCCCAGCATGTCCATCGTGAATGCCTCCAGGAAGGAGATAATGGGGGCATAGAACGTCCCGTACAGGATGGTGATGGCCAGCATGGGGCCAAAGTCGACCGTAAAAAGATATTGCATCCAGATCAGGGCGCTGCAAAAGCTGCACAGAATATAAATGGGGCGGCGGGCACCGAGGCGATCGGCCAGGGCACCCCAAATGAGGGGGAAAGCCACCATCGCGACCGAACGGACAGCAGACAATATGCCGATGTTCAAGCCGCTGAAGCCCAGATGGTAACAGTATAGGTTAAAAAATGGCAAATACATCCCCAGTACGCCAAAATATAAAAAGTACTGGGAACCGATAACAAGTCTATCCGTCGGCTTGTTTTCGGTGGCCATACCCGATTCATACGGCATTTGTGCGAAAAGGGCAATGCCCTTGTCCGGGGTTGGCTTTTGTTATCGTTACAATCGCACCCGCCCGTGGAAAGGCCGGAAAAATAGCGAAGGTGATCTGCGCTCAGAAATGGCACGGAGCCCGAAGAATGGCTACGGGGCCCGGTGAGTCCAGATCACGAAGCGGCGTTAATCGATTTTGACGGTGACCTGATTTGCTTTCTCTGTTGTCGGTCTTGGGACTACGATCGTTAATACGCCGCTTTTAAAGGATGCTTTGACCTGCTCCGGTTTGATGGGCTCTTTTAGCGTAAAGGACCGCTGGAATTTGCCGAAGGCGCGTTCTTTCCGATAGTATTGTTCTTCTTTGACTTCCGGATCAAGAAGCCGTTCGCCTTTGAGGGTTAGCACATTATCTCTAACTTCAACCGAGACATCATCTTTGTCAACGCCGGCCAGCTCCACGTTGAGAACAAAACCTTCGGTCGTTTCATAAATATCAACCGGTGGCCGCCAGTCACAGATACCACCGGCTTCGTCCAGCTCACGCGAGCTACCAAAGGATTCGCTGAAAATTCGATTAATACGATCCTGCAAGGCAGCCACGTCCCGGAAAGGATCCCATCTTCCAACTGGCATGATACAACCTCCATGATTTTATCATTGCTCCGCCTGAAACTTAATCATACATGTATTGCTGTCAAGCTTTACAAAGTCCGTAATCAGTGTTATTTTTCCATGATTTCTATCTATCAAACCAAACTATTTGTTTAGCATTCAGGAGCCGGTGATGGAATTTATCAAAATTAGAATTGCCGAAGATTTTGGGCATTTGGGTTCTAACCTCGAAAAAACAATCGAAGACATGTTTCGATCAATGAGTCCGGCCTTCACACTTGCCGAGCGATCCTGGAAACCACCGATGGACATGAATGAAACGCCGGATGAAATTGTTATTCTTGCAGAGGTTGCCGGAGTCGAGAAAGATGATCTGGAAGTCGAAATCAGCAGCAAGGCCGTCCGGATAAAGGGAAAAAGGGTTGCCAGGCATTGCACGGAAGATAGCACTTACCGACTGGCAGAGATTCAATACGGACTCTTTGAAAGAATTCTCTATCTGCCCGCACCGATAGACCCGGAAGTTGTGTCTGCCGGTTATACCGACGGCCTGCTCGAGATTCGACTGGCAAAATTGCCAATCGAAAAGACCCACAAGATCCCCATATCAGACGGATGAATTTAAACGGCTAAATGACTAGCCTGTTACCTAATACCGAATTAAACGTCAAATTAATCTAAAACCTGATGACCCTTCCTGGAGGAGCTCATGACAGATCAACCTGATCAAAATCCAACGGCGGACATTGATTCGGATAAAATTCCCGAACTGCTTCCAATCCTACCGTTATTTGATGCAGCCCTGTTTCCCAAAATGGTGCTGCCACTGGTGGTCATGCAAGGTGAATCGGTCCGGCTGGTGGATGAGGCCATGGCCCAAAATCGGATCATCGGGCTGGTGGTATCAAAGAAGCCCGAAGAGGGAAACAAGCCCGACCAGAGCGATCTGGCGGCGGTCGGAACCAGCGCCCTCATCTTGAAAATGGCCAAAACCCAGGACAATCGAACCCAGCTTCTGGTACAAGGCCTCCATCGGTTTAAAATAAAATCCTGGGAAAATAGCAGGCCTTATCTTCGCGCACGAATCCAGGTGCTGGAAGAAGATGAGACCAAGGGTAAGGAAGCCGAAGCGCTTATGTCCAACCTTGTCGGCCAGTTTATTCGTGTCGTGGAGCTTTCGCCGGGACTGCCTCAGGAGATCGGCCAGATGGCCAAATCGATTCCCGAGCCCGGCACACTGGCGGATATGGTTGCCTCTACCATTAATGCCACGCCACAGGAAAAACAGAAAGTTCTTGAGCTTCAAAATGTAAAAGAGCGGCTCAAAGAAGTTACCCGACTGGTGAATCATCAGCTGAGCGTCCTTGAACTGGGCAATAAAATTCAGAGCCAGGTCAAGGGGGACATGGATAAGAGCCAAAAAGAATACTATCTTAGGCAACAGCTCAAGGCCATTAAAGAAGAACTGGGCGAACAGGATGAAACTCAGGTTGAAATCGAGGAATACCGGGCTAAAATCGAAGAAAAAAATCTTCCGCCCGAAGCCCGCAAAGAAGCCGAGCGCGAACTGGACCGTCTGGCCAGAATGCACCCGTCCTCTGCCGAATACACCGTTGCCTCAACCTATTTGGATTGGATAACGGCTTTGCCGTGGCACGACAGCACGCCGGACAACCTTGATGTAATAAAGGCGCAGAAGATCCTGGATGAAGATCATTATGGGCTGGAAAAACCCAAAAAACGCATCATTGAGTATCTGGCAGTCCGAAAGTTAAAGCCCGAGTCAAAAGGTCCGATTTTATGTTTTGTGGGTCCCCCAGGCACCGGCAAAACGTCGCTGGGACAATCGATTGCACGGGCGCTGGGCCGCAAGTTTCATCGTATTTCCCTGGGTGGCGTCAGGGACGAAGCCGAAATTCGCGGACATCGGCGGACCTATGTCGGTGCGCTTCCTGGCAGAATTATACAGGGTTTACGACGGGCTGAATCCAACAATCCGGTTTTTATGCTCGATGAAATCGATAAGGTTGGCAGCGACTTTCGTGGAGATCCGTCTTCGGCCCTTCTGGAGGTGCTTGATCCCGAACAAAATTTTTCTTTTTCCGATCATTATCTGGACGTCCCATTCGATCTTTCCCGGGTGATGTTCATTACAACCGCAAATATTTTAGATACCATACCGCCGGCTTTGCGAGATCGCATGGAAGTTTTAATGCTGCATGGCTACACCTTGGATGAAAAGCTCAAAATTGCCAAACGTTACCTTATTCCGCGTCAGCGGGATGAACATGGCTTAAAAGCCAAACAGATTAAATTTAGTCAGAGCGCACTGAAACAAATCATTGCCGGCTACACCCGTGAAGCCGGGCTGCGCAACCTGGAACGGGAAATTGCCAATGTTTGCCGCGGTGTGGCCAGCAAAATTGCCACCGGCAAGGCCAAAACAGTAACCATCAACTTAGGCGATCTTCACGAATACCTGGGACCGATCCGGTTTACCTCCGAAACCAAATCCAGGGTGTCGACAGCGGGAGTGGCCACCGGCTTGGCCTGGACACCCACCGGCGGAGAGCTCCTTTTCATTGAAGCCACCGCCATGAAAGGCAAAAAAGGATTAACACTTACCGGACAGCTGGGTGATGTGATGAAAGAATCGGCAACGGCGGCTTTGAGTTTTATTCGGTCAAATGCGAAAAGCTTAAATGTCGATGAAGATTTTTTTGATTCCCATGATTTGCATATTCATGTGCCGGCCGGCGCAATACCCAAAGACGGTCCCTCGGCCGGCGTCACCATGCTAACCGCCTTAACTTCGCTGCTTACCGGCAAGACAATTCACAAGGACTTGGCAATGACCGGTGAAATTACACTCAGGGGCCAAGTGTTGCCGGTTGGCGGCATCAAAGAAAAAGTTCTGGCCGCTCACAGGGCTGGCATAAAGGAGATTATCCTGCCGGAGTGGAACCAAAAGGATCTTGAGGATGTCCCGGCAAAGGTCAAGAAGGAAATCCGCTTTCATTTTGTCGATAAAATGAGAGATGTCCTGAAACTGGCACTGAATGGCCGGAAGCGACCAACTCGAAAAACTCGAAAAAGACAACCCGCAAAGCGTAAACGCTAACGTGAAACAGACAGAATAGGCAAATCGCATATTTAACTGAATATGTCGTGCTCCCCGTTGGGATCGATACGATTTATAGTGCTGAAAGAATCGATGGTCATGTGCGGAATCCTACGTCTACGCAACCGCTTAAATCAACTTTGTTTACTACTGGTGTGCGCCTGCGTTGCAGGCTGGGGTTACGGTTGTGCAAGCAACACCCCACCATCATCTCAACCGCCGCCCGGCAAGTCCGGTCATCCGAAACCTTATAAAGTCCTTGGCAGGTGGTATCAGCCATTGCCTCATTCCGATGGCTTTCGTCAGAGCGGCCTGGCCTCCTGGTACGGGCGCGATTTTCACGGCAAAAAAACATCCAACGGAGAGAGATATAACATGTACGCAATGACAGCGGCGCATAAAACACTGCCGCTGGGCACTTACGTGCGCGTGCACAACCTGGAAAATAACCGCGGCACCGTGGTCAGAATCAACGATCGGGGTCCATTTGTGCGCGGCAGAATAATTGATTTATCTTACTCGGCTGCCAAAGAAGTCGGAATTATCGGTCCGGGGACGGCCCGGGTTGAAGTAGTTGCCCTGGGTAAACGAACAACCGCCTCCGGTGACACGGCTTCGAGCTACACGGCGGGTGATTATCACACCGGCAATTTTACCTATCAGGTCGGCGCCTTTTTGAGTCGCGAAAATGCTGAAAAGCAAAGGCGCCAGCTGGCACAACGTTACAAAAATGCGCATATAACGGTCTACGATCGTGGCGATCAAATCTTTTATCGGGTCAGGGTAGGACATTTTACAACCCTCGAAGAGGCCGTTAAGCAGGAAAAAATTCTCATACAGGATGGATTTGTCGATGCCATTCTGGTTGCCGAATAGGCGGGTCCTAAGCGAAACGCATTTGAGGAGTTTATCGACTTGCTAAAAAACGTCGTTTTTATCGACCGGGATGGTACGATTAATCAAGACTCTATGGCTTTCATTAAGAATTGGTCGGAATTCAAATTTTTGCCTCGCAGTATCGAAGCGCTGTGCAATCTGACCGCCGCCGGCTTCATGATTATTATCATTACCAACCAATCCGCCGTACCGCGCAAACTCATTTCCACGGCGGAACTCGAGAACATTCATTTAAAATTGAAAACAGCCGTCAAATCCGGAGGCGGTAAAATACACGATATTTTTTATTGTCCGCACATGCCTGAAGATGGCTGTGAATGCCGCAAACCGCTGCCCGGCCTGGTCTTTCGGGCTCAAAAAAAATATCAGATTGATCTGGCAGCCAGCGTAATGGTCGGTGACAGCGCAAAGGACATCGAATGCGCCCGTAACGCGGGTTGCGGTCATTCCATTTTGGTGAAAACGGGTAACTACAGAGAAGCCGCAGCGCGTCTGGCGGATGCAAACCTGGCTGCCGATTACCTGGCAGCCGATCTATACGAAGCGGCCGAATGGATCCTGGGTTTATAGCGTAAACGACATCGCGATTTTGCTGGAGACGATTTCAGGACCGTGCCAATTGAACGGCAATTTACCTTGCATTTTTATTGGCGCTCATCTATATAAAAAATTTCGTCAGCGACTACCTGGGAATCCACCAAAGATTTAAGCTTATATTTTCAATACATTGCAGTTGCACCGGCAAAAGCATCCAATTTTTAACACATTCTCTGCTGACTTTTAGATGTAGATCGTCTCTAATCCGCAGATTGAAGTGATAGCGGTGAACCTATGGAATCGATAATTGCTTCCGGCGCGCTTTCACCATGGGAACCCGGCATTTTTAGCCTGGCGGTCTACGTGGTTCTGATTCTGATTTTCGTTGCATCCCAGCTCATCATTGCCATCTGGCTCGGCGAAAAGAAGAAAACAGCCGAAAAATTGAGACCTTATGAAAGCGGTATCATCCCTACAGGAGACGCCCGCCTGCACTATCCTGTCCCTTTTTATCTGGTCGCCATTTTTTTTCTGATATTTGACGTGGAAGGTGCCTTTATTTTTGCCTGGGCCATCGCGCAGGATAAACTCGGCTGGGCCGGCTGGCTTCAAATTTCATTTTTTATTGTCCTGTTGCTACTGGGCCTGTTTTACATATGGCGAAAGGGAGGACTCGATTGGGGTCCGCTAATCCAAAAAAATTGAATGAGCGCTTGCTGAGCGGCACCGATGCCTTCATAAACTGGGCTCGCAAATACAGCCTGTGGCCGATGTTCTTTGGGCTCTCGTGCTGTTTTGTCGAGAAAGCCGCTGCCCTGACGGCGCGTTACGACCTGGCGCGGTTTGGCGCCGAAGTAATGCGCCCCTCTCCCCGACAGGCTGACCTGCTTGTCATCTCCGGTACAGTTTTCAAAAAGATCGCTCCGGTTGTTCTGCGACTTTACGAACAGATGGCCGAGCCCAAATGGGTGATTTCTATGGGCTCATGTGCCAACTGCGGAGGCATGTACGATGTCTACAGTGTTGTTCAAGGCATCGATCAGATTCTTCCAGTGGATGTTTACATCCCCGGATGCCCGCCGAGGCCCGAGGCGGTCCTGCAGGGCATTGTTGAACTCCAAAAGAAGATTGAAACCGAAAGTCCCACCCGTCCCATTTTTCATCTAAAAGGAGGAACCCAGGGAAGCGTCCAACCGCTCCGAGTGGACGGCCAGAGCAAAAGCCGTGATCCCAGGGGGCCGGGGATGCAGGGCACAGCCATTCGGGGCACCTCTGTCGTTCCGCCTGATTTTCAGGGCAGCCGTTCGGATCTGATGTGGACGCCGCCACCGCGGCAGATTGAGCTCGGTTCATCGGATCAGAACCTGTCCCGGAAATTGCGTGACCGATTTAGCGATGCCATCAAACCCCAGGATTTCACCTCAGACATGCTTACCCTTGCGGTTGCCGATGACCGGCTGAAGGACGTGCTCCGTTATCTTAAACATGAGGCCACACCCAAATTTCAGCGTCTGGACGATCTGACGGCTATCGATGAATCTGCCCGCCGGCATCCGGAGCGTTATCCGGATTTTACCATGGTGTATCACCTGCTGTCTTTTGATTCGGCCAGCCGTATACGGCTGAAAGTGCCCTTAAATGGTAAATCCCCCAGCATCGCCAGCATTACCGATATATGGCCATCGGCCAACTGGTATGAACGGGAAGTCTTTGATCTGATGGGAATTCATTTTGCGGGTCATCCAAACCTGCGCCGCATCATCATGCCGCCGGATTGGGAAGGCCATCCCCTGAGGAAAAGACATCCGGGTAGAGCCACCGAAATGGCGCCTTATACCCGTAAGGATGCTGAAAAGCTGCAGCCATTGGACGGCGGCGTGTATGCGAAAACCGATGACGGAGAGCAGCCGTTGATTTTAAATATCGGTCCCCATCACGTCAGCACCCATGGATTGTTGCGTTATATCGCCTCTTTGAAAGGTGAAGAAATTACGGGCCTGGAATTGGAGATCGGCTATCATCACCGGGCCGTCGAAAAAATCGGTGAGCGCCAAACCTGGCACCAATTTATTCCCTATCTGGCGCGGGTCGACTATTTAGCCGGTGCGGCCAACGATTTGCCCTACCTTCTGGCAGTCGAGAAATTGGCGGATATCAAAGTTCCGGAGCGGGCCCAGGTGATTCGGGTGATGCTTAGCGAGTTTTTCCGCTTGAGCAACCATCTCGTCTGGCTGGCCACCTATGCCCACGATGTGGGCGCCATGACGCCTAACTTTTACACTTTTCGGGAACGGGAGATGATTCTCGACATTGTGGAGCTTATTACCGGTGGTCGCTTGCACCCGTCCTGGTTCCGGATCGGAGGTGTGGCCGCCGATTTGCCCGAGGGTTGGAAAGCAGCGGTTGAGCAATTTGTTAACATATTTCCCGAGCGCCTCCAGGAATATGAAAATCTGATCCGTAAAAACCCCATTTTTAAAGCGCGCACCCAGGGCATCGGCCGAATTTCGCTGCAGGAAGCCATGGATTGGGGTGTGACCGGCCCCAATTTACGAAGTTGCGGCCTGGATTGGGACCTGCGCAAAAAGATGCCCTATTCGGGCTATGAAAATTTTGAATTTGAGGTTCCGACGGCCACCGAAGGCGACTGTTATGCCCGTTATCTGGTGCGAATTGAAGAGATGCGACAGAGCATCGGCATTATTGAACAGGCGGTCAATAACATGCCTTCGGGCCGCTATGTCACCGATGATTACCGCTACGTGATTCCCAGACGCGAGGATATGCTCAAAGATATCGAAAGCCTGATCCATCATTACATCAATGTGACCCGGGGCCCCAAAATCCCCCGGGGCGAGGCCCATGCGGCCTGTGAAATTCCCAGAGGCGAGCAGGGGTACTTTGTGGTCAGCGACGGCCTGGGCTATGCGTATCGGGTGCGCATACGCGGCCCCGGGTTTGCCAATGTCCAGGTGATGCCGCTGCTGGCGGTCGGGGAAAGCATTGCCGATTTGATTGCCATTATCGGATCGGTGGATTATATACTGCCGGATATCGATCGTTAAATGCCGTGGTCTCAGGTTTTAGGTGTCAGGCGTTGGTCAGCTATCAAATGTATTATCTGTTACCTTGGTTTGATTGGCTTAATTTGTTCAATTGGTTCGGTTTAAGCCAACCAATGAAACCAATGAAACGAATAAAACTAATTTAACAAATCTTTGTATCTTGAAATACGAAACTTTTTAAAGAGCTCATGCTGCCGGACGACGTAAAAAAATCTTTGGAAGAAAAAATAGCGCATGCGGATCATCCACGGGAACTGGTGGTAGATGCGATGCTGGCGCTTCAGGACCATTATGGCTATTTAAGCGATGAAGCCGTTGAACAGACAGCAGCGCTGATGGGTATGTCGGCCCTGGAAGTGGAAGAGTTGGCCACCTTTTACACCTTCATTTATCGTGAACCGGTAGGCAGGTATGTGATTCATGTTTGCGACAGTCTGATTTGCTGGATGGACGGCTACGAATCCATACAGAATTACCTGTGTCAAAAGCTGGACGTAGAGGTGGGCGGCACTTCTGCCGACGGTTTGTTCACGGTTCTGCCGGTTTGCTGCATCGGATATTGTGATAGAGCGCCGGCCATGCTGATTAACCGTAAGGCTTATGGCCCGCTTACGCCGGAAAAGATCGATCAGATACTGGAAAAGCTGCGCTCCGAAGCTAAAAGGTAAAAAGAATTTATTTTATCAGGATTTCGCTGCCGATAATTCATTTCACTATTATCAGGGGGTGGGATGGAAAAACTCCCCGACCCTTGAATTAGATTAAAAATTTTAAAAATGTTTTTGTTTTTTCTTTGTGTGCTTCGTACCCTTGGTGGTTGAAAAATTATTCAAAAAAGCCCGAACGAAACGATTATGGGAACCTGCCCTCAGATATTACTGCAAAACCGCCAACCGGACCGCATCATCACGCTCGAAGAGTACGAGCAAAATGGCGGGTATGCGGCGTTGAAAGAGACGCTTAAGCAGCACAGTGAATCTGATACCATTCAAATGATCGATGATTCCAATTTGCTGGGTCGCGGCGGTGCTGCTTTTCCAACAGGCTTTAAACTGAAAACAGTGGCCACGGATGCGCCGTTTCCAAGGTACATTGTCTGCAATGCCGATGAAATGGAACCCGGCACATTCAAAGATCGCGTATTGATTCACACCAATCCGCACATGATCATCGAAGGCATGATCATTGCCGGATACACCATTAGAGCCGAAAAGGGCATTATCTTCATCCGGCCAGAGTATGAAAGCGGGGCCAAAATCCTCGAACGCGAAGTCAGACTGGCTGAAGAAGCAGGTTATTTGGGCCAAAACATTCTGGGCACTGACTACTCACTGGAAGTGGTTGTCCATCGTAGCGGCGGGCGCTATATCTGCGGTGAGGTAACCGCTCAATTAAATGCGCTGATGGGCAAACGACCCAATCCGATGCAGCCGCCGCCGTATCCGACCGAAAAAGGCCTCTGGGGACTGCCCACCGTATTGAGCAACGTGGAAACCTTTGCTTACCTACCGCATATCGTTCGCCGCGGCGCGGAGTGGTTTAAAGGCCTTGCCAGTAACGATGCGGGTGCGGGAACCAAAATATTCTGCATCAGCGGCAGGGTCAACCGGCCGGGTGCTTATGAATTGCCCATGGGTATCCGCCTGAGGGAAATCATTGAAACTTACGCTGGCGGCATGCCCGCCGGGTCTGAATTTAAAGCCTGCTTACCGGGCGGGGCCTCCACCGGTTTTTTGCCCGAAGCGCACTATGACATTGAGATGGATTTCGAATCCCTGAAGAAGGTCGGCAACCGCCTGGGTACCGGCGCCATCATGGTGTTTGATCAGCATTCTTGTTTGGTTGCCGCCACGCTGAATTTAACCGAATTTTTCGCCCGGGAATCCTGTGGCTGGTGCACGCCCTGCCGGGAAGGATTGCCTTATATCCGAGAATTGCTGAATCGAATCGAAACGGGTGACGGCCGGCAAGATTTTATCCCAATCCTGGATGACATGGGCAAGCAGCTGTGGAGCGCTTACTGTGCCTTCGCACCGGGGGCCGTGGCGCCCCTGCAAAGCTTGCTGACCCATTTTCGGAAAGAGGTCGAGGAGCATATTGATCAGAAGAAGTGTCCTTTTAGATGATGCGTAACCGTTTATGAAATTTGCCTCTGGCGCCTCGCTTTGAGCCAGAGACCAGCAGCCATTCGCCGGAAGCAAGACGTTTTTGAAGAGTGGCTGACAATAAAAATTCAGGAACAACTGACGACGGACCACGGACAAACAGATGCCGAAGATTATTATCGACGACCGCGAAATCGAAGTCGCGCCGGGAACCAAGGTGATCGAGGCGGCGGAACAGCTGGGGATCATGATTCCGCGGTTTTGCTACCACCCGGCCCTTGGATCTGTGGGCGCCTGCCGAGTCTGCGCGGTTAAATTTTTACAGGGTCCGTTTAAAGGGGTGCAGATGAGCTGCATGGTCGATGCGCAGGACGACATGGTCGTATCGACAACCGATGAAGAAGCGGTGGCCTTTCGTAAATCGGTAATCGAATGGCTTATGCTGCATCACCCGCATGATTGTCCGGTCTGCGACGCGGGCGGACATTGTCTGCTGCAGGATATGACGGTTTCCGGCGGTCACGGCGTTCGAAGATATCCGGGTAAAAAGCGCACATACACCGATCAGTATCTGGGTCCCCTGATTCAGCATGAGATGAACCGCTGTATTCATTGTTACCGCTGTTCCCGCTTTTACCAGGAATTTAGCGGCTACCATGACCTGGGCGCAATGCAGTCCGCCAATCAGATCTATTTCGGCCGCTATGCAGAAGGAATTCTGGAAAGTCCTTTTTCAGGCAATCTCATCGATGTTTGTCCGACCGGCGTTTATACGGATAAGCCCTCACGCTATTTTGGCCGACGCTGGGATTATGAACGCAGCCCATCGCTGTGTATCAACTGCTCACTGGGCTGTAACACCATTGCCAGTTGCCGGTATCGCAAAGTTGTCAGACAAGAGGCTCACCTGAGCGAAGCGATCAACGGATATTTTATCTGTGATCGAGGCCGTTATGGCTTTATGTACAGCAGTTTGCCGCAACGACCCCGCAGCCCCCTTGTCGATGGTCAAACCGCATCCATTGATGAAGCGCTGGCAGCATTGACACAACGACTGCAGGTTATCGTAGATAAGGATGGGAGCGCAGCGGTCGCCTGCGCCGGGTCGACCCGCAGCAGCCTTGAAACGCTGGCCATGATTAAACGCGTCAGTCAGGCCCGAAGCTGGCAGCAGCCGGCGTATTTTGCAGATGATGCCATTACCCAGAAGGTTAAGAGGGCCGTTTCCAGGCTTGAACCGGAACTGGCGGTCTCGATGCGTGAAATTGAATCAGCCGATTTTGTGGCCGTGCTGGGGGCCGATCCGCTAAACGAAACGCCAATGCTGGCGCTGGCCCTGCGGCAGGCCCAGCGCAAAGGAGCTACGATCGCTGTTTTTGATCCGCGACCCGTACGTTTGCCCTGTGAGTTCACGCACCTGCCGGCCGATCCGGATGGGGTTCATGCCGGCCTCGGCGCTGTAATCCAAGCAGCGCTTGAGCCTGCGGCGGCCGATCAATTGGACGGGCCTGCCCGTGAATTCTATTTATCGCTTGCAACCGGTGAACAGACCTCTGCCGCACAGCAGGCAGAAATAGACGCGCTGGCCGGAAAACTAAAGACGAGCCAACGACCTGTTGTCGTGTGTGGTACCGAAATCGTGGGTCCTCAGACCCCAGCGCTGGCGGCCGATTTTGCCGCTCTGCTGCACGCCGTCGGGAAAGCGGCCGGATTGTTTTATTTAATGCCCGGGGCCAATGGGTTTGCGGCCGGGCTTTTGGCGGATGAAAAGGTCTCGGTTGAAACGCTGATTGCTGCCATTGAGCAGGGTTCGATCCAAGGACTGATTCTGGTGGAAAGCAATCCTCTGTGGCAATACCCGGATCGGCAACGATTTGAACGGGCCCTGGCGAACTTGGACTTGCTGGTCGTCATGGATTATGTCGATTCTGAGATGGCCCGGAAAGCCGATATCTTTTTACCGACAACGACCGTTTATGAGGCAAACGGGATCTACATCAATCAGGAAGGCCGGGCCCAGGCGGTCAGGCCCGCTTATCAGGGCGGTATTCCGATTGAACAGACGGGCGGAGGCGATCACCCGCCGCGAATCTATGACCCGCAAATCCCGGGTGGCGAGGTCCAGGCCGCCTGGCAGATGCTGGCCCGATTGATAAACATCGAACAGCAGTTAAACGCCAAATATTTGCGAGATGACATCCAGCAATGGCTGGTCAATAACGTATCCGGATTCAGGGCGCTGCCGGGCTTTACAGAAATCCCGGCCGAGGGGGCTCGCTTTTTTCAGACGCCAAATTCTCAGAAGCGTTTTGAGCACCAGCTGTCAAACACGAGTTCAACCGTCGATGACCGGCTGGAGCTGCTGGTCTCCGAACTCACATTTGGCTCCGAAGAGCTTTCTGCTTTTTCAGCATGCTTGCAGGAACTGGTCAAGGCGCCGTGCATTTGCATGCATTCAACCGACGCCCAGCAGTTGAACCTCAATGACGGGGATCGGATGACCGTCGAGCTGGAAGGCGGGGCGATCGAAGCCCGATTACAGGTGGCCGAAAATATGGCCTCCGGAATTCTGATTATCCCTCGCCACCCGGATCTGGGATGGCAAAAAATGAACACGGGCCGGTCATATGTTCGTAAAGAGAAGATACGTAAAATAGCCTAAGAATTAGTTCCGGAATAATGGAAAAATACAATGCTGGAATGCTGGAATACCGGGTGAAAAAGATTCGATATATCGAACCTATTATTCCCGCATTCCAGTAAAAAGCAAAACGAACGGTTCCAATTATGTCAGACTGGATTATTGGCTTTATCATATTGTTTGTAAAATTGAGCATCGTGCTTCTGGTGCTGTTGCTGCTGGCTGCCTACCTTGTGTGGGTGGAGCGCAAGTTTCTGGCGCGCTTGCAGATTCGCTACGGCCCGAACCGGGCCGGAAAGTTCGGTCTCTTACAGCCGATTGCGGATAGCATAAAGATGCTCATCAAGGAAGACATTGTACCGGCAGCGGCCGACCGCTTCATTTTCCTGCTGGCCCCGGCCGTGGTTGCCACGACAGCCCTGATGATGTTCGCGGTTGTGCCATTCGGCAGTCAATTAAACCTCTGGGGCCGGCAAATCCCGCTCGTGATTGCAGACCTCAATGTGGGGCTGCTGTATATTTTTGCGCTCTCAGCCTTAGGGGTTTACGGCGTTGCCATGGGAGGCT
>JASFNW010000116.1:0-16589 GCA_050116835.1 Desulfobacterales bacterium
AATTCGCACCCGCCGCCCAGAGCATACCACCGGACTGCCGCTAATAGCGGTTTTCCCAGATCCATCACCACGCGCTGCACTTCCTGAAGCCCCTCTGTTTCCTCCATCCAATCCTCAAAGCTTTTCCCGGCGGATGTTTCTTTGAGGTCCTCGCCGGCACAAAAAGCCCTGCCGGCACCCGTTAAGATGACCACGGAAACGCCTGGATCCAGCCTGGCTCTCTTCAGTTGGGCGATGAGGCCGTTTATCAGATCCCGGGTGATGGCATTCAGCCGCTCCGGCCGGTTGAGCGTGATGATGGCAATGTTCTGGTCTTTTTTGTATAGGACTGTTTGATTTGCCATGCAAGCCTCCAAATCTGGGGTTCAAGGGTTCAGGTCTTTGGCTACTGGCTTCTTGCTGCTGGCTACTTGCTTGTAGCCATGAAATCAACTGATTCCCTGCCTCCTGCCAGAAGCCAGAGGCCAGCAGCCAGAGGCCATATTTTTTAAGGTTAAGGAAACTTTTGAACTTCAGAACCCGACAACCCGGTTTCGTGCATCCTGCGCAGCTCATTTTTTAGGATCTTTCCGGTCTTTGTCATCGGCATCTGCGAAAGGAACACCACCTGCCGGGGGTAGGCATGCGCCTCGAGGCGCTTTTTTACATGTTCTTTAATGCTCTCTTCAAGCGCTTTATCGGGTGTCACGCCCGCTTTGGGTAAAATAAACGCTTTTACAATCTCTCCTCTGACGGGGTCGGGGACACCGATAACGCCGACCAACGCAATGGCCCGATGTTTCATCAGACACGCTTCCACCTCGCCCGGTCCGATCCTGAAGCCGCCGCTTTCGATAATATCGTCCTGCCTGCCGCTAAACCAGAAATGACCGTTTTCATCTTTGCGGCCGTAATCGCCCGTGCGCAACCAGTCGCCGATGAACTTATCCTTAGTCGCCTGCGGATTTTGCCAGTATTCTAAAAACATCACCGGATCAGGACCTTTGACAGCGATCTCACCCAGTTCGCCGGGCTTTAAAACCCGGCCGTCTTCATCGATGATCTCAACAACGTGTCCGGGAACAGCCCTGCCGATGGCGCCCGGAACCGCGTTCATAACTTCCGAACAAAAACCCACCACCAGGTCGCATTCTGTCTGCCCGTATTGCTCATTAATCCCAACCCCGAGATTTTGCCGCGTCCAATCACAGAGGGTTTCTCCTAATGTCTCACCTCCGGCAGTTATTGATCTTAGCTGAAGATCGTAGCGCTCCCGCGGGTGCTTGACGGCATGCATCATCATCCGCAGCGCAGTGGGCACGATCATGAGGTTTTTGACCCTGTGTTTGGCCATCATATAAAACGCTTTTTCGGGATCAAATTTTCGGGGTCTATAGGCCAGCACGGGATAGCCGTGATGAAGCGTCGGAAATAAGGCATCATACGATCCGCCGATGTAGGCCCAGTCCAGCGGCGTCCACATCAGATCGTTTTTGCGGGGAAATAGGTTATGGTAGAATTCAAACCCGGGAAGTATACCCAACAATAATCGATGGCCGTGAAGAGTGCCTTTGGGTTGACCGGTGGTACCCGAAGTGTAGATAATCACCGCAGGGTCATCCGGTTTTGTTTTGACCGGCGAGAACTGGCGACCGCCTTTTTCGACACATTCCCAAAAATCCAGGACGCCGTCTTGTTTGCCGGCATTGACAACGATTATCAGCTTTAGGCTGCTAAGATGCGCTTTAATCTCAAAGATCTTTGACATGTTCTCTGTATCGGTAACCACTGCCTTGGCCCTGCTATCCTGAAGGCGGAACTCGAGGGCATCCGGACCAAAAAGGGTGAGAAGCTGCACGGCAATGGCACCCAGCTTATATACGGCAATATGTGAAATTAAGGTTTCCGGGCGTTGCGAAAGCAAAATGCCGACGCGGTCGCCGCGTTTGATCGCATTGGCTTTTAAGGCATTGGCGAGCTGGTTTGATGTGTCTCTTAAATCCCGAAAGGTGTACTTTTGCTCCTTTTCGTGAGCGTCTACATAAATTAACGCCAGGCACTTCTTGTCGCCGGCCCACTTATCGCAGACATCGACACCGATGTTGTAATATTGGGGAAGCTCCCACTTGAAGTTGCGGCATAGTTCCTCATACGTAGCACCCCTGAGCATTTTTAGATCTCCCTACGCAATATCCGGTACGATGACAAAATTTCCAATGTGCTTTTTCGCCAGAAACGTTTCCTGCGCTTTTTTGATATCGTAAATCGAAAATTGCTCGGCCAGCAGTGGCCGAATGTCACCGTTTTCGATAAAGCCAACCAGATTTTCAAATATCCCCACCGGCATCACCGTGGCCCCGTGCATTTCAAGATCTTTTAAGTACAGGCTGCGCAAATCCAGCTCGACAATCGGTCCGGCAATAGCCCCTGAAGTGACGTAGCGCCCTCCCCGGCACAGCAGATTAAACCACACCGAAAAACCTGTACCCCCAACGACATCGGCAACGACATCAGCTTCACCACCGGGCAATATTTGTCGCATCTGATTCGCAAGCTCTTTTTGCATTCTATCAAGGACTTCGTCGGCTCCCAACTCACGGATGCCATCCATTTTGGCCCGGCTGGTGATTGCCAGCACCCAGGCCCCTCTTCTTTTGGCCAGTTGAACCAGGGCCGACCCCACCCCGCCGGAAGCGCCCGGGATAACGATCTTCTCTCCTTCGCCGAGCCTCGCTCGATGCAGCATGTGTTCTGCGGTCGAATAAGAGCAGGGAAAGGTGGCCAGTTCTGCTTCCGTCAATCTGGAATTTATCGGGAATGCATTTCCGGCGGGCACAGTCGTGTACTGCGCAAAGCCCCCGTCCCGTTCGCTGCCCAGGTAGGTGGCCAGATTTCGATTTTCCGGGTCGCACGGATTGCGCAGCCAGGGATCAACCAGAACGCGTTCGCCGATGCGTTTTGAAGAAACGCCCTCACCCACTGCCACGATGCGACCGGCAATATCAGCGCCTTGAATGCGCGGGAAGACAGCCGCACCTCCCCAGGTGGCGTCTTCTGCCGATATCTGTTCTAAACCTTCCGAACCGCTGTTTGAAGTGGTTCCGTTGCTCACCGATTTTGAGTACCAGCCGATGCGGGTGTTGATATCGGTGTTGTTGATGCCACAAGCACCCACTTTGATGAGCACCTCGTTGGTTTTGGGTTCAGGCACCGGTAAATCATCACGAACGAGTATTTTTTCGAATCCGCCATGTCCGGTTAGAATCGCCGCGGTCATCGTATTCGGAAGGACCATTTCACTTTCTCTCTTTCCGACAGTTTCAACTGATGGTTCGGCAATTTTTATTCAGCAGTTTTTGGATGGAGTTGGAATTGAACAACGACTTCATTTTTAGAAGCGTTATCTTCTGCTTCGTATGTTAACCACAGGACGGCTTTCAGGTTTTTTCCCGGATGCGCCCAGGAAGCATACAACTGTCTTAATATAGGCTCAGCGGTTTTCTTTTCGTTACGCGTATCCTGCCAATTCCGCTGACAGGTTTCAAAAGCGGACTGCCAGCCGTTGCCATTAAAATAAGCATCATAAAATTCAAGCACTTCTGTGGGCGGGTGAGTTGTCTGAACTTGATAGGTGATGGCTTTCGTTTCTCGGGCGGCATCAAAGCTTTTTTTTACGTTATACCCCCCTTCAAAGATGGGAATTTCAATGGCTGGATATGGATCCACCGCTGAGCTGTTTGAAAGGGAATGACTAAAGTGGATGCAGGCAATTAGCGATAGCAAATAGATAAATGTGTATTTTATTTTCATGATCTTCAATATCTTTTTTTATTAATGACCTAATAATAATCATCAATATGATAGATTCCAGGATACCCAAAAAATCAGATTAACGTTTTACGGCTTGGACATTCAGACCGTGAAAGCCTTCAGCGTTCTCAAAGAATGGAATAATGATCGAACGAGCCACACCAGGGTTATGATTCCTGCCCCACTCCCAATTCCTGGCGTGCAAAACGAATGCTTTCGACAACGGCCGCATATTCCCGGCGGCGGGCCTCCTCGGGGCCATCTTTGCCGGGATCGAACTCGACCTCGATGTTCAGGCGCTTCATATTGGAATTCGCTTTGATGATTTGATAAGCTTCGCGCAAGGGCACGTCGCCCGTACCGGTGGCAACTCCGGTGATGCGGCAGCCATATTGGTCAAAGACAATACGATGGTCGGAAAAATGATTGGTGAAAGATACCGGCGCCAGCTTGTGTATGGCGGTCAGCGGATCTTCTCCCACCATTAACGAATTGTTGGTGTCAACGCAGGCCCCAACAAAGGGGTGGTTGACGCGATTGATGATCCAGAGCACTTCATCGCTGAACGCTTCGGTGTGGTTTTCCAGACAGAGCCGGACACCGGCATTCTGGGCGACCGGTGCGGCAGCTTCAGCCTTGCGCGCAACTTCAACCAGCTGCGGAATCACCTTCGGATGAAAAGTAGATCCGCAGACGGGATGCGGTCGCCGAACATCCATGCTGATTTTACCGATGTCCGAACCCAGCGCTTCAGCGATGGCAATACCCGCCTCTATCGTATGGGTCAGACGATCATCATACTCGGATGCATCCAAAGAAAAGTTATATTCCAGATAAAGTTCTCTTTCCTCCGCTGCCCGGCGGACATCGCGCAAGTGGCCCGCATCAGTTTTACCCAGGTCGGCGGCGGTCAGGTGCAGTCCATTGAGGCCCAACTTGAGTGCTTCGTCCATCAGGCCGAAGATATCCCAAACCGGCTCCCACTGCAGCTTGTAGCCGCCCCAGTTCTGTCCCATGCCATGCAAATGCAAGCTATATGTGTGTAATCCCAACAGCATAACAAGCCCTCCTGATCGAAAGGTCAAGATCTCTTTTATCGCAGGATATTTATAACAAGGCCTACAATCGATTTTTGAGTTAGCTTTTAGTGGCTCATGAGGGTTTTGCCCTTCTTGCCCACCCCTTCTTTAAACCGCGTCGGCCTAAGCGGGTTGTTCTTGGGATCCAATTTTCCGGTAACAAGCTCGCTGATGCGCTTGCCCGCCTCCGGAGAGAGCATTACGCCGGCCCAATACCCGCAGTTGACATAAAAGCCGGGAACTTCGGGAAAAGATCCGATCAGTGGCTGATCATCAGGGGTGTACATGTAGAATCCGGCGGAAGTGTGGATATCCGGTTGTCGCATGGCCTCTTCGACCGCCTCGAAAAACGGATTCAGGCGTTTTACCTTTTCAAGTGTTATGGCGGGAAACTCCCAGTCGGTATGGACGGTCTCTGAGGGCTCGCTAACCGGTTCATCCGAATCCACCCAGCCGATAATCACTCCTCCCGGTTCCGGGCGCCAGTATGAATTGTTGTTGACATCGACGGTAAACGGGGCACTTTCGGGAACCGGCACAGACGTTTGGATATAAACCTTTTGGCGACGAACCGGCTCCAGCGGTAAATCCAGATTCACCATGCGCCCGATTTCAGCGGCAAAAGGACCGGCTGCATTTATCACGGTACGGGTCTGCAGAATTCCGCGATCGGTTACCACCCCGCAGACGCCTTTTTCATCCATTTCAATCCCGGTGGTCTTGGTGTTGATGAAAAACCGGGCGTCACATCCTTTGGCAAACCCCTGGGTGGTTTCATGGCATGACAGCCAACCATCCCGCTGTCGAAATGTCGCGGCCAATACGGATGGGGACACAAAGGGAAAGCGGGCAATGATTTGATCCCGCTCCAGAAATTCGGAATCAAGGACACCCAGTTTATGTTGCTGCTCCACATTTTCCTTAAGATCGTCAACTGTTTTCGGATCATCGGTTAGAAAAAGATAACCCTGTTGTTTGATGGAAATACCGTATCCCGGCAGACCGACGACTTCATCAAAACGCTCAAACATCTCAAGACTCGGTATCGCCAGGGAAGCCATGGCAGGTTCTGCGAACTGGGCCCG
The DNA here is from genome assembly GCA_050116835.1 of Desulfobacterales bacterium. Lineage (GTDB taxonomy): Bacteria > Desulfobacterota > Desulfobacteria > Desulfobacterales > JAHEIW01 > JAHEIW01. Next base: position 5,954 of record JASFNW010000116.1, read on the forward strand.
GAAGCATTCCGCTGATGCCGGCGTCGTCAAGGTCGACAGGCCGTCGCGCATCTCCACGAGAACCACATCCCATCCGGCCCTGGAAAGCCAGAAAGCCGTGGCCGTGCCGACAATACCGCCGCCGATCACCACGGCACCGGTTTTGCCAAAATCATTGGCGCCGGGCGTAAATATTTTTCCCATATCTTTGCCTCCCTTCAAACCTCTCTTAGCATGTGTTGTCGAACCAAAGAAGCTGCCATTCTCCCCCATCTAAGCTCCTCCGGCAAATTCGAAATTCGAAACAAGTTTAAAAAGTGAGTATCACCTTTAATGTTTTGAATTTTGGTCATTATTGATTAACATTTGTTTCGGATTTCGGATTTCGATATTCGGATTTTAACAATAATTTGCTTTGGTTTACACTAGATTGAATTAACAAAAAACGAGGTGCTCCGTAAAACAACCCTCTATAAAAGTCCTCGTGCCTCAAAATCCTCGACGACCTCCGGTAGACCGGCCTGTAACAGGGTTGCCTTTGTTGGAATACCGTTATCGTCCCACCCTCTGGCGGTGTAATACCAGCTCAACAGCTGGTGGATATCATCTGCGGATATCAAATGCCCCTGATTGGGCCCATCGGCAATGGGTTCTTCGGTCAGCCGAGACGGGGGCAAATCGAGATGCCGGCCAAAACCGTCTATCTCGCGTACCGAAAACGCCCGCGTCAGGTGCCAGATGCGCTCGGAAACGGTCAGCAGATCGGCCCAGGTTTTCCTGACGCCGGTGATCAGCGAATACAGCTCGGCGTAATGTTCTTCCTCAAAACCCAGCTCCATCATTTGGAGCCGGCAGTTTCCCAAGGCGTCGAACAGAGAGCGCTTATGCTGGGAGGCAATCACATATTCGGCGCTGCGCTCACTGACAGCCGCCTTGGGCTGCGCTTCAATCTCCGTCTCGGAAGCAATCAGATCGTGCACGTTGGTCCAGGCGCCGGCGATATCGTGACCCAGCACCCAGGCCCGGTTATGATGGGCGCCCACATCAGCTGTCAGATAGGCCAGCATCATCGAGGGGGCATTACGGCATTCGTAGCCCGACCACTCCAACCCTTTGACCTGGATGGCAAATCCTTCCGACCTCTTCCCCGTTTTTTCGGCGGCCCGCATGACGCCTTCCGCCAGCAGGTCACCGATCCCTTCCCGCTTGGCGGTTTTATCCAAGAGGTAAACGATCGAATCCAGGTCCGAAAAATCAATCTCGCGCCCGATGTCCTCTCGACTCAAGATTCCTTTCTGGTAACATTCGATGGCCCAACCCAAGACAACGCCGGCGGAAATAGTATCGATACCCAGTTCATCACACACATAGTTGGCATAGGCCACCTCCTCGATGGTCTTTAAAACGCAATTGCCGCCGAACAGCGCGATAGTTTCATATTCGGGACCTTCAACGTAGGCCGACCCCGAGGACGTCCGGGTGTGCCCGTACTTGCCGCAGGGCGTTGGACAGCCGAAGCACCCCTTGTCGGTTATTTTCAGGCGCTCGAGGATGGCCTTGCCGTTTATATTTTTATAATGCCCGGCATGGGAGGTCTGAAAATTGCGGGTGGGAAATACGCCGACTTCATTCGTCCAGTTGGTTATTCCGGCGGTGCCCTCCGGCGTCCAGCCTTCAAAACCGGGTTTGGCCATCACATTCTGGTAGGCCTCTTTGCCTTTGGCATACGCCTTTTCCAAATCGGCAACCGGCAAACTGCCGGTCCCTTTGACTGCAATGGCTTTTAGTTTTTTGCTTCCCATCACCGCCCCGACGCCGGTCCTTCCCGCCTGGCGACCGAAATCATGTGATATGCATGCATACCGTACAAGATTCTCACCGGCCGGCCCGATGGTAATCACCTGATAATCATCTCCCAGGTGATCCTTAAAATTTTTTTCCGCTGTAATCGAGCCCTGTCCCCAGTATTCGGCCGCCGCACGTATCTCAACCGTATCGTCATCGATGAACAAATAACTCGGTTGCTCTGCCTTGCCGCTGATCACCAGCATATCATAGCCGGCATATTTCAGGTGCGGGCCGAAATGCCCGCCCATGTTGCTGTCGGCATAACCGCCGGTAGCCGGGGATTTGGTGCCGAAATGGGTCTTGCCGCTGGCCGGCAGAAAATAACCGCTCAACGGGCCGGTGGCCACAATCAGCAAGTTCTGCGGATCGAAAGGTTCGATCTCCCGGGGCATTTCATCGTAAAGCGTTTTGGCCACAAAGCCCCTGCCGCCAATGAAGTTTTCCACCAGGGAGTCGGGCAGCGGCTCTTGCCGGATCGTCTCATGACTCAGATCAACGCGTAAAATAGTATCTGCATATCCATACCGCATTTAGGCCACCTCACTTTCTTGCGCTTCGCCCCAGACGATTGCATTGCGCGGGCATGCGCGAACACATTCCCCACACAGATTGCATTTTACCGGCGTATCGGAATTCTTGTGGGCAAACATGACATCATGTGGGCATACCTCGACACAGATCATACACCCCGTGCACGCGCCTTCATCCACGATGAAGGCATCCTTTTTCAGATGAATGGCATCTTCCGGACAGTTATCGGCGCACACGCCACACTGGTCACACAGGTGGATACGATAATCGCCCGGAGCCGGAAAACGGCCTTCAATCCGCAACAGGGCTTTGGATAAATTGACCTCCTGGAAATTGAAAACGGCACAGGCCAGTCGGCATGTGTTGCATCCGGAACAATTTTTATGGTTGGCTCTTAGTTCCACAATTTTTAATTCCTTGGTGTTTGGTGTTTTGTAACTGCTGTATGGTGTTGCATCCCAGATATAATTTCAATATTGCTCGGGTCAAAATGGTGCTTGTTCACAAGTTGATTTTGCGAATTTTGCCCGGCAGGCATGTTGTTTTCTGAAAGGCGATACACCGATTATCGTGCCAGGGCCTGCACTGTGCGCCGATATTTGGGATGATGGGCACCGGAGCATTTGGTTCATCCCTTGACCTAGGTTGAATCCCAAATATCGGGGCACCGCCACTTTGAGATTTATAGCGCTTTTTAGAAAATAATATGCCTGGCGCTAATTTTATAAACAATTTTAGAGACAAAACATTAGTGTCTTTGTCCGGATTCTTTGCGCCACTGCCTTTCCATGAGTTCCATTTCCCTGAAGATTTCTGCTGGCAATGGCTCAGCAGGGTGATCCATCAGTTTGCGGGTTTTTTTTCGCAAACGCTCGGCAAAACGAACCGATCCCTGTTCGCGCCACTTATCATAATTGGACCGATCAAACAAATCTGAATACCATACGTCACGAAAGTGTTGCATGGTGTGCTCCTCTGCCAGATAGTGCCCACGGGGTCCAATCCGATCAATGACGTCAAGGGCCAGCGTCTCATCACTGACAGGAATACCGCGCATGTATTGATTCACCATAGAGAGGACTTCGTCAATCAATACCAGGTAGTTGGGCGAAATCAGCGCAGAATGATCTAAAAAACCATGATCATGGACCAAATTGGCGCCGCTGAGTGCCGAACTCAAAGCGGAAAAAGTCCCTTCGACAACAGCCTGGGGATCGTCATCGAATTTGGCATCCGAGCAGCCGGCCGTGCCGAAGAACGGCAAACGATAATGCTGCGCCATCTGGGCCATGGCAGCGGTCATCAGGCTCATCTCGGGCGCACCATAGGAAAAAATGGTGGTGACCATATCCATGATCGTTGTCAATGCGCCGTAGATGACCGGCGCGCCGGTTCGGACAAGCTGGGCAATCACCAGGCCACCCAGCGATTCAGCACTGCCCTGCACGATTGTTCCGGCAAAAGTTGCCGGGGAGGTGGCGCCGGCTTGAAGCCCGGGAAATAAAACTTGCGGTATACCCTTCTCAGCACAAAAAATAATCTTTTCGATCGTATCATCGTCATAACAGAGAGGCGAGATGGCGGAAGAAAGCGCGGTAATGGATGGCGCCTGTTGAAAGCGTTCCGCCCCGCCGGCGAGCAAGACGGCCATATCATAAATAGCATGCAAGCTGTTTATTTCCTTGCAGCAAAAAATTAGCGGCTTCTCACCATAGGTCAGGGCCTGCCGGGCGGCGACCCGGTCAGCGATGTCGGCCGGTGCGTCAGCGGCAAAACCAAGGGTCATCGACCATGAATAGTTGGGCAGGGCATTGACAATCGTCGCTGTGACACGACAATCTTTGCTGGTAAAGAGGCGACGGTCATCTGTAAAAGGGTCCAAATATTCCATGCAATCCAGAGCCGCACCGTGCCAGCTTTGGTTGTCTTCCAGCATGATTGCGGTTTCGCCGTTCCGCCGGCCCAGGGCAAAATAAGAGGGTGCTGTCTGAATCGCCCCTGCGACCATATCGGCCGGAATGCGCACCCGGTGTTCAGTGACATCCGCACCAGCGCCGTCGAGCAATTCCAGGGCCCCGGCATGGGTCACCTGGATGCCGGTACGCTCCAGAACTGCCAGCGAGGCCAGGTGGATTTGTTCGATCTGGTTTGCGCTGAGCACCTTCAACGTGGGCCGGTTGAGTAGCTCACAACAAGGCTTCATTTTCTGCTATACTCCCCGTGCAAAATCCAGTTATTAACTGAATCTTGAGCAAAAAATAGACGAAAAAATTTTTAGATCCCCAAATCTTGATCTTTCTATAGGGGTGTTACCTGATCCATGTTATCCAATGACGGTAGTATAAAATGATTCACCCGGCGTTGAAAAAGCTTTACATGGTCGGAGATGACATTTACCGCCTCGGTATCATTTCCCTGCTCGAGCAGTTCGATTAACGCCTGGTGATCTTTGATGGACAGCTCGGCGTGAGACTGCATATCATATGATGCCGTATCTTTGCTGAAACACATATAGGCCAGTCGCTGCGATTGATTCTGCAAATTGTCCAAGTATGAAAATAAAAATGAATTATCCGTCGCTTTATAGATAAAACGATGAAACCGGCTGTTCAACAACGTCACCTGAAGAAAATTCTTTTCAAGCCAGGCCCGGCGCAGGTCGCTGTTTACACGCTGCAGCTCCTCGATCTGGTCTTTTTTTATCCGTCTGGCTGCCAGCGCCACTGCCGATCTCTCCATGATCACCATGGTTTCAAACAAATCCTTGAGATTGCCCAAGGTGATGTCCTGCACGAAAAACCCACGCCCGTGAACCATCTCAACGAGATTTTCAGCATTTAAGCGGAAAAGTGCTTCTCGAATGGGCGTGCGGCCAATTGAAAGCGCTTTAGCGATCCAGTCCTCATCAACCTGATCCCCGGGGCCCAGTTTTAACGTTATAATGAACTCTTTTATTCTTTGATAGGCAATTTCACTGAGCGGCAAAGATTTTATTTGATTTCTATTTGGGGACATAAAAATATTTTTCCTTATAAATTGGTGGCGATCACTGTAAAATATTTTCAATATATAATCAATATATTTTTAGTATTATCCATCTCAGTTAGCTGTATTCTTTTTGAGTGAGCATTTTAGAGCATTCGAGGCCCTGATAATACAAAAAAATAGAAATGCTGCAGATTCGGGAGAAGCTGAAAAATCAGATTTGACCTTGACAGCACTAAATTGATTTTTTATGGTGGTACGAATTTATTTATTGGATTTCATTTATTTATTTTTTCTTTTGCATAATCGGTTTGAATACATCATTTTTTTATTTTGTTTTTTTGCAATGTCGCTGACGGTTCTATTTTTTTTTGCATTTTAGTTCTTCCACAGAGTTAAACGCTTCTCAACTAGTTGGAATTGTTATAAAGCTGATAAGCGAATAATAATTCACCATAATTCTTTAAACGCGACATAAATCCCAGATTTAGACGAGTAACTTGCGTATCCATCATTTTCTCATCCTGTTGATATTGCGATACTTGTAAAAATATCAAGTGGATTTGAACATATTGCGCACTAACTGCCAACAAAAGCATGCAATGAACGCATGCAACGAAAGGAGGACTCAATGGACAAAAACAAGAAACTCCACCCGGCCATTTACGACCTTAAGGTCGATATGGACAACGGGAAACTCACGCGCCGCGATTTTCTCAGATATGCCACATTGCTCGGGATGTCTGCGGTAGCGGCAACTCAAATGGCGGGCCTGACCTGGCCTAAAAAAGCGCTTGCCGCCGAACCGGTGCGCGGCGGGACACTCAAAATTGCCGGTCAGGTTCAAAAAATCACCCACCCGGCCCAGTTTTCATGGGTGGCCCCCTCACAGGTGGGGCGTCAGGTCGCCGAATACCTCACCTTTACGGATGGCAAAAACATTACCCATCCCTATCTGCTGAAAAACTGGGAAGTGAGCGATGATCTCAAGACCTGGACCCTGAACCTGCGCCAGGGAATTAAGTGGAACAACGGAGATACTTTCACGGCCGATGACGTGGTCTTCACATTCCAGCAGTGGATGGACAAAGACGTGGGCTCCTCCATGCTGGGCCTGGTCGGAAAATACATGGACCTGTCCGGCGTCGAAAAAGTCGACCAATACAAGGTCAAACTCAATCTGAAGGTGGCTGAAATCGCCGTTCCCGAACACCTCTTCCATTATCCGGCCCTGGTGTTGAACGCTAAAACCTTTGACGGCGACTTCATCAAAAACCCGGTCGGCACCGGCCCCTACACCCTTGAAAGCTATCTGCCGGGCGAGCGCGCCGTGCTCAAGGCCCGTAAAGACTACTGGCAAAAAGGTGCCGACGGCAAGCCGCTGCCCTACATGGACGGTATGGAATTCATTGACATGGGCACCGAAATGGCACCCCAGATTGCCGCCATCAAAGCCGGTGAAGTGGATATGGTTGACCTCGGCGATGTCGCCGGTGTGGATGTATACCAGGCTTTGAACAAAGACCCCAACATCAACATGATACCGGTAACCAGCGCTTCCACGCGGGTGCTGCGGATGCGGGTCGATCTCAAGCCCTGGGACAACAATAAGGTCCGCACCGCCCTGAAGATCTGCCAGCACCACGAAAAACTGCTGTCGCTGGTTTATTTCAATGAGGGTCTCCAGGGACAGGACTTCCACGTCTATCAACTGCACCCCGAATACTGTGAAAAGCCGATACCCAAGTACGATCCCAAGCGCGCCAAACAACTGCTGAAAGAGGCGGGCTATCCCGATGGGATCGACATCAATCTGGCCGTCGGCACCTGGCCGGATGTCGTGCGCTATGCGGAAGTCCTCAAGCAGGATGCTGCGCCGGCCGGCTTCAGGATCAATATCCAGACCATGCCCACCAGCCAGTACTGGGAAAAATGGACCGAGGTCGATCTGGGGATCACCCCCTGGATGCATCGGCCCATCGGTACCATGGTGCTGAACCTGGCCTACGTCAACGACGATAAAGGCAAGCCGGTGCCCTGGAACGAAACCCGCTGGGCGGACGATGAGTTTACCAAACTGCTCAATGAAGCCAACGGATTGCTCAACGTGGATGAGCGCCGCAAGGTCTTCTGCAAATTAGAAGATATTCAGCAGCAGCGCGGATCCATTGGAATCCCTTACTGGAGAAACGCTTGGTACTGTCTGAGAAAAAATGTCAGCAACGTGTCGGGTGTTCCATCGCTGTACATCACCTTCAATGATGCCTGGCTCGCATAACAGGATATTAAAATGGCTCAGGCGGTCTTTTCGATCCGCCTGAGCCTGCCACAATTACCCATCTACAATGAAATTCGGGGTGTTTTCGCCTCGGTCCCGAATGGAAAACTACGGGGTAAATCATGGCAAAATTTATCGTAAGACGCATTCTTTTACTCCTGCTGACCATGGTGCTGGTGTCGATGGCCGTTTTTTTAATCACCGAGTCTTCACCGGGCAATGTGGCCCGCAATGTCCTGGGCGCCTTTGTCACACCGGAACAGGAAGCCTCGTTCCTGGCCCAGGTGGGCCTGGATAAACCCGTCTATGTGAGGTATTTTTACTGGCTTTTCGGCAGCGATTGGTCGGCCGCCCGCAAAGTGGGGATGCCCTTGAAACGCATCACCACTGATGACGGGTTTCAGGAGTGGTGGGCGGTGCGAGACGACGGTGCCCTGGTGCGCTGGAAACTTGACGGTGAGGATCTGTACGCCATTTCCAGATTGGAATCCGTTGGCATCGACTCCAAATATAAAAACAACGAAAAATGGCAGACTGACGCTGAAGGAAGAAGCGAGTTCTGGGGCGTGGACGATGCCAACCATGTGGTGCGCTGGGAAAAAGGGACGGACAAAGAAGTCTGGACCTTTATTATCGGCACCGGCTGGAAGAAGAGTTCCGGCGGCGCCATGGAGTATATCCCGCTGAAAAAGGGATTTATCCGCGGGGATCCCGGTGAATCTTTTCGCACGGGCCGGCCGGTTTCCGACAGCATCTGGACCCGTTTGCGCAATTCGTTGTTTCTGGCCGGAACCGCTTTTGCCATCGTCATGCCCCTGGCACTTTTTCTCGGTATTCTGGCCGGGTTGAAAGAGGGCAGTTTGCGGGATCGGGCGCTGTCGATCGGCGGCATGATGTTTTCGGTGACCCCGGAGTTTGCCACCGGTATCTTTCTGATCCTTATCGTTGCCGTCTGGCTGGGCTGGCTGCCGGGTGCCACGGTCATCGGCGAAAAGGCGCCCTGGGAGCGGCTGGATATGGTCATCCTGCCCGTGCTGACCCTGACGTTGATCGAGCTCGGTTACATTTTGCGCATCACGCGCGCCAGCATGGTGGAGGTCATGAAGTCGCCCTATATTCGTACTGCCTACTTGAAGGGATTGCCCTACTGGCGAATCGTTTTCAAACATGCCTTGCGAAACGCGTTGATGGCGCCGATCACGGTGATCATGCTGCACGTCAACTGGCTGATGGGCGGCATCGTGATTGTCGAGGTGGTATTCGGCTATCCCGGGCTGGGCAAGTACCTGCTGGACTCGGCCATGTTCAAGGATATCAACGCCCTGGAAGCCGGAGCGATGATCCTGGTATCGGTGGCCGTGCTCACCCAGCTGGTGGCCGATATCATTTATACGTTTTTAAATCCGCGCATCCGATATGGCTGACCCGGTCAAACCGGGATGTAAGTTAATGGTTATTCGCTGTTTGTATTCGGTGTCGGGTGAAGTACTGCTCAAGGCGCATTGATCGATATTCCGAATAACCATTAACGCATAACAAATAAACTATCTAATAAGATGGAGAACTCATGGCAACAGCGGAAGAAGCGACTGCTCCCGTTCAGGTCAAAGAAGCAGAGCTTGAAAAAGCAAAGCGTAAAATCGAAGAAAAAAAGCCGGGCATCTTCAAGCGCATGTGGGCCGGGCTTTCCGTTGTTTTTGCATCCAAAATAGCCGTAGTCGGGCTCGTCATTGTCATGTTCTGGGTCATCGTGGCAATTTTTGCGCCGTTGTTCACCCCTTATGGCCCGCTCGAGCAGGATTGGAAAGCGCCGAACCAGGGGCCATCAGCATCCCACATCCTGGGAACCGATGAGCTGGGACGCGATCTGTGGTCGCGACTGATTTATGGTGCCCGCGTGGTGCTGGTGCTCATGCCCGTATCGGAAAATTACTGGATACCCGGCGGAACTGCACTCTGGGGGGTGATCGTGGCGCTGATTGTCGGTGCGACCCTTGGATTGATTGGCGGGTATTACGGCGGCTGGATCGATGAAATCATCATGCGCCTTTTGGATGCCATGATGGCAGTGCCCATCATATTGCTGTACATGATCATCATGGCCGCCCTGGGCGCTTCGGCCGTCAATGTGGTCATTGCGATCACCATTGTCGGAACACCCGGTATTGCCCGGCTGGTGCGCAGCCTCACGCTGGATATTCGCACGCGGGAATACATTCGGGCGGCCGAGACCCGCGGCGAAAACCCATGGCGAATCATGTTTTTTGAAATCCTGCCCAACGCCCGGGGCCCCATCATCATCGATGCCATGCTAAGGGTGGGCTATGCCATTTTTGCCATGGGGACGCTGGGATTTTTGGGCCTGGGGATACCGCCACCGTCTCCGGACTGGGGCAGCATGGTGGCCAAGGGGCGCGAATTTATCCTGACCGGCAGCCCGTATGCTGCCCTGTGGCCTTCGGTTGCGATTGCTTCTCTGGTGGTCGGCTTGAACCTGCTGGCTGACGGCCTCAGAGAGGAATCGATGCGGTATCAATAGCTATATGAGCGGGATGCTAAACACTCAATTGAAAGGCAGATAACAACTCATGCAAGATTCCAGCGCATCGCCAAACGACACTGTTCTCGAGGTCGATAACGTCCAGATAAACTACGAAACCCGCAAGGGCGATGTCGAGGCCATTCAAGGCGTCTCCTTTACAGTCAGACAGGGCCAAACCGTCGGCCTGGTCGGTGAATCCGGATGCGGCAAGAGCACGATTGCTTTCGGGATCGTCAATTTTCTGGGGCCCAACGGTAAAATTATGGAGGGTAGTATCCGTTTTCAGGGAGACGAGCTGGTGGGTCGGTCCGAGGAAGAGCTCAAGAAACTGCGCGGAGACCGGATATCTATGGTATTTCAGGACCCCATGCAGGCATTGAACCCGTCGGTGCAACTGGGCGAGCAACTGGCCGAGGTTTTGACCTGCCACAAAGACATCTCTCACGAAGAAGCCTGGCAAAAATCGATTGAGA
>JASFNW010000117.1:0-16255 GCA_050116835.1 Desulfobacterales bacterium
GTACAACAGTATGTCCAGAAGGGATATTGGAAGATACATTTAAAATTGATATCGGCGGCAAAGAATATATTAAAAGAAGAGGATGCCTTACAACAAAACGTTTGCAGAAGGACCACTCGTAAACTTGCTCTCAGTAAATTGCACTCATATCGAGCGGTAATATCACCAAGATCTCCGAAATTTCGGAGATGCTTGAAGAGTTGTGATACGCACCCGTCCATGAGTGCATCAACTCAGCTATCGAGGTTAAATACATCCAAAGCACATCACGTCTGGCCAGCAGGCTTAAGCCAAACGATATGATCCCGCCCATGACGCGGAAGGACACCTCATGACCTCAGAGGGACAGCTCATGACGGAAAAGGACAGATCTTGACAGGAAGAAAACATCAAAACGGTTTCCCCCTCCGCCATTCGGCCGCGGGGGGACTGCAGGGTTAGGGGTTCAAATTTAACCCCAAAGAATTCATCAGGCAGCCAACGAATCGCTTATTCGGATTTAAAAAGCCCCTTTTACCGCCGCAGAGGCAATATAAGGGGCTTCTGTTGTTTGGGCCGCCATCGGATTGTTATCCGGCCACTGGGTGCCCGGGGCCATGCAGGTATAACCGAACATGTCACAGCGCTTGCCCCAGACGCGCTCGACATTGCGCTGGACCATTTCGTAACCGGGCCAGCTGTAGAGTTTGAACTGATGGCCCAGAATTTTTTCGCGCTGTTCGGACGGCAGGGCCTCGGGCATTTCAATTTCATGCTCGGTGATAAAAGGGGCGGGGCCGAGCAGTTCCTCACCGCCCTGTACATCCACATTGCCGACGATTGCTGATATGATATGGCGCGCCGCGATGGCGCCGTAGGAATTGGGCTGATGCGCCACCCCCATGCCCTCCATGGCACACGAGGGCGTTTCGGTGGCGAACATGCGCGCGGCCGCCTGAATCTGGTCGGCCGGCACCCAGGTGATTTCAGATACCTTATCCAAAGGATATTCTTGAGCCCGTTGCGCCAGTGCATCAAAACCGTGGCACCATCGGGCGACAAATTCCGGGTCGTAAAGATTTTCCTCGATGATGACATTGATCATGCCCAGCAGCAGGGCGCAGTCCGTTCCCGGTCGAAGCTGGAGCCACAGATCCGCCGCTTTAGCCGATTCCGAGCGTCGCGGGTCGATGACGATCAGCTTGGCGCCTTTTTTCTTGGCACCCTCGATACCTTCCCAGATGGTCTGATGGGAATGGGGTGGATTGCGGCCGATGAGCATCACACAGCGGGAATTCTGCAGTTTTTCGATGTGCATCCAGTACGGCCACCAGCCAAAAAGCGTGGTGGCAACCACCGCTGAATTGCCGTGGCAGATCTGGGCCTGGCCACACTGATTGGGACTGCCGAAAAGATTCAGAAAGCGCGAATTGAGCTCTTCATAAGTGCGGCTGGTGCCGGCCGTAACCCCCAGGGTTTCGGCACCGTACTGATCCTTGAGGGACTGCAGTTTGGCGGCGATTTCATCCAGGGCCTCATCCCAGGTGATCTGCTGCCATTTGTTGGCGCCTTTTTCACCCACTCTTTTGAGCGGATAATCCAAACGGTCGGGATGATAAAAGCGCTCCAGGTCCGGCGCCCACTTGCGCGGGCATTTTTTGATGGGTGAAGTGCTGACCTTGATGATTTGATTGTCTTCCACCTCGAGCTCGAGACGGCAGCGCGGTTTGCATCGAAAACAGATGGAATGCTTGATTTCTTTGGTCATTTTTTCCTCCCCAGGGTATGGATCAGGGTGATTGTTGTGGCCGTATGAATGATGTCTGCTTTTATGAATGGCCTGCCGGTTTAAGTCAACGCATATGATTTTATAAATTATATAAGAAATTCTTATATATCACTTCATTGGAGTCGTGGAGGCATCAAACCCGGCGCATTGAAGTATTCGGCTATGAGTGTAGGGGATTTTGGGGTTGGGATGGCGTCTAATAGGTGTTGGCCAAAATCGGTTGATGCAGTTTCACGCCGAAGTGTTCATAATACGGTTCACATTTTGAAAGGAGCAAAAAAGAGATGTTCGCATTCAGGCGCTTTCTTTCTTCATCGAGGGTGTCAAAGTTGCCGCCCCCTTTTGAGATGATCAGATCGGCCTGGCGGACCAGCGCGTTGACTGCGCTCGAGCATCTATTCAAGAGGGTGCCCGGCAGGGGCCCGTCGATGCCGTTTTCAACGAGAGTTGCAACTTGATCGATCCCTACTGCTCTTGCTTCCGGTAAGGTTGCGTCATTTAACGTCGGCACGCTTCGAACCACATAGGTTATCTCGGTCTGATATCTTTTTCGAATGGTTTCGATCAGCAACCGGTCGAACACGATTTCACCGGCATTGTCTCCGAAGATCAGCAAATGTCGGGCTGCCTCTAATTTTCGTCTGAACCTTGAAAAAGCCGCATCGGCAATGGGCAATTTTGCTTTGTCTGCGATCGATTTTTCGATGGTCAGGGTGGGATCGGCCACCATCAGGTCCATGGCATTTCCCAAAATGGATAGCTTAACGGCAAGCTTCAGGGGATCGGTCGCGTCGTTTACCATTTTTTCCAGAAAGGGATACAATGCCATTATCTTTTCATTTTGGTCTGATTTGACCTTATGGAATGGATCGCGCGAGTTGACCGTGTTGACGATCTTATGCCATATATCTTCAATGACCTCTGCACTGGTGGTATTCCACAGGCGGCCGCGCAGGGCCGGAATATCAAGAATGTCGGCATATAGTGCTTTGACCGAATTTTCGTCGAGAGCAAGCGTCTTGAGAGCTGAAATGGTCATCTGTAAAATGCAGGGGATACAATCGGGTTGAATTAACATGTTTGCCTTTCTTCCGATCAAAAGCCCTTCATCATATCTCTCATCAAAGAAGGTATTTCAATTCGACCGGTGGGCGCCAAAATTTTACTGTTGTAATCGGTGGCATATTTTTTCTTCAAGGTTCGGACCAATTGTCTGAATTCGGATGTATTGATTGCCTTGGCGATATCTTCGATGCTGCGACCGGTGCATTCAGCCAGTATTCGTGGACCTGAGCCGATAGCCAAACGCCACCCGCCGGTAATGGGGACACCCAGGGCCTTCATGCCTGGAATGCACTCGTCTTTGACAAAACGGTAATGCGCATCGCCCATTCCGGGAATAACATTGTAATATTGATTAAACTTCCAGGCCCCGGTCTGTATACGGTAAGGTTCTTCATGAATTCGGCCGCTGGAGACCCAGACGCGGCTGCTGTACTTGACGACCACTTGCAGCAATTTATTCGTTATGATGCGATACGAGCTTTCCAACAGAGCCTTCATCAGGTCTTCTTCGCTGACGGTTGTGGCGACTGCTATAATTCGAGGGCCTTCACCCACCGCAACGTAGTATCCGCCCAGTAGTTTGAGGCCCAGCTTTTCGAGAGTCGGGTTATACTCATTGGAGACAAATGTAGAGTATTCATCGAATTGACCTGGAATCACATCCCAGCTTTGAGCGAAAAGAATGGTCATTTGTGGCCTCCTACATTTTGAAAATCCGGGTCATGAGCTCTGCCAGGTATTCGTCCTGACTTTCTTTCTTCTGAGTATATTTGGCCGGACGCGTTTGGACCCAGTAAAGGTTTTCAGGAAAGGCGAGGTCTGAATCAAATACCCACTCCATGTCCTGCGGCTGGTTGAAATGGGCCTCGACATCTTTGGCGATTCGCACAATCTCTTCAAGTTCCTCCTTGTTGAGGCAGGGTTTCTCTTGGAGCTCATCGGGCACTTTTGTGATTCGAATTCCAGAGGCTTTATAAACCACCATTTTGGTCTTTTTGTTGATCGTTGATTCCATTTTTCCGCTTTCTTTGTCAACAATAAAGCTATCGGGTGTGATCTCGCCGCTCACCACACTCTCGCCCAGACCCCAGTTACCCTCGACAATCGTTTTAGAGAGGTCTCCCGTGGTGGGTAAAACCGTGAGGGTAACCCCCGCGCATTTAGCGTTTACCATTTTCAAAACGGCCACACCGATCGGTGCTTTATCCAGCTCCATATCATTTTCCAGGCGAAACGCGATGGCTCGGGTCGTGAAGGCGCTGCCCCAAACCTCGATGACCTTTTTGACGATTTCTTCTTTGCCGCAAACATTTAGATAGGTTTCCATTTGTCCGGGCATGCTGATGGCTCCGCTGGAACGAATGGCAACTGGAACATCTGCGTACTTCAGCTGCTCACATAGCTTTTCATAGTGCTTCCACAGGTTACGTTTCATATCTTCGGGCATTTGCTTGGATTGGATGACGCTTCGAATAAAGCGACTGGCTTCAACCTGTTTCCCAACGGCGCTCTTTAAGTCTCCTTTGTTTTTGAGAACATATTCGCGTATTTCTTCACCCGCACCGGTTGTTTCCATAAAGCGTTCATATCCGTCAACCGAAATTGCAAATCCAGGCGGCACTCGCATTCCGAGGTGAACCATTTCACCGAGATTGGCGCATTTTTTCCCCACCATGTCGTTGTGCTCGCTGCGGAGCTCAGTGAACCAAAAGATCCATTTATCTGCCATGGTGATTTTTCCTTATTTCATTGGAAGCGGTAAGGGGTTCCGCTGATTATCAAAGAACCCCTCACGACTTCCGTTTCAATTTTATTAATCCTGGATGTATACCGTTCCCATATTGGCGTCTACCTTGACGCGCTGGCCGGACTTAATCTTCTGGGTGCCTTCAAAGACGTTCATCACCACCGGGATACCGTACTCCCTGCCCACAATGGCAGCATGGGAGAGGCTGGCGCCGCGATCCACGATCACACCTTGGATCATGGAAAAAATAGGCGTCCAACTGGGAGAGGTGGTGGCCGCCACGAGGATATCACCTTCCTCGACGAGATGGAGCTCATCTTCTGTCATAATGACCCGCGCGGTGCCCTCGGCCACTCCAGGGGATCCGCAGGTTCCATACAAGTCGGCTTTCAGTTCGGGGCGCACCTCCGGCATGGCACCGACGACCACTTTGAGGGCGATGGGATCATTAGACTGCACCAAAACGCCCATGGCTTGATCCATATCGAAGCCTTCCTTTAGCATTGCGGGCGGGTTGGGCGTTTTTTGCCACTCCTCCCATTCAGACTTTCTGCGCTCGACGATATAACGCAGGTCGAACTGATCCGGGTTGATACCGGCCCGGCGCAGCTCATCAGGAATAAGGAAGAAAATGTCTTCACGATCGTCAATGGCACCCTGTTTGACGAAACGGTCCCCGAGGCCCAATGCACTTCGTCGCATCATGGCATGGGTGTAAAGATCAAGATAGTGGTCGTGCTCCTCACTGAAAACACCGCTCTTTTGAGCCAGTCGCATAAGCTGTTCAAACCAGCCTCTTTGATCCTGGGGCACCTTGTCAAGTACCTCTTTTTCAGCGGCTTCTCTTTCCTTGGCAATTTTGTCACGCTCCTCATCGAGGTTGAATCCACCTCCCTTGCTAAGGAATTGTTTGACATTGCCTAATGCCGGCGTGGGATCCTCCACCCAGCTCGGCAAATTGATTTCCGACATGCGTTGCATGCGCCAGCCGTCTTCGTTCATAAAGTCCATGAAATCCTTCAAAAATGCCTTGCCCTTATCGGTTGTCGACAGCGCTGCGGATATATCGGCAGGTTCATTTTGAAGAAAGACATCTGCCAGGCCTTCCTCCTGGGCGCGTTTGGAAAACTGCCACAAACGACGGTCGACTTGAAAAACTTTGTTGTCAAATCCGGATACCAATTTGTGAAATGTCGGGGAGGTGTCATCTATGCCGGCCAGCTCTCTGCACATATTCTCAAAAAGGATGTACGCTGTATATGTTCCGTACATCATGTACATGTGAATTTCCCACATGCGCCGACAGGTATTGATCGTTTCTTCAAAGTTGTCCAAAAGCTCAATATTGGTGGCCTCGTCCAGATTCAGGGCTTTGAGGTTTTCGTAGCGCCCGAGGATTTCGTCGACAAAACCCTTCCACAAGCCGTCGTAGTCTTCAATAAACGGCAGAATCGCCTTGCGAAAACGCTCTTCGCGTCGTTGTTTTTCTTCTTCGCTTTTTACCAGAAGCAGTGTCAGGTAACCGCCGCCCTTCATGAAGCGCCAATCCCACCCTTTGACGGTCGGCAGGCTGAGCTTTTCAGCGCCGTACTGCATGCCATGGCGGCAAAAGTTGATCCAAAACCAGCCGAACATGGGTGTCCACGGCGGTACTGAGTGGGTACCGTCCAGAAACCATGCCGGTGATTGCTCAAAATCCCTTTCGGGGTCGAATTCCAAACCGGGGACCACATCATAAACTTTCATATTAGCCTCCTTTCTGAGGGTTGAGACACACAATAATCTGCCGCACAATCCGCGGGCATCGCTACGACTGCCCGCTTTAGCTCGGTGAATCCTATGAATTTGTTGCCGGAAGTGCTTTGATGTCTTCAATCACATCCTGTAAATCCAGCTCCTGCAGCCGCTTGATGCTGGGTATGCCTTCCGGGCTGTAAGACAGCGACTGGTAATATTCGTTCAGCAAATGCTCAAGATTATCAACGATCTGGTCGGTGGCCGGGCCGGCCTGACGCAAGGGCTCGGAGAGCATACGTTCGGGTAGCGTATCATCTTTGCGGCTGAATCCTTCGCGCACGTTGAAACAGCGCTCGATACAGACGATGCGTTCCCCGATTTTCAACAGATTCGTTTCGTCCCCAAAATTTTCAATACCGGTCGCCGCGACAAGGAGTCGGGAATACATAGCGTTGTCCATGCCTGTATTTCCAAAAGTGCAAGCGATAAGGGAATCCTCGATGGCTTGTTCTTTTTGAACCCTGGCAATCAGGTCACCTTTGCCGGTTTCGGCCAGAGGATTCGCCTGGCCGGCAAATTCTTCTCGCGGACGACCGTACATGTGGCTGCCGCCGATGTTTGAAGTGGCCATACTCAGTGCATATCCTTTGACCCCCCGGGGCTCATATCCCGGCAGCTCGAGCCCTTTGATGTGCATGGCAAAAGCCTCGGCGCCGCCGCCGATTTGCTCGGCGGCTATTTTGACCCCCTCTGCCAGCAACCGGCCAAGACCCTCTTTATTGGCGATTTTTCCAATTAACCTAAATATGGCATCCTTATTCCCCCAGGTGAGCTCTAAACCATCAGTATCGGAAGAGGAAATGATGCCTTTGGTAAACAATTCACAGGCAAAGGCGATGCAAACGCCCGTGCTGATCGTATCGATACCATAAGCGTCGCAGAGCGCATTGGCATCGATGACAAATTGTCGATCGGTGAGGCCAAGCAGGGGGCCGAACGCAAAAATGGTCTCGTATTCAGGACCATCGATTTGCGAGCCGCTAAAGGGTCCCCGGGCGACATCGCGCATACCGCCGCAGCGGGTCATGCAGGCATAGCAGCCGGCCCGGGCCTTTTTCACTTCATAAAACTGATCCCCAGATAGGTCTTCGATGGTGGCAATGCTTCCTTCGCAGTAGTTTTTGGTCGGCAGAATGCCCAGCTTGTTGACGATGGTGGTGATGTACGGTGTTCCCAAGCTGGACATGGTTTTTTTTCGGGGATGCTCTTTTAAGATGTCGATCTGGGTGTTGACCAATCCTTTGAAGGCCACCGGGTCGAACGGGGTGATTTTTTTAGTCGGGACGCTGATCGAAAGCGCCTTCAGGTTTTTGGACCCCATCACGGTCCCCATCCCGCCACGGGACGCCGTGCGTTCTCCGGAGTGGATGACGGCGTAGCGAACCCGCTTTTCACCGGCGGGTCCGATACAGGCCGATTCCGTGCGAGAGCCGTGTCGTTTTTTCAGCTGTTCCTGCAACTGGCGATAGTCCAGCCCCCAGAGGTCGGCTGCCGATAGAAAATGAGCACCAGCGGTGTCAATGTGGATGTAGGACGGTGCCTTGGCCTTGCCCTCTATAATGATGAGGTCATAGCCGGCGTGCTTCATCCACACCCCGAAATTCCCGCCCGAGATGGAACGGAAAATAGTACCTGTCAAAGGACTTTTAGACATTACCGCCCACTTGGAGAACCCCTGAAGCCCGGTGTTTCCTAACACACCGAAGAGAAGCAGCAATTTATTGTCTGGAGACAGTGGGTCTATGTCAGGCGCAAGCTCATCATAAAGATACTTGGCGCCCAGCCCCCTGGCCGAGATAAAATGTTCGATATATTGCCGGGGGATTTGCTCTTCCCCGGAATAAGAATCGCTGAGATTAATTCTGAGAAGCCTTCCGGTGAGTGTGCTCATCGGTCACCTGCGCGGATCTCAAACCCTGCTATTAAGACCGGACAACCAATCGTAAGCGCGCACCGATTCGTTCGGCCTGCGATTGAATTGCAGGCCGTCACCCGAAGTGACGGCCAAACCCTTTGATCCGTTGTCAAGATGCAGCTGACGGATTTCCGGGTGGGTCAATTTATTTGCAGAACGAAAGTTCGTGTAAATTGCTACTTGCTGCCATGCTGCTCAGCTACCCCGAACCGGTGTAGCGTAAATTTTGTACAAGGAAGATTCATATCTATTTCTCAGGCAAAGCTCAGCGATTGATATGTCCGGAGGGCACCAGGATCTTGCAGCCGTAATTGGAGACCAATTGGAGTAATTTTAGCGTCAGCTTCTGGTAGGCCGGGTCTTGCAACATTTCCCCAATGACTTCTAAATTTCCGGCCCGGGTCTCATCAATCACATACGGTGTGGCACCCACTGCAACGTTCCAACCACCGGCGATCGTGACGCCAAAGCGTTTCATCTCCGGAAGGTGAATCTTCTCCTCAAAATCCAGAAACGTATAAAAATCAGCAGGATTAATATTAAAATGTTGATTAAATTTATATCCATATTCGATGTCCGGAACATCGGGTTTTACCGATTCAATCGGAACGAGCAGTTTGGTTTGATAATCTTTAACCAGACGCAAAAGGCGTTGTCGAAGATCAATGTAAAAGGACGCCATGATGAGACTTTCCACGTCGGTTACGGATCTGGAAACGCCTTCGATGATAAAATAAGGACCTTCACCGGAAGCCACGTGCCATGAGCCCACTATTTTCATGAAGCCGGATTCATTGATGCGCGGCACATATTCCCGGGTGAAATAGGCATCGAAATCCGATTGGGAGGCATGCTGAATGTTCCAGTATTGGATCAGTTTGACCGGCACGTTTTTTCCCCTCGTTACGATAAAAGTCCGGTATCCACCAGAATCTTGCTACCGAAGCCGTCGACCATTGAGAGCAACTTTGCTACCAGCCGGCGATAGGGTTTACTGCCGATAGCGTCCATGATGGTTTTGACACTGGTACATGCGCCTTCAACGACCATATTGGGCCCGGGGCCAATAGCCACATACCATCCGCCGATCATTTTAACGCCCAATTCTTCCATGGTCGGGAGGTGCTCGTTTATGATAAACGCCATATAATCATCGTATCGGTCGTAATTGACATCATAATGGTGGTTGAAGCGATAGTTTTTTTGCGCGGGCACCATGCCCTCAACAGGGCCGGTGGGAACGAGCAGTTTGCTTTTGTAATTGGTAATCAGGAAGTGCAACAAATGACTGAGTTTTTTGAATTCGTCCAGCTGGAGCAGATTGTGGACGTTCTTAACCGAGTCTGCTACGCCTTCCATGATGGAGTAGGGACCTTCACCGGAGGCAACATGCCAAGACCCGACGATTCTGAGATATCCGGTTTCGTTGATACCCGGGATATAACTCTTCTTCACGAATTTGCTGAATTCGTCCTCCCGCTCGGAGAGCACATCCCAATACTGAATAAATTTTACGGTCATGCGATCACCGTTTAAGTGAGGCAAGCGGCAACTGTTTTGGGGACTGACTCTTTTATTTGGCGTCGTGTGCCTCTCTTTTAATGCATGGCGCGACCTCCGTCTACCAGAAGGGTCTGGCCGGTGATGAAATCACTTTCAGCCGATGCCAGAAAGACCGCGGCTCCCGTCAGGTCTCCTGGTTTTTCCATTCGGCGCAGCGGTGTTTTGGATGTGTCGTATTTATTGACGTCGGCCAAACTTCGGCTGGCTTCCGTGTCGGTAAAGCCCGGCGCTACACAATTGATGCAAATATTGTAAGGCCCCATCTCAACGGCCAGAGCGCGGGTCAGGCCGATAATGCCGCCCTTGGATGATACGTAATGGGCAAATCCGTGGGAGCCGGTAAAAAAAACTTCGGATGCCAGATTGATAATTTTTCCATAGCCCTGTTCCTTCATATAGGGAAATACGGCTCTGGCGGCCAGAAATGCGCCTTTTACATTGACGTTCATGACCAGATCCCACTCGACCAAGTCGATTTCATAAAAAGGCTTGCGTTTTATGCCGTCATAAATAGCAGCATTGTTGACCAGTATATCAATGCGGCCAAATGTCCGGGCGGCCTCTTTGGCCATGGCAAGGGTATCGGCCTCTTTGGAAACGTCGGCCTGAAAGACAGCAGCTTCAGCGCCGAGACCTTCGATTTGCCTTGCCGTTTCTTTTAGATTGTCCATATCTTTGCGGGTAACCGCCAAAATGCGGGCGCCTTCTTCAGCCATTTTAACGGCAAAGGCCCGGCCGAGCCCCTTGGCTGCGCCCGTCACGATGGCGACTTTATCCTTCAAGCGCATGTTGACTCCTCGTCTCGACGAATCCGCCTTCCACCCCCCAATTGCAATCCGCAATTAATACTCTCTGCCTTTTTCTTCCCAAATCTTCGGCAGCTCAAAGTCTTCGGTGATGACTTTGAAGCAATTATACGAGCTGCCGCGACCGATGCCGCCGCAGGAATGCAAATTGGAAGAACAGATGTACATATTTTTTACATTCGGGATGCGGTAATTGGAAATTTCCGGCACCGGCCGGAAACGGTCATGCATCGACAGCATCATGGCACCTTCGGCCCAGCCACCTTCTTTCATGTCCGGATGGCGATAGGACACATCCAGAGGCGTCTGGATATTGTGGGCAATGACGTTATCCCAGGTCATATTGGGCGCATATATCTGCCAGTCCTTGAGCATATGGTCGACGATTTCGCGCTTCATTTTCAGCCAGTCCCGTTCACTGAAAAAACGCAGCGGGGCGGCAAATTCCTCCAGCAAAATGGTGTGCTTGCCTTCCGGAGCGCGATTTTTGTCCCAGATACTGTCAGGGGCGGCCAGCAAAAACATTTTGCCCGGGCTGGGAAACCCCTGAGTAAAGATTTCAGACATGTAGTTATAGGCCATGTAGTCTTCATCTTTGGGCCCCATATAGAGACGGGGTTGCTCTCCTAAGTCGGGGTTGAAGCTTTTGGCCTGGTAATCCGGCAGCTCGTGAAGGGCCACATTGCCCCAGAATATTTGAGCCCGATCGTAATCGATATTTTTTATGCGGTGTACCAGCCGATCGGCTAATTTGGTATCCCTCAGCATACGCAGCATGGTCTGGGGCACACCCAGATCGCTGACGACCAGCTTGCGCGCTTCGATTTCAGCTCCGTTGACCAGTTTGATCCCGACTGCCCGGTCTCCATCCAACAGAACCTTGTCGACCTCACTCTCTACAAAGAATTGGCCTCCCATGGAGCTGAAAGAACGCTGCAGCGAGTGGGTGATGGCATGGGTTCCCCCGGATACGATCGCCGCGGATTCCAGTGAGAGCACCAGCCCCAGCATGTGAACAACCTGGTAGACACCCATGGCATCTACCGGGAAAGAGCCCGAAGAAGTGGCAATCGCGCGCATGAACAGCACGCGCAATTCGGTGCTCTCAAAAAGATCCCGCGCCACTTGGATACCATTCATATAATGCCAGACCGGATCGAAGCCGTATTTATCGTCGGTAAACAGCTCCTCCAGCGGATTGGGCACTCCCCAGGGCGTCGGCGGACTGTAGCGGTATTTGCGAAATGCCATGCGCCAGCGCTTTTCATAGCGTTCGGTGATCCATTCATACATGTCCGCATCTTTTTTTGAAAATCGGGCGATCTCATTGTAGGTTTTGGTAAAGTTTTCGTTGGAAAATCCTTCTTTACCGGTATCGGGATCCTCAACTGGAAAGGCCGTGTAGCCGACGAAACAGGATTCATCCGGAAACGCCATGGCCTCATTGCCTTCCGGAAAAACATAATGCAGCCCGAATTTTCTAAGATTAAAATCGTGATAGGCGGGGTTGCCGAACATGCGGGTGAAGTGAGCGCAGGGATTTTGTAAAAAGGCCGGAGCCGGAAGCTCGTCTCCGCATGCGCCTCCGCCAATTTCCTGTAATCGCTCAAAAACGCCGGTTTCAAACCCGGCGTTTTGTAAGTAATTCGCAATAATGGTGGCGTGATGTCCGCCTCCGACGACAACGGCGTCAAAGCTCATGTCGGCCATAATCGCTGCTCCTTTCAGCGCTAATCATTTTAAATTGGGGTTTAATTATATTTTGACGGGCGCAATTCATTCTCCATATAAAATGCTACCCTTTCAGCTTCGACAACGGACTCACCGGTTTTTCACCGTCCTCGGATTCCTTCAGATCCGACAGCGGACTGGCAGGCGTTTCGGATTGCTGTTCCGCCGACTTTGCGGATGATTCAGCCGGCCGCGGTTTGATCTCAGCGGACGGCTCCGGTGATGCGGATGCGGGCTTTTTAAATATTGAAAAGTGCCCGGTGACAACCGCCAGCAATGCCTTCCACAGCACAGAAGGCTTGAGTCCCATGACAATAGCGGTGCGCAGATCAGCAGGCTCCATGTAAACTTTTATCGTCCAATGCAGGGGTTCGGTCGATTCCATGGTCAACTGCAATACCTGCTGGTTGTCGTATTCTGCATTCAAGAGCTCTTTAAACTGGGCCAGCATGACAGTTTTGCCCAAACCGGTAGACTGGACTTTCATGATGCGATACTCCTAAAGGAGGCCAAGCTCCTCGGCCCGCACGATGGATTGCGGTTTGTGCCACCATTTCTCGATGCCATAGTCGTCTGCAATCCGGTTGGCGGCGTTGTATCCATTGGCCATCAGGATGGTGCCTCCGGGATAAGTGCAGGCACCGCAAATGTACAAATCTTTGATGGGCGTGGCATATTCGGCGCACAGCTCGTTCGGCCGCAAATATCCCATTTGGAGCGGCAGATAAGCGCCCTGCTTATAGGATCCTTCCTGCATGTCGATAAATTTGTTGTGGATGTCCTTGGGTGTCGTGATATAGCGCCACATGATGGTATCTTCATCAATGTTGGGAACGTATTTTCTTAATGTCGCCAGACATTGATCCGCTATCTGATCACGGATGTCGTACCACTGGTCGGCGCCACCGTCGGCCAGATGATAGGGCGCATGATTGGATATCAAAGCCGTATGTTTGCCGGCCGGCGCCTGTGAGGGATCATGCAGGGTAGGGAAGCAGCTGTTGAAACCCGAATTGCGCAATTCACCCTTGCGAACGGCATCATAGTGGTCGATCAATTCCTGATAGGAATCATATCCAAAGAGATGGATAAAGGTTTTGGCCAAATCCGGATTTTGTTCAGCTGCCTTAAACTGCGGTGATTCCGTCAAGGCCAAGTGAACATGAAAAAAACTGGTTTTTTCCCATTTCCAATCTTTTAAGCGCATGGAAAAATCGGATTCCAGGTGATCCTCGCCCACCAGTTCCAGAAATGTCTGATGCGGATTGAGGCTGCTGACGATAAATTTGTTGGCTTCATAGTAATAACCGTCAGCGGTTTCAATGCCTTTGGCGCGTCCATTTTCGACCACGATCTTGCTAACCGGTTTGGGTCCGATGATCATTCCGCCATTTTTGTAAAGCAGCTTGCTCATCACATGCGCCAGATGGTGGCTTCCGCCCACCACCAGGCGATAGTTGGCGGCCCGGTTAAAGTATAGCGGAACCAAAAAACCGAGTCCCTCCAGATCGTAGTCCAGCCCCCACATACAGGCGGCGTAAAGGAATAATGTGCGAACGTGTTCGTTTTCAAAAAGCTCTTCCACAATTGACCGGGGAGACATGGGCTGCAAGGCCTGCAGATCTTTCCCGACCTCATGGGATTTCATTTTGGTCATCGCCTCCATGGCGGGATGCGGTGGATAATAGGTGGCCGGGGCGATAAAGATATCCATATATTCCTTGAATTTCGCGGCAGCATTAACGTAGGTACGGGCATCTTTTTCGGAAAATTGCCCAATTGATTTTGCAGTGCGGTCGGCATCCTGATAGACCGATAGAGCCCGGCCGTCCGCCAGTGTTAAGGTCATGACGGGATCCGGATGGATGAACTTCAGATCATAAACTTCTTGCATTTCATGTTTGAAGTCCTGAAAGAAAGGGGCATAATCCACCATGGGCATATAGATGGCGTGGGTATTATGGATAAAGCTCGGAATCGTAATTTGCTCCGAGCATAGTCCACCTCCCATTTCAAATCTGCGTTCGAGCAGCAGGATTTTCAGGCCGGCTTTTGCCAGATATGAGGCTGCCAGCAGGCCATTGGGTCCGGCACCTATGATAATTCCATCGTATTCAGCCATCTCACCCTCCTTCTATAACCGGATCGTTCGGTAAATCAGAATCATTAATTTTAATGTATTGCAATAAATTTAGTTAATTTTTTTGGATTGACTTGTCAATCCATTTAAATTTATATCTGCATAAGATTCTCTTATATCGATTGCGGGTTTCACGTATGCACATCAATTTAAACCAGCTCAGGGCGTTTTACCGGTCCGCCAAAGAAAAAAGTATGACCAAGGCTGCCGAAGCATTGCATGTCACTCAGCCGGCTGTGACCATGCAAATCAAAGCCCTTGAGAACCAGCTCAATGTGAAACTGTTTCGCAAGTACGGCAAGGAGCTTCAACTTACCGATGTGGGGCAGGTGCTCTACGGGTACGCCAAGCGCATGTTCAAGATCGTCGCTGAAATGGAATATGTGATGAAAAGCTACGGGGACTTGACCCAGGGCTCACTGACCATCGGAACCACCCGCAGTTTTGCCCGCCATTTGATGCCGGGGCTGCTATCCAGGTTTCAGGAGAGTTTTCCGAACGTCAAGGTCTCTTTGAAGGTCGGAAGCTCGCAGGAGATAGCGGATAGCATTGCAGCCTTTAAATACGATCTGGGCATCATCGGGCGATTACCGCGCCTGAACAAGCTGAAGGTTGTGCCTTACACCCGGGAAGAATTTTGCGTGGTGGTCTCGCCCAAGCACCGGCTGGCTGCCAGGTCGATGATTTCCCTTGATGAGCTTAAAAGCGAACCCATTATCATCCGTGAAAGCGGTTCGGGTTCACGCTACGCCATTTTATCGCTACTGGCATCCAACGATGTAAAGGCATCGGTGCTGGTGGAAGCCGGAAGCGTTGAATTCATTAAAGAATATATAATCAAAGAACGCGGCATATCGTTTCTTTACAAACCGGAAATAGAGCTGGAAGTAAAAATGGGATTGCTCAAGCCGCTGGATATCAAAGAGGGCCCCATCTGGGTTCAGACCGATATCGTTTTTGCCAGACGGGCCGACCTGTCTCCGCCGGCACAGGCATTTTTGCGGATCATCAGTTCGGCATCTCATAATTCAAGGGATTCGGCATATGGTTGATGTAATTGTCGTCGGCGGCGGGCCGGGGGGGGCGGTGGCCGCCCAAAGATGTGCCCGAAATGGTTTCAAAACCCTCCTGGTGGAACGGAAACGGTTGCCGCGCGACAAAGTTTGCTCCGGAATGGTCATGGGGCCGTGGGCCAAGGAAATTATTCAACAGGAATTCGGCAACATACCGAAGCAGGTCCTGGCTGCGCCATATTATTTATCCGGACATCTGATACATGTACCCGGTGTGCGTCCCCGAATAATTAAGTGCAAAACGCCGCTGGCGTGGAGAAAAGATCTGGATTTCTGGATGATTCAGAAGGCGCAAAAAGCGGGTGTCAAAATATGGGATGGTGCCAAGGTCATTGGGGTCAATCCAAGAGCCGGCGCCTGCCGCGTTACGATTATGAAGCGCAAAAAGCGCCAGGAGATGGAAGCGAGGTTTGTCATCGGAGCTGACGGCGGCGCCTCGACTGTTAGGAAGTCGTTGTTTCCGGAGCTGAAAGTTCAATTTTCCGTACCCATACGGGAATGCTATAAAGGTGCCCTGGATTTAGAAAAGGATTATTTTCACTGGTTTTTCCCGAAATATCGGTTGCGCCCTCGCTTTGGCCTTAATCACAAACAAGACTGCTTTCTGATCGAAGGCAGCGGCATTAAAGAGCTGAACAAGGAGATAACGC
>JASFNW010000118.1:0-16088 GCA_050116835.1 Desulfobacterales bacterium
GTGCAAGGAGAATATAATGGGCAAAAAAATTGACTACCGAGAAGAGATTGAACGACCGGTTGCGATATTTGAAACCAGTCTGGGTAATTTTGAAGCCGAGCTTTACGCCAAGGAATGCCCGCAAACCGTTTGGAATTTCATTAACCTGGCAGAAGGACGCCAGGAGACGGATCGCGAAGGCAATTTTTATGATGGACTGACCTTTCACCGGGTGATTGATGGTTTTGTGATTCAAGGCGGGTGTCCCCAGGGAAACGGAATGGGCGGTCCCGGATATCAGTTCGCAGATGAATTTGATGCCGGGTTGCGGCATTCCAGCGAAGGCATTCTGTCGATGGCCAACGCCGGACCCAATACCAACGGCAGCCAATTTTTCATTACGCTGGCTCCCACACCGCACCTGAACGATCGGCACACGGTTTTCGGAAAGGTGATAAAAGGCATCGAGGTCGTCCAAGAAATCGGATCCGCTAAAACCGGACCCGGTGACAAGCCAGTAGAGCCGGTGATCATTAACAGTGTCAAAATCCAACGTTAAGCATTGAATTTCAATCACCGGACGATGGAAAGGACTGTCGCAAGATTCATTGCCGGCTCATTGATAGCTGCGCCTTGCAACCGCAACAAAAAAAGCGCAATATTGAACTTGCGCTTTTTGTGTTTATAATGGTGGTGCCGAAGGGGAGACTCGAACTCCCACGGGGGAACCCCCACTAGACCCTGAACCTAGCGCGTCTACCAATTCCGCCACTTCGGCAAACTCCGTATCGCCCCTTTCGCGAAAAGGCGTTCAGGGGTTGCTTTAAATATCTTTTTTTACTAAGCATGTCAAGGCTGTAATTGCGCGTAATCGTCCAACGTTCAGAGTAAAACCGCAACCGTGAAAATGAAAATATTTGATCGTCTCGAAAACATTCAGCAACCGTTTGTCAATGCCGTCATCACCCTTGGAAATTTCGATGGGGTTCACATTGGCCATCAGGCTTTGTTTCATGAAGTCATCGAAAAGGCCGAAGCGATTAGAGGAACCGCCATCGCCATGACGTTTGAACCTCACCCCATGCGGGTTCTAAAACAAAACAACCACCCGCCTCTGATCACACTGTATGAACAAAAAAAAGAACTGATCGAGCGCTCCGGTATCGACGTGCTCATCTGTGTGCCGTTTACCAAAAAGTTCGCCACCCTCTCCGCTGAAGAATTTATCAAAGACCTGTTAATCAAAAAGATCGGAATGAAGGCCATTGTTGTCGGTAAAGACTATACTT
The DNA here is from genome assembly GCA_050116835.1 of Desulfobacterales bacterium. GTDB lineage: Bacteria > Desulfobacterota > Desulfobacteria > Desulfobacterales > JAHEIW01 > JAHEIW01. The sequence goes on from JASFNW010000118.1 coordinate 1,269, forward strand.
TTGGCAAAAACCGGGAAGGCAATCTGGCGGTTTTAAAATCCTATGCCGCCCGAATGGACTACGACGTCATCGTCTCTGAATGGATCAAGGCAACCCGCAATGTGCCGGATCGCATCAGCAGCACCCGCATCAGAGAACTGGTGATGGCCGGTGAGATTAAACCGGCCCGCCAAATGCTTGGTCGTCCCTATCAAATCAGAGGCTTGGTGGTCAAAGGCCGTGATCGCGGCGGCAAACTGTTGGGCATCCCCACCGCCAATATCAACCTGCAAGATGAGCTATGCCCCAAAACCGGAATATACGCCGTCACGGTTGAATACCAGCAGCGGCTCTACAGGGGTGTGGCCAACATTGGCTACAGCCCCACCTTTACTGACAACGAATTCACCGTTGAAGTCCACATTTTAGATTTTGACGAAAACATTTATAACCGTAAAATACGCGTCAATTTTATTGAGCGCATACGGGATGAAAAAAAATTTAGTGGCATCGCTGAGCTTAAAGACCAGATCCATCAGGACATCAATGCAGCCCGAAAAATTCTGGCAGCATATGACCAATAGACAGTGACCAATCTTACAGTCGTGCGTTTCAGGCAACCCATGTTTCTTTTATGAAAAACCGTTTCCTTATCTCTCTGGTAGCCGGTATAGCGCTTTCTGCAGCAGCGCTATATTTTGCCTTCCGAAATGTCCCGCTCGCAGACCTTCTTAAATATCTTGGATCGATAAATTACTTCTGGACGATTCCGGCCGTGTTCCTGGTGCTGGTCAGCTTTTTTATCCGGGCGCTGCGATGGCAATTTATCTTGGCATCGAGCCATAAAATCGGCATATGGCAGGCTTTCCATCCCCTGATGATTGGCTTTATGATCAACTGCATTCTTCCCGGACGACTTGGAGAATTTGCGCGGCCTGCCATTCTACAGAAAAAAGAAAAAGTACCCTTCGCCACGGGTATTGCGACGGTCGCTGCAGAACGCATATTTGATGTAGCTGCTCTGATGGCCTTCGCGGTAATTACGCTGACGGCCATTGAAATCAATCCGGATGCGGACATTATGTTTGGCGATGTGCAACTCAACCGTGCCACCCTCGAGATGCTATATAACAGGATAATCCTGTTGGGCATTTTGATGATGTCCGGAATGATTGCCGTCAGCATTGGGACCATCCGTCGCATCATACATCGGATGGTTCTGGCGCTGCCGAGCCTGGTCTTCTTCGTGGCTGAATCGACCCGAACAAAGATTCGGGTAAAGGTATGTGAACCGTTTAATCGATTCATTGACAATATTGCCTTAGGCTTTACGTTCGTAAAGTATCCCCGGAAAATATTCGTGTGTGCCATTTATTCACTTCTGGTGTGGATTACAGCAGCCCTATCTTATTACGTGTTTAGTCTTGGCAGCCCGGGAGTTGATCTATCCTACATTGAAATGTTTGCTGTCATGGTTATCATTTGCTTGTTTGTGGCCCTGCCATCGGTTCCCGGATTCTGGGGGCTGTGGGAAGCCGGCGGGGTCTTTGCCATGGCCCTGTTTGGGATTAAATCGGATGCTGCAGCAGGATTTACGCTGGCCAATCATGCACTGCAGATGTTTCCCGTTATCATCATTGGTCTGATTTCAGCTGTAAGGACCAGCGTCAATATCTGGCAGGTTTCATACGAGAAAAGATCCATCAAGCCGCAAACAGGTTGATAAAGCACTCATCTTTGTGAGATAATGAGAAAAACTTACCGGCATTTTTTACTGAAAATCCAGCAGGGGCTTTATCCGCAACTAAGGTTCAGGTAATTCGATATTATGTCCAAACTTAAAATTCTGACATATCCGGATACTGTTTTGCGCAATCCCACCCGTGAATTGGACAACATCGATGGGAACGTTCAAAATATGATCGATCAGATGTCCGAGACCATGTATGCGGCCCCGGGCGTAGGGCTGGCGGCCATCCAGGTCGGCTGGGACCGCAGCGTATTGATTTACGATATCTCGCCTCATGAAGATGGAAGCGCTTTACAGGTCCTGATCAACCCGCGCATCATCGAACAGGAAGGCGAAATTCTATCTGAAAACGAGGGCTGCTTGAGTGTTCCCGAGTTCCGGGCGGACGTGAAACGCAATGCTTCCATTTTGGTTGAAGGCGTTGACCGCGAGGGCCACCCGTTGCAATTGGAAGCCGAAGGCATGCTGGCCATCGTCTTACAGCATGAAATCGATCATTTAAAAGGTAAATTGTTTATCGATCACGTTAGCGCTTTGAAAAGGCAGATTTACACGCGCCGGATGAAAAAGAAACTGCGATCTCAGTGAAAAATAAGTTCTCCATTATCTTCATGGGCACTCCCGATTTCGCCGTGCCGTCTCTGATAGCATTGCACCGAGAAGGTTACCAGCTGAAACGGGTCATCACACAGCCTGACCGGCCCAAAGGACGCGGCCGTAATCCCGTTGCCCCACCCGTAAAACAAAGAGCACTGGACTTGAATCTGGATCTGCTGCAGCCTGCAAAACCCAATAGCGCCGAATTCGCAGAAAAACTATGGCGGATTCAACCCGATTTACTCGTCGTCGTCGCATACGGCCATCTGCTTTCCGAAAAAATTCTACAGGTGCCCAAAATAGGCGCCATCAACGTCCACGCCTCTCTGTTGCCAAAGTACCGCGGTCCGGCGCCCATTCAATGGGCCATTATCAATGACGAGACACAAACCGGTGTGACGACCATGTTTATGGATACAGGCATGGACACAGGGGATATCCTCATGTCCAGACCTGAACCGATTTTGTCCACCGATACCGCAGCCACTCTACACGATCGTCTGGCAACGCTTGGCGCCGACACTCTGCTGCATACATTGCAACAGCTGTCAGACCAAACGCTGCAACCCAAGCGGCAGGACCACGACAAAGCAACCTATGCGCCCCTTTTGCAAAAGCAAGACGGCCGCATCGACTGGCAAAAAACAGCCGCAACATTAGCGTCCTTCATACGGGGGATGACGCCCTGGCCCGGGGCATTTGCGTTTCATCATCAAAATCGCTTGAAGATATTGAAAGCCGCCCCGATAGATGAACCGGCATCGGCACCTGCCGGCACGATCCTTGAAGGTTTTCCCGACGAATTGTTGGTGGCCACCGGAAAAGGGGCATTGTCGATTTTGCGGATTCAGGGTCCTTCCGGAAAACGCCTGGCCATCGCAGATTTTATGCGAGGATATCAACTGCCGCCGGGAACACGCCTAAGCTAGAGAATTAACCAGATGGTGTCGGCATTTAAGTCACTTCAAAAGGCGTTGTTGGACATATGGCAGTCCGTTGTTCCAAAATCACGGAGTGTTCAATTACGGTGAGGGTGATGATCGCTGAATGCGCTTATTTTTCCAATAGCATAGATGGTATACACTGATGGCCGATGCTCGCCACACCGCCATTACGGTACTCAATTCGGTTGACCGGGGTAAAAAAACCCTGGACCGCATTCTGCTGGAGCTTCCCCAGGGGGAAGATTACCTTTCAAGGCGGGACCGATCATTGCTGAATGCCATGGTATATGGCGTTCTCAGATGGCGCGGACGCCTGGATCATGTGATCGCTCATTTTTCCAATTTCCCCATCGGTCGAATCCAGCCCGTTGTTTTGAATATTTTGCGGTTGGCGTTATTTCAGATTATCTTTCTAGATCGCATACCGGCTTCAGCGGCCGTCAACACGGCCGTCGAATTAACCAAACAGACCCGGAACTCACGGGCAACCAGTTTCGTCAATGCGCTTTTACGTAAGGCCGCTGTTCATTATTCCAACGTGCCCTTTCCAACCTTTAAAGAAGATCCGGTGGCTTATTTAACGACGTTGCAATCGATCCCGGCATGGCTCGCCAAACGATGGCTCAACCGCCTGCCTGCGGAAACCGTCGTCACCTTGTCCAAATCAATAAACACCATACCGCCCATTACGCTTCGAATGCACACGCTTAAAACCAATCGCGAACTGCTGCGCCGCTCCCTTGAAAATCAGGTTGAACATCTAGCGCCCACATCCTTTGCGCCGGACGGGATGCGCATCCGCAACCCCAAACAGCCCATACAACATCTGACGGCTTTCAAAATGGGCTGGTTTCAGGTTCAGGATGAAGCCGCCCAGCTGGTATCTCTGCTGCTCAATCCACAACCCGGTGAATCCGTATTGGATGCATGTGCCGGTCTGGGGGGTAAGACCGCCCACATGGCCCAACTGATGCAAAACCAGGGAGCCATCACGGCTGTGGATAAAAACCCTGAAAAACTCCGGCTGCTGAATGCTGAAATGCAGCGTCTGGGCGTATCCATCGTCAAGACTGTCAGCGAAGATCTGGTCGGTTCTCCGGTTGAATCTCCATCCGACCGTTATGACCGGATTCTAGTGGATGCCCCCTGCTCCGGTTTAGGCGTCATGCGTCGCAATCCGGACATCAAATGGAAGGCATCCGCCGCGGGCCTGGTGCGCCGGTCTGAAATCCAAAAACAAATTCTGACAAACTTGGCCGACCGGGTTAACCCCAACGGCATTATAGTGTACGCAGTCTGCAGCATGGAGCCCGAGGAAAATGAAGTGGTTATCGAGGATTTTTTGAAAATCCAGCCAAATTTTGTTATAGATAATGGGTTGGGAGAGCTTCCCGCTGCCATCCGATCGAGTATAGAGCCTGCTATCGGATTTACAACACTTGCATTCGTCGAGCACATGGATGGATTTTATTTAGCGCGATTGAAAAGAAAAAAGTGATTGTCAAAATAGCCAAAATCACCAGCCTGGCTTTCGCATTCGTGTTGGTTGCCGGCATCAGTGCCTATCTGACCCTGACGTTGATCATTAAAAGCGAAGATACGGTTATTGTACCGCATCTGGAAGGCAAGGACGTTGTTTACGCTCTGGAAATCCTGACCGAACTGGAACTCAACACAAAGGTCAAAGGATCAGAATACACAAGCGACATCCCCAAAAACCATGTTGTTTTTCAGGATCCGCAACCCGGTTCAGAAATCAAGAAGGGTCGGGATGTCAGAATCATACTGTCCAAAGGCCCCAAAACCTTTCTGATGCCGCATTTGCTTGGACTTTCGATTCAGCAGGCCAATATTATTCTGGAAGAAAATGACATGTGTCGGGGCGAACTTTCGCGTACCTACTACCGGCAAATGGAAAAAGGTCTCGTCTTAGCCCAGGTTCCTGCATCGGGTACGGTGGTATCCCGCGGATCCTGTGTCGACCTTCTGGTGAGTCTGGGGCGGCGTCCGACCGCCTTTAAAATGCCGGACCTGGCCGGCTTAACGCTTGAAGATGCCTTACAATCAATCGAACGCCATAACCTGGTTATCGGCGAGCTCAAATCCGCCTACCAAAGCAATAAGCCGCGCAATACCATTGTCGAGCAGCAACCCATATCCGGCCGGCAGGTTTTTGCTGGCACCACCGTGCGCCTGCTGATCAATCGCGAAACCCAAAAGGGAAGCGCAGGCCATTCCAATGAGCTGGTAACCGGAAATCTTTTCAGCTACCGGCTGGACAACGGATTTTTAAATCGTCACATTCGCGTCAGCCTCAATATGGCCGGGTTTACAAACGATCTCTTTGATGATTTTGTTAAAGCCGGTGAGGAAATTTGGCTGCTGATCCCGAACGATCGTGAGGCCACTGTGTTTTTGTATGAGAATGACAAATTGATTAAAACCCAGCGATATAATGCATATTAGCGTTCAGCGGTTCAACGCCTTTTTTCCGGGTCCATGGTTTCCGGCTGCTCGCTTCCGGCAACTGGCATTTTTTGAGCAAAATCCAAGCTGCAAAAAGTCAGTAGCAAAAAGCAAGAAGTGGGCTTCCAGCTGCCACCCAGCAAAGGTACGCAGCAAAAAACCGAGGGCTAACAACGCTTATTGGGGAGAGAAAAAGATGAAACTGATTGCGCCATCTATTCTGTCAGCAGATTTTTCGAAGCTCGGAGATGAAATCAAAGCGGTTGAGGCGGCCGGTGCCGACTGGATTCATGCCGATGTGATGGACGGCCATTTTGTGCCAAACATCACCATCGGGCCGCTTATCGTAGAAGCCGTCAAAGCTGTGACGAATTTGCCAATCGACGTGCATTTAATGATCGAGAATCCGGATAATTATATTGCAGCATTTGCCTCTGCCGGGGCGGCCTATATCTCAGTTCAGCTTGAAGCCTGCATTCATCTGAATCGCACAATTCAATTCATAAAGGATTCGGGCGCACAGGCCGGTGTTGTCCTGAATCCTTCGACCCCGGTGGCGAGCCTGGAATCCATACTTGAATATGTTGACTATGTTCTGATTATGAGCGTCAATCCCGGCTTTGGTGGCCAGGCATTTATTCCCAACAGCATTGATAAAATCAAAGCCTTGCGCAAGCAAATTCAGGATCGAAGTCTAAATGTCTTAATTGAAGTTGACGGCGGTGTGAACGAAAAAACCATTGCCGCTGTTGCCGCTGCCGGCACGGATGTCTTTGTTGCCGGTTCGGCCATTTTCGGCCGCCGGGATTATCAGGCAACCATTCAGCGCCTGCGCCAAAAAATAGGCGAAAAATAGCCAACCAAAAAGGCAGGGTCGCTTTGATCTTACCCTGCCTCATCTTTGCTGTGATCCGGCCTTGCGAACCGATAACGCTAAGACGCTTTTTTTCCTAAAAACACGCTACACCATTTGTATACCCGCATCCAACCGCTGCGGCGTTCACCGGTTTGACGTCGCTCCTTGCCATCGCGGCGTTCTTCGCCGCCATCCATAAAGTAATCCAGATTATAGCGATTACGCTTGTCTTCACCGGAACGACGATCAAACGCTGACCGTTTGGTCGCCTGCTTGGCGGATTCTTTTTTGGCCCGCAAACCCTTTATGATATCGATATCATTCATGGCACATTATTTAGATTTATCATCGGGGGGGAGATTTCAAATCCATAATGGCCTTTCGATCCCATAAGCCACTATAAAATAAACAAAATATTATGTCAAACCCTATTCAAAAAAATGACCCGGCGCTAACGACCACCCGCACAGCGGGCGGCTTGGATTTTACCGCCAACGGCGGTAAAAGGCAGGGGCACGCAGTGCCCCGATCGTTGAGAACAACGCGGTGAAACCCAATCATTATGGTAGACAAAAAACGATGAACAATATAAACTGATAGAAAGAGATTTAAAAACGTGACCTGACGCCTATGGACGGAATAAGCTCAATCATACAGGGCCTGGTGCTGATATCGATTATCCTGGCCCTGCTGTTTGTCATTTTTTGGCGATTGGTGTCGCGCTATAAAAAACAGGCCCTGGGCGATACCGACCGTTACAGTATGCAAAATTTGCAATTTGAAGTTCAGGCGCAAACAGCCCAGGCCGAAAGAGTTCAGCTGAAACGCCCCGCCTTGATTGAAAAGGCCGCCGGTGTGATGAAAGTCGGTATAAAGGAACTTACCACCAGCGGCGCATTTATCACCTGCCCGCATCCCTTCGCGGTCGGAGAATCTTTTGCAATCAAAATTCTGCTCAACCAGGGCAAGACACACCGCTTTCAGGCCGAGGTCATTTGGAACAATCAAAATGTCATCGATGAAGAAATCGTCATACGCGGCATGAAGGTTCGATTTTTGAAATTATCTGAGCAGGAACGCAAGATGATTCAAGAGACAATTGCGCTGCGCCTAAAAGTCAAAGCCTTGCCTTGATGGGTTGTCTACGCTTATCATAATTATTATTGGTCAATGATGTAAGTATATCTGCCGCCTATCTGCCGGAATCTTCCCGACCCCAGATTACCGTCATCAAGCATGGCATCCAGATGCCGCAAATACTTTACATCAGCCGTTGCGCCGTCAACAGATATGCCGGCATATGAATAATAATCCGGTCCTTCCCAGTTGTAACGTCCGCCCAGGGCAGTGGGTGCCGCCCATTCTTCGACTGAAATATAGGCTTCAATCTCGACGTTCGGCAGACCGTAGGGACCATTATCGGTGTGGCAATCGTCCGGAAAATTTTCATAATCGATGGCATAAGCGATAAAGCCCTTCTCAAAGTTTTTGAGATTGGCAGCAACTTGAGCGACCTGGGCCTTTTTGCGAAAATTTATGTAATTCGGCACGGCAATGGCTGAAAGTATACCGATGATGGCGATGACAATCATTAGTTCCACCAGGGTGAATCCACCAGAGCTCCGGCGAGCCAACGGGACGGTTTTTAATTTAGCACTTGTCATGATCATAAAAATTTTCATTTGGACGTTAATCCAATAACGCTTGATGACCTCCGGAATTGACTGAACAATATTTTAGCAAATCCCGTGCCATTTGGTGTTTAATTAAAATAACATAATATTTTCAATATGTTTTAATTAGATTTTTCAAACCCGCACGATCCGGTCAACCAAGATTCTGCCCAAAAAGGTAACTTCGTGCCAATTTTGGGTTTGACACGCATAATAAAAACTGCTAATTTGACTGACCAGTCGGTCGGTGTTTCCTCAAAACTTTACCACCATCTCTGATTAAACGACACCGGGTCGGCCTGACGGTTAATCTACCGGGAGGTGAATGCGTTGCATAAAATGGAGCAACAAAAAGAAATCAAAAGAAATCAGATCGTCGCAGCCGCCGCCCGGGTATTTGCACGCAGCGGCTATTCCAATGCCGTCATTGCCGATATCGCCATGGAGGCCAATATCGGCAAAGGAACCGTATATGAATATTTCGAAAGCAAAGAAGATCTGTTTTTCGCGGTGTTTGAGTGGTTCCAAAAAAAAATGGAAAAAGCGGCGGCCGCCGGTCTTTCTTCGCTTGGAGATAAAGCCACCGAACGCCTTAAAGGGCTAAATGATAGCCTGATGGGACTGTGGGACGAAATAAAAGACGTCTTTGTGCTGGTAATGGAATTTTGGTCGGCTTCTTCCTCAACTCGGATGCGCCAGAGATTCAAAGCGGCATTTAAACAAATCTATGTTAATTACCGTCTTATCGTTTGCGGCTTGATTCAGGATGGAATTGACGGCGGTGAGTTTCGCCCGGATGTGAAACCCGAACCCATCGCAGCGGCACTGGTGGGCACCTGGGATGCCCTGTTCCTACAGGCCTGGTTTGACGAAAATTTTGATCCTGCCGCAACTGCCCGGGATTTTTTGGAGACCGTTTTGCGCGGACTGGTAATAGAAGATTAATCATTTCAGATTTTAGAAGGGAAAAAAATGAACTGGCGAATAATCGCATTTTTAATGTTGGTTTTCACCTTCATCTTGACCGCAACAGACCCCTGCCCTGCGGTGGATGCCGATCAGATTGTCCGGGATGGCTTTAATTACTGGCGAGGCAAAGCATCCATCGGGACGGTTGAGATGCAAATCCATCGCGAAGATTGGGAGCGATCCATGACCATCAAGGCCTGGACCCGGGGACAAAAGGATAGCCTGTTTTATATTGAAGCCCCGCCAAAAGACTACGGTAATGGCACCCTAAAAAAGGGCCGTGAAATGTGGATCTATAACCCTAAGGTCAATCGGGTTATCAAAGTTCCGCCGTCCATGATGAGTCAGTCCTGGATGGGGTCGGATTTTTCCAATAATGACCTCGCAAAATCCGACAGCCTGCTGCTGGATTATACTCATACGATCACGGGTACAGATATTCACGAGAATAAAACGGTCTACGTCATCGAATCCATGCCCAAACCCAATGCCCCGGTGGTCTGGGGGATGCAACGCCTGAAAATTCGGGAAGATCACATCTGGTTGAGCGAAGAATTTTTCGATGAGGATCTTCATCCGGTTAAAATCATGACCGCCATGAAAATCCAGATGCTCGGCGATCGCTTATTCCCCAAAGTCTGGCGCATGCGAAATGTGGATGAAAAGAATCGATATACCCAGCTGACCTACAAATCCCTGGAGTTCAAATCCAGTCTACCGGACCGGCTGTTTACCTTGAACAGCCTTAAGCGGCGCAGGAAATAACCCTTTGTCCATTGAAACCAAAATGGCCTGGCGCAACATCTGGCGCAATCCCCGGCGTACCCTTTTAACCGTGTGCGCAATCACATTTGCCTCTGTTTTGCTGGTGTTTATGCTGTCTTTTCAATTTGGCAGCTATGAAACCATGATCAACACCTCGGTTAAGATCAGCACCGGCCACCTGCAAATCCAGGCCGACGCATACCCGGAAAGAAAGAGCATTCGGTTTGTCATACCGGAGCCGCAGGAGATTGCCAAAGTGGTGGAGCAAATTCCGGAAGTCGCCGCTTATACATTCAGAGGCCAGGCCTTTTCTCTGGTTTCATCGGCAGACAGAACCTACGGCGTCGTCGTAACCGGTATCGATCCGCAAAAGGAGGCAAGGGTTTCACGCCTTAAACAGCTGGTGCGCGAGGGACATTTTCTAGAAAACACTGATCGTCACCAGGCCGTTATCGGAAAATTGCTGGCCAAGAACCTGCGTGCTAAAATCGGCGATGAGCTTACCCTGATCGGCCAGGGCCGGGATGGATCTATTGCCGCCACGGCTGTCAACGTTAAGGGCATTTTCAGTTCAGGCATCGACGAATACGATCGTGCGGCCATGCAAATCCCTTTGACCACCTTTCAAGATATCTTCTCGATGGATCAGGCCGTGCATGAAATTGTCATTATCGGTAAATCTTTATCAGACATAGCCGGAATAAAGGCCAAATTACAAAGCGCCCTTTCGGCTCTGGAAGGCCGTAAAGAACTGAAGACGCTTGACTGGCAGGAACTGATGCCGGGCCTGCGACAGGCGATCGAGATGGATTTGATCAGCGGACTCATTTTTTATGGTCTGCTCATCATCGTGGTAGCCTTCAGTATTTTGAATACTTTTTTGATGGCCATATTTGAGCGCACCAGAGAATTCGGCGTCATGATGGCGATTGGGACAACTCCCCAACGATTGACCAAAATCCTGTTGATAGAGTCAATGACCATTACCCTGATCGGCATCATTGCCGGTATAGGCATCGGAATCGGGGTGACCGCCTATTTTCAGGTGCACGGTATCGATTTTTCCGGCGGATCGGACTTGCTCAGTCAGTTCGGCATTACCGGTCGCATGTATCCCAAGCTGTCGTTGCTATCCGTCACCATTGGACCGTTTATGGTGTTGTTTTTCACCTTTTTTGCGGCTTTGTATCCGGCGTTAAAGATTCGTCGCTTGCGGCCGGTGGAAGCCATGACAGCCATTTAGATTTCAGATTTTAGATAGCGGATTGCAGATTTTTTATTCAAGGCATTCTATATAATATAACATCATAATTACGGTTAGTTATTAATAATTCTTCATAATTTACACTAGACTATATTGAGATCGTTTTTCCCCATTTTAGATCATTTTAGTCATTTTTAAATTTAGGCATTTTTATGTATCCACAACTGGCATGGCGCAATGTTTGGCGTAATCCGCGGCGCACGATCGTTATTCTGGTAGCGGTGATTATCGGGGTATGGAGTATGATTTTACTAGGCGCCCTGATGCGCGGGATTGCGGTAGGTATGGTCAAAAATGGCATCGCTACTCTCACCGGCCATATTCAAATTCACCACAAAGGCTATCGCAATGACCCGTCCATTGAAAACCGTATGACCGCCAGCCGGGTGGTTGAAAACGCCTTGTCTGAAAAGCTGCCTTCCGGCGCCCAGTGGGTTCGACGGGTGCGCGTTAATGCGATTGCCAGCAACGCCAGGCATTCACGTGGTGTAACCCTGGTCGGCATTGACCCGCAGGAAGAGACCACGGTTTCGTTCATCGGTTCAGCCGTTTTCAAGGGGCGTTACCTGTCACCGGAAGAAGAAAACGGTATTCTTGTCGGTGAAGCGCTGATCAAAAAATTTGAAACCAAAATCGGACGAAAACTGGTGCTGATGGCTCAGAATACAGAACAGGAAATTGCATCCCGGGCATTTCGCATCGTGGGGATCTTCAGATCCGAAATGGAATCCACCGAGAAGCAGTTTGTGTTCGTTACCCGCTCAGCCAGTCAAAAAATGCTCAACATGGGAGAGAGCATCTCTGAAATATCGATTCTGCTGCCCGAAGGCGCAGAAACAGAGGATGTGACCGGTAGCCTCAAGTCCACCCTGCCCGCCGATCAATTCGAAATTCACGATTGGCGGGATCTGTTGCCCTTTCAAACCGCCTACTTGAGGATCCTGGACGGATTCATGTGGTTCTGGTTTCTGGTGGTTTTTGTGGCCATGGGATTCGGTATCGTCAATACAACACTGATGGCAGTGTTTGAACGCATGCGTGAATTTGGTTTGATGAAAGCGCTGGGCATGAAACCCTGGTGGATTCTGCGTGCAGTGCTGGTGGAGTCTTTTCTCTTACTCGCCTGTGGAATGATCATGGGCAATAGTTTGGGTTTTTTGAGCATTTATGCCCTTTCCGGCAGCGGGATCGACCTGTCAGCCCTGGCAGCCGGTGCCGAATACGCCGGCATGACCCGTATTATCTATCCGGCCGTGGCGCTAAAGGATGTCCTGGTCGCCAATTTAACCGTGTTGCTGCTGGGGTTGCTGGTAAGTCTCTATCCGGCGATAAAGGCCTCGCGATTTACGCCTGTACAAGCACTCGCGCACACATAAATAATAAACGCGAAGCACGAAATCCTAAATGCGAAACAAATCCGAATATTAAATGACCTAAATTCAAAAGATTGAACATTGGAATTTATGATTTTGAAATAGTTTCGGATTTCGAGATTCTGATTTCGAATTTAAACAAATTTTAATAGGAGAGACAATTAAAGTGAAAATCGTTGAATGCCAGGAGGTAAATAAAGCTTACGAGCAGGGTCAGCTGTCGGTTCAGGCCTTAAAGGATGTCAGCCTGCAGATTGACAAAGGGGAATTTTTGGCCGTGGCCGGCCCATCAGGGTCCGGCAAGACCACGCTGTTAAACATGATCGGCGGTCTGGACCGCTTTGATTCGGGAAATATCATCGTCGATGGCGCGGTTTATGAAAACATGTCCCAATCCCAGCTGGCCAGTTTGCGGCTGCATAAAATCGGTTTTGTATTTCAGGCCTATAATCTGATCCCGGTGCTGTCGGCCATCGAAAACGTCGAGTATGTCATGCTGCTGCAAGGACGGCCGGCATCGACTCGCCGATCCAAAGCCAGAGCCATACTCGATGAAGTGGGGCTCGCCGGCAAATATGATCGGCGACCGGCGGAACTATCCGGGGGACAGCAGCAGCGCGTGGCCGTCGCCCGGGCCATTGTTTCTGACCCTGCCATTGTACTGGCCGATGAACCCACCGCGAACCTGGACTCCAAAACCGGTCAGGGATTGCTGGAGATGATGAAACAGATGAATGCCGAAAAACAGATCACCTTCATTTTCTCAACCCACGACCGCATGGTGATGAATTATGCCCATCGATTGGTAAAACTAAAAGATGGCCACCTGGTGGATGACCGGGTAAAAGCAAATTGAGCTCATAGCTGATAGCTCATAGCTCAAAGTTTGCAATCAGATTCATCTTCGTCGCCTCTTCAAGGTGTCATGACCCGAATCCACCCATCCGTAAAAGGCCCGATTATAAATAAAATGATGAATCGATTATCAATGAAAACGAACCGCTGCATCATTTTCCTGATAAGCGGTGTTTGTATCCTGCTGAGCTCTATAAACCATGCCTGGGCAGCACCACCTGAGAATCCCATAACAGACATTCCCCGACAAACTTCCGAATCCGCGCCTAAATCCTGGCTGGATCAAATTGACATGCACTGGGGCGGGAGATTGAAGGCCATCGGTTCGGCCACTTTTGCCCGCAACGATACCGTTTTTGAACCGGTCGGCACCGGAACCTATTTGAATCTGGATACGGATCTGAGAATCAACAACGACACCTTCTTTGCCGATTGGGGCCGCTTCGAAACACAGTATGAAGCCATTTTTGTGGGCGGCAAAGCAAACGAAAAAACGGCGGACTTAAGAGAAATTCTCCCTAATTTTGAAGGCAGTACGCTGTTTTTGCGCGCACCGCTCAATGATGATCGTCGCCTGATGGATCTAACGCACACGATCACAGAAAAAGATAGCTATGTTCTGGCTCAGCGCCTGGACCGTTTGAACCTGACCCTGAGGCGCGATCGGTGGATGCTTCGTTTGGGCCGCCAAGCCATCACCTGGGGCAACGGGTTGATATTCAATCCCATGGATTTGTTTAATCCATTCCCGCCCGCCGATGTTCAACGTGATTACAAGGTCGGCGATGATATGGCACTGGCTCAATTTGGCCTTCCGGCCAGCCTCGATCTACAGCTGTTGTATGTGGTCAGACGCGACCCGAATACGAATAATGTGGAAGCCGACCGCAATTCACTGGCCGCTCTGCTGCATTTGGCGGCCGATACAACCGAGTTTGATATTATGGCGACTCGGCACTACGATGATTATGTGGTGGGTTTAGGAAGCTCCGGCATCTGGGGCGGTGCCGCCTGGCGCGCGGATATCACCGCAACCTTTTTAGATGACGCTCAAGGACAGAACACGCAAAATTACATGTCGGGCGTTGCCAATATCGACTACTCCTGGACCTGGTGGGGAAAAAACTGCTATGGTTTGCTGGAATTCTATTACAACGGCCTCGGAGAAAGTGATTATCCGGGGGCATTGTCAAACAAGAACATTACGGAGCGATTGGCCCGGGGAGAATTATTTGTGCTCGACAAGTACTACGCGAGCGCTGAAATTCAGGTGGAACTGCATCCATTGTTTAAGCTGTTTTTCACCAATATCAATAACCTGCAAGATCC
>JASFNW010000119.1:0-16057 GCA_050116835.1 Desulfobacterales bacterium
CAGTAACGCCAATGGTCAACCAGGTGGAATTTCACCCCTGCCTGTTGCAGCCGGAGCTGCTGGATTTCTGCAGGCAGCATGACATTCAGCCCCAGGCCTGGGGCCCGCTGATGCGGGGCCGGGTGGGCGAGGTGGCGCTGATGAAGAGCCTGGCCGAAAAATACGGCAAAACCCCATTTCAGCTGGTATTGCGGTGGGATTTGCAGAAAGGGGTCGTCACCATTCCCAAATCCGTCCATCAGAAACGGATGAAAGCCAACGCGGATATTTTCGATTTCGAAATCTCAGCCGAGGACATGGCCCGGATAGACGATCTGGATCGGTCACAGCGCTTCGGGCCGGACCCGGATCAGTTTCATTTTTAATTGACTAAATCCCTTCGATTCGTTTATTAATGTTGAATACGCTATTCCACCTGACCTGAAGCTGATCTGCAATTCTTAAATCGATTCCTGATTCTCAACAGGCACTGCCTTTATAATTGATCCACATACTGAGTGGGCGAGTTAAAACCCAATAGGGAAAATGTGCAATCCACTCTGACCTGTGCTTGCATAATCTAAACTCGAAAGGGACATCCCATGATAACGCGTATTACAACAGCAATCGTTGCAATTACGGTGATGATATTATTCATCGCCATTGCCAACGCCTGGACTCCCGTAGCAGTCGTTGATGATCCCCTTGTAAGGATGCCAGGCACCCAACCCGGTCAGGTATCACTGGAGGCTACGGACAAATGTCTATTTTGTCACGAAGGCTGGCAACATGATGCTAAACCGGGGTTTAACTGGAAGGGATCAATGATGACCCAGTCTGCCCGGGATTTCCTATTCTGGTCGTCCTTGACCGTCGCCGCACAGGACTCCATCTGGGCCGTAGGCACACCAAACGCAGTGGATATCTGCGAGCGTTGCCACTTTCCGAAGGGGTGGCTCGAGGGACGTTCTGATCCGCCCAATGCATCAGCCATGACCGGCGCCGATTTCGATGGGGTACACTGCGACTTCTGCCACACTTTGTGGGACCCATTCTTTGAGACAACCTACTATGGCACACGGGAAGGAAGCGACTGGCTGGGCTACTGGGATGAGACAAATGCAAGTAATACTCGTTCTAAACCCAGAGCTGGTGCCACCCACGCAGAAGACGCGATCCTGGCAGAGAGCATCCTGCAGTTCGATGATACAAACTTTTTCGACGACAACGAGCCCTTCAGCGCCATGTACACCGAGAATGGCGCCGGGCAGTATTTTGTCAGCCCTAATAGTGAAAAGCGCGCTTCCTTTGCTGACGCAGCAGTTGAACCTCGACATCAGATGCTTTATAGCCGCTACCACAAGAGCAAATACTTCTGCGGTAGCTGCCACGATGTATCGAATCCGGTCCTGGCTAATCTCGGCGCCGATCCAACGCAGCCCCTTCCGACCGAACAGGACTCCGCCAACTCTTATTTTCACGTTGAGCGTACCTTCTCTGAATTCATGCTTTCCGCCTATGGCCAGCAAGATGGTGCTGCCACGAATCCGGAATTTCAGGACCAGGGTGCCCCCGACATCACGCATGCAGCTAGATGCCAGGACTGCCATATGCGCGATGAAGAGGGAGTGGGTTCCAACCTTTGGAATACAGTCTTCAGGCCCAGCGAGAGCGTCGAGCACCCCCAAAGCGGACTACCCCTGCACGACTTTACTGGAGGCAACGCCTGGGTGTCGTGGGTGTTGGCCAGCGCTACTCCAGGCTCGACCAACTACGATATTTTCAACGCCCGCCAGCTCTACCAGGAATCCGCTCATCTTACATTGGACTTAGCTCAGGGTGGGGGCATCGACCCAGAGGCGCTGCTTGCAGGGGTTGCGCGGGCCAAGCAGCAGCTCCTATTGGCGGCGACGATTAAGAACTTGAGCTACAATCCTGCCAACGGCTTGCTTTCCTTTCAGGTTCAGAATAATTCCGGGCACAAACTGATCTCCGGCTTCCCCGAAGGGCGGCGCATGTTCGTCAATATCAAGGCTTACGTCGATGAAAGTTTGATCTACGAGGTGAATCCGTACGATTCTGCCGCCGCGACTTTGAAAGGGCTCTCCTATCCCTATGAGGGTTTAGGTCTACCCGATCCTCAGCCGCTTGGTACCCACGAGGCATACGTGGACGAGCTGGTCTACGAAATGCACCCCAGTAGTTCCCTCACCGGTGAAAGCGAGACCTTCCACTTCGCGCTGGCGGACGGCAGGTACAAGGACAATCGCATCCCGCCCAGGGGTTTTCGCATCGATGAGGCCGCTACACGGCTTTCTGTACCCGTCTGGCATGGCGTAGAAGATATGAACTACTTCTCGTCCGCTGAATACGACGGCGGTTACGACGAAGTGTCGCTGACCATTCCCACAGGAGCGGATACTGTAAAGGTAAACCTCTACTACCAGACCACTAGCCGCGAGTACATAGAGTTCCTGCGCGATGAGATAAACGGAACTGCCTCGACCTTAACCGGTACTGGTGCCGGTGGTGATCCACCATACATCGTCCAGACTGATTTCTTTTTCTCCAAGCTTGATGAATGGGGGGACACGATCTGGAATCTTTGGACCCACAACTTGAACGTAGACGGTGCGGCGCCTTTGCTGATGTCCCAGGCTACATTTGATGTGATTTACGATGCTCGCCCGATAATGCCTTAGATAGCGCTGCTGCAACTTGAGGACTAACTCGGAGTTCAGATTACATCTACTAATCACCAGTCGAAAACCTTCCGGTTTTTTGGGATACCACTTTTATATCGATACCACCATATAGTGTTAATTTCTCTAGGAATTGTTTATTGGTGTGGGGATATGTAGATCAAATCACAACTCTGGTAAAACTACAGGCACCACTATTGGCGGTTGGCAAGCCAACTAAATCTTAACTTTGATGATGGTAAAATCATCTCCGTCCACCGACAGTTTAAGCCGCTTTTCGAAGTTTATCTTGCGGCGTCCGCCTTGAGTTTGAAATCGCCTTCTTTAAACAGCAGCCATTTCAGCCATTTCAAACCAAATTTGAGCAGCTCGATTTCGTCATCCTTGATCCGATTAAGGGTGGATTTATCAATATCGTAACGTTTCAAAAACGAACTTTCAAAAATAAACTCCCGGAATTTATCGATGTTATAACTTACCAGAAAAAACATATTTTTCGTCTGTTCGCTCAGCTGCATATTGGGCGGGAAAGATCGCTTGCGCACCAGCAAATCGCTCCACTCGGCATTGATTTCGTCGTGAATATCGACGCCCTGATCTTTGCGCCACTCTTTGACCGTCCAGAGTTTTTCTTCCTTAAACCCCAGGCAGTGAGGCTCATGCACGAAAAAATAAAAATCATCTCCATCGGCACCTTCTTTGTGGCTCAGTGATGCGACCCCCAACGGGTAATAGCGGCAGGTAGTCGGCCGATTGTCGTATACCAGGCAGCCGTTTTCTCTGACAAAAGGACACAGCTTACTGTCCGAATCCGATTCTTCATCTTCCAGAAACTTAAGCGTAATCACCGGCAGGCCTGTTTTTTCCAGCATTTGCGGTTCGGTATAAATTGCCAAAAAATCCTCGGATGACAGCTGCAATTTATTTTTTAGCTGGATGATGTCATAAGGCGTCAGGATGATATTAATGTCCCGGCAGCATTGTGTGAAACATTCCACGCCCGGGTGGCATTTAAATTTAAACTGATCGTCAGGACCAAGCCGAACCGGGTCGACATTGGCCATTCGCTCTGTATCACTCATGAGAATTCCTTTCTTTCAGCGCACTGGCGCAAAGCGCCGATAACAAAATCCAAAAGGCCGCTTATATCCGAGGTCGCGCTTGATGTCAATAAACCCACTTTCCAAAGGAAAGGGCGTGAACCTATGCACCACAGAATTGAGACCCGGTAAAGCGAACTTATCTCTTGATTTATCACTTGAATATACTATATCCATTAAATTAGGAAGATAAAGCTGAGGATAAGTCCATAAATTTTTGAATCACCGAGGAGGATTCCATGGAAGTGACCGTCATAGAATCTGCACGCCCAAAAGAAAAGCCGGATGAATCCAAACTGGCGTTTGGGACCCTGTTCACCGATTACATGTTTATCATGGATTACGAGCCGGATAAGGGTTGGCATTCGGCACGCATCGAGCCCTATGGCCCGATGGCATTGGATCCGTCCAACATGTTTTTGCATTATGCTCAAGGCGCTTTTGAAGGACTTAAAGCCTACCGCACGGAATCCGGCAGCATTCAGCTTTTCAGGCCCCAGGAAAATTTTAAGCGTTTGAATCGTTCCTGCAGGCGACTGTGTATGCCTGAAATCGACGAGGACTTTGCCCTCGATGCCCTCAAACAGCTGCTCACAATGGAAAAAGACTGGGTTCCGGGCGCACCGGAAACATCGCTTTACATCCGGCCGACCCTCATTGCGATGGATCCCTATCTGGGCGTACGCGCTTCACATACCTACCGTTTTTTCATCATCCTTTCACCGGTAGGCGCCTATTATCCCGAAGGATTCAACCCGGTTAAAATTCTGGTCACCCATAAATACGTAAGAGCGGTGCGCGGCGGGGTAGGCGAAGCCAAAACCCCGGGTAACTATGCCGCCAGTATCCTGGCCGGTGAAGAGGCCCACGAAGAGGGATATTCACAGGTGCTGTGGCTGGATGGCGTTGAGCAGAAATATCTGGAAGAAGTCGGTTCCATGAACATCTTTTTTGTCATCGACGATGAAATCGTCACCCCCGAGCTAAACGGCAGTATCTTGCCGGGGATCACCCGGGATTCTGTGGTCCGATTGGCCAAACACTGGAACGATAAGGTATCGGAAAAAAGAATCAGTATCGACGAATTGATGCAGGCCCATGCTGACGGTAACCTGCAGGAAGTTTTCGGCGCCGGGACCGCCGCTGTCATTTCTCCGGTCGGCGAAATCAAATACGGAGACCGAGTCATTACCATCTCCGGCGGCGAGGTCGGCCCGGTTGCCCTCAAATACTACAATGCCATCACCGACATTCAATACGGCAAGGCCGAAGATCAGCTGGGGTGGATTGTTCCAGTCGCGTAAAGACAGAGGTCAGACCACAGAAGACGGAGAACAGAAGAAATAAGACTGACACCCGCAACGCTGAACCCCGGACCGCTTGAAATGGAGATGTAAATGCCGAAATCGGAGACTGAAGGACATCTGCCCGCCTTTGTCGCCAAAATGGAAAACGAAGGTCTGCAGCCCTTGGTCATCGATACCTTTGCGTATTATTACAAGCAGGTGCTCAGCGGTAAAACCGGCCTGATCTACGATCACGAAATTGAACCGCTTGAGCTGCGGGATATTCAGGATTTTGACCATTTAGAAAAATACGCCGCCGCCGGCCGGCGCGTCCTGCAGCAATGTGTCAGAATTGTTTTGAATGGCGGGCTGGGAACAACCATGGGGTTAACCGGTCCCAAGTCCTTGATCGAAGCCAAAAACGGAAAAAACTTTCTTGAAATTATTTTAAAACAGGCTGAGCATCAAGAGGTTCAGCTGGCTTTGATGAACAGCTTCAATACCCATGCGGCCACCCGGGAAGCCTTAGCCAAAATAAATCCCCCTCTGGCACCGCTTCAATTTATCCAGCATAAGTTTCCAAAGATCCAGCAGGCAGATCTGCAACCGGCCACGTGGCCGGAAAATCTGGAATTGGAATGGAATCCGCCCGGACACGGTGATGTGTTTACGGCGCTTCATACCTCCGGCATGCTGGACAACCTGCTAAAAGACGGTATCCGGTATGCCTTTATTCACAATCTGGATAATCTCGGCGCTCAGATGGAAGCAGGACTGCTGGGCTATCTTGCCGAGCACCAATTCCCGTTTATGATGGAGGTGGCTGAAAAAACCCCTGCGGATATCAAGGGCGGACATCTGGCCAGACACCGCAACGGGCGTCTGGTTTTGCGCGAAGCAGCCCAATGCCCCCAGGATGAAATAAAGGCATTCCAGGATATCAGCCGCTACCGCTTTTTCAATACCAATAATATCTGGATTAACCTGGAATCCTTAATCCGGTTGTTTGCAAAAGAACACACCCTCCATCTGCCCATGATTCTGAACCCAAAAACCGTAGATCCCAGAAATGCAAACAGTCCCGCCGTATATCAGGTTGAGACCGCCATGGGCGCTGCGATTTCACTTTTTGATGGTGCCACCGCCGTAAAAGTACCCCGATCTCGATTTTTTCCGGTCAAATCCTGCAATGACCTTCTGGCACTGCGCTCGGATTGTTATGTGCTCAAAGAGGATTACCAACTTTGTCTAAACCCGGAGCGCATGCCAACCGGTCGACCGGAAACCGTCAAGATTAAACTGGATCCGAGCTTTTATGGAAAATTAGATCTTCTGGAGCAGCGCTTTAAGGAAGGAATACCCTCTCTGGTGGACTGTGAAGCGTTGAGCATTGAAGGCGATGTCTATTTTGAAAGCGGGGTGATCATCCGTGGCCGGGTAGCGATCAAAAATACACAAAGTACTGCGACCATCATCAAAAAAGCAACGATCATCGATCAAGACCTCACTTTCTGACCTTCTTATTTTGATCCCGTTATCCTTTGGCTAATCTCTTTCACGAATCAAATATTGGATCGTGACCGTATCCTCGGAACCGGGCGCAATTTTAAGAGATGCCGGACTCAAAACCAGGTTGGCCGTTAATTCGCCTTTACCGCTTAAATCATCGAGCACCACTTTTTCGGTGTAGATTGTCTCAATGTTTTCTAAAATCCGTTTGCTGCCGGTGACCTCAATCGTTTCCGGATTGGTTACCGCATCCACTAAAATCAGATGTTCTGGTAGTCTGCCCACCCAATCGATCTGGACCGGTAATTGCTTTTTGATGGACTCATCGATGAGAACCTCGACCTCAGATGGCGTCACTTCGCGCAGCACGATACCGGGCGGCAGAGAAATGTTATCAGAAGTAATTGTAAAGGTATTGCCTCCGACGGTGGCTTTGCTTAGATCCAGCCGGACACCGACCTGATCCGGTGTGACGGATTTGACCAGGGCGCCCGATCCGCTTAACACCAGACTGACGGATTTTGCTGACGTTTCGACGATTTCGGTGCCGGCTGCCCGATTGATATAATCTACCGGGATATCCAGAGAAACCAGTGTATCCTGTCCTCTGGAAACACTGAACCAGATGCCGGTGATAAACAGGATGGACAGCATGGCAGCTGATGCGATTTCAAGACCTTCTTTTCGCGCCGCCCCCTGATCGACGGCAGCGACGCCCAAATGTTCCTGTATGTTTTTTTCCAGCGTTTGTTTCTGCTTGATTTCGCGCAGGCGATTGCCTTTGGCAATCAGCACATCGCCCCTTTCCTCTGAGACAACGATGACCAGGGCATCGGAAGCTTCAGCCAGCCCCAGCGCTGCGCGATGACGGGTCCCATAACGGGAGGGCATATCATCGCGCTCGGATAACGGCAGGATCGCACTCACTACTGTTATCTGATCTCCCTGCACGATGGCGGCCCCATCGTGCACCGGATTATCGGGCCAGAAGATACTGGCAATCATTTCCTTGGTAATCATACCTTTCCAAGGCGTGCCGCCCTGCACCAGGCCGCTTAGATCTTCTTTGCCCGGAAAAACGATCAAGGCGCCGCATTTGCGGTCGGCCATCTGAAATACCGTTTCGGCAATAATTTCCGTGGGTGTCGTAGACGTTTTGTATGACAGCCCCCAGAGAATGGATTTTAAATTTTTAGCCTGCAGTACCCGCCGAATTTCATTACGAAACACCACTATGATAATAATCGCACCGACCGCCACGATACCCTGGACAACCCAGCTGGTGACGATGAGCCCCAAAGAGACGGCAATGCGTTGCAGAAACCACAAAACAGTCATGCCGATGAGGACCCGAAAAACATTGGTCCCCCGGAAAATAACGTAAAAACGGAAAAGGATATAACTGTTTACGCTGATATCAACGACGTCCTGCCAGCGGATGCTCGATATGAATAAAAGAAAATTTTCCATTACGATCATTCCGTAACACTGAATCTTAAAACTTCCAGGACAGTGCCGGCTTCTGTGGTTATTTCTACCCGCCAGGGACCGATATCGGCTGTGTTGAGCTCGATGCTGCTGTAAGTTGACCAGCGGGGCGGTTTGAGCGTCAGCCGAATTTTGGCACTGGGCACATCGCGATGATACCAGTTATGATAGATAATCATTTTCTGCGGCACCTGACTGAATGACGTAAAACAAATGGCTTTCTTTTGTTTGACGGAGAAAGCAGCCGTCGGATTCCGCGGGGCGTTTGAATAAATCTCCTCACACATCAGCGCCTGAAATAACTCCAATTGTGACGCATGGGCGCTGGCAGCATATTTGACGGGCAGCAGGGGCTGCACAAGCGACAAACAAACAGCTGCACACACGAAAAAGGTATGCAAACAACGGATTTGCATATGGCATATTTCCATTTTAAAATTAACCCTATTGGCATTTAAATGCGTTCGGTATACAGTGTGTCTTTGGGGTTTGCCAAAAAATGCAATTTTGTTAAATCTATAAACATTTCTTATACTTATATTTTTGGTTTTTCAAGGAGAATTTCGCTATTATATATACCAGCGATTGGAACATGTAAACTCTATTTGGCACGGTACAACTGTTTGCGCCAACAATATTAAGCGTTCATCGAAGAGGCGGTATACCGTTTTAAGCATTCTTGTCATCAAACGACGAAGAATGTTTGCATAAGGTTTACCAAAAGATTAACTGCAATAGAAAATGGTTCGATCCCGTCAATATGACTCATGACGACCAAATAATTCAGGATCCTGCTCCGGGAAAGCGTCTGGTGCGCTTCTGCGGAGATTTGCTCAAATTAACCCTCCAGCTGCCCGACTCCCAGGCCGGCAGCGCATGGGTTCGCACCAATATAGGTTATGCCGGCATCATCAGGGATGAAATTATCCGGGAGGTGGAAGAGAAGAAAACACCGCTCGGTAACGCCTGGTTCGATTTTCCCATGCGACGTCTGGATGAACGGCGTTTTGCAGCGACGCTGCCGCTGTGTGAGGTCGGTCATTTTGAAGCAAAATGTTATTTTTTGAAAGCAGGCGAAACCCAGCCCACATGGCCGCCGGGGCCAAACGCGGCCATTAATGTGGCGTCAGCCGATGCCTGCTGTGCCAACACCATTTACAATGCCTTTGTGCGCCAATTCGGCCCCAACAAAGCCGGACGGCAGAAGATGAGTTCATCTGACGCACAGTGCGTTCAGAAACTGGATGAAAGCGGCTACACCATTATTCCGCCATCGGGTACATTCCGCGACCTGATTGGAGAACTCGACTTTATTGTCGGTGAGCTCGGGTGCCGTTTGCTGATGCTGCTCCCCATCCACCCCACGCCGACCACCTATGGGCGCATGGGAAGATTCGGCAGCCCCTATGCCGCTTTGAGCTTTACCGAGGTGGATGCCGCTCTGGCGGAATTCGATCCGCATGCTACTCCCCTGGAGCAATTCATCGAACTGGTGGATGCCGTACACCAGCGCAACGCCAAAATTCTGATCGATATTGCCATCAATCATACCGGCTGGGCCGCGCGTCTGCACGAAACCCATCCGCAATGGCTGGTCAGAAATCCCGCAGGCCGCATTGAGGTACCCGGTGCCTGGGGTGTTGCCTGGGAGGATCTGACGAAACTGGATTATTCCCAGCCCGGTCTGTGGCTGTACATGGCGGACGTGTTTATCAAGTGGTGCCGGCGGGGGGTGGACGGCTTCCGCTGCGATGCCGGTTATATGATACCGCTGAAAGCCTGGCGCTATATCGTGGCCAAAGTGCGGACCCAGTTCCCGGATGTGATCTTTTTACTCGAAGGTCTGGGCGGCAAAATTTCAGTGACCCGCGATCTGCTAAACAGCGCCAATTTAAACTGGGCGTATTCCGAACTGTTTCAAAATTACGACCGCGCTCAGATCGAACATTACCTGCCCGAGGCCATTGACATCTCGAACACAGATGGGATCGCCGTGCATTTTGCCGAAACCCATGATAACCCCAGGCTGGCCCAGCGATCCGAAACCTACGCGCGCATGCGAACCGCCCTGTGTGCCTTGGCTTCACACAACGGTGCCTTTGGTTTTGCCAATGGCGTCGAATGGCTTGCCACCGAAAAAATAAACGTCCACGATGCGCCTTCGTTAAACTGGGGCGCCGCGTCCAACCAGATTGCTGAAATTCGGCGCTTGACTCATCTGATCAAAGTCCACCCGGCATTTCACGAAGGGGTGGATGTGAGCATGCACCAGCAAAAAGTCGGTAATTACATTGTCTTGCTGCGGCACCATCGCCCGTCTGGAAAAAAACTGTTGATTGTCGTCAATCTGGATGCTGAAAACCGGACCATCGCAACCTGGGACCCAGCAACAACGGGGCTTGATCAAACGGTATTTTTTGATCTTCTGACCGGAAATACAATAGAAGCCGCCAGGTCCGATGGCGTCCATACCCTTCAGCTGGAACCCGGGCAGGTGCTCTGTCTTTCAGTTCAGGCAGAGGACATGCGGCAAGCCGGCCAATATCCTGAACATCCCTTCGCGCTGCCTGAGCGCATTGAATATCAGCGCCTGTCGGCCAAAGCGCTGGCGGTGGTTTCCTTTCATGGCGGCATGGATCAATTCACCCATTTTGATCGCGCACGTGTGGTGCATCAGCTAAAAAAAGATCCGCTGGCGTTTTGCCAACAACAGGTTTCCAGCGGTGGGCCGCCACGGGTCATCACCTGGCAATGGCCGCAGGATTTGCGGCGAGAAGTCATGATTCCGCCGGATCATTTTTTGCTCATACGCGCTGATTGCGCATTTCGGGCCCGCTTGGCCGTTGCTGACCGGACGCTCGCTTCGGAGGTTAGCCTGCCGACCGTCGATGAAAATCATTTTGTGTTATTTTTACCGCCGGCGGTTGCGCAAACCATGCAACGCTGTAAGCTGTCATTGTCGGTTTACGATCAAGCGCAGCCGTCCGGTTGTCGTCATGCAGAAGGCCAAGTGCTGTTGCTGCCCGGTGTCAAAGATCTGACCGTCAAGCAGGCATTTACCCATTCAGAACTGCTCGCCGAAGCGTTTACCTTTCTGGCAACCAACGGTCGCGGGGCGATGCTGCATATCCCTGTTTCCTGGGTCGAGCTGAACAGCCGCTACGACGCGCTGCTGGCGGCCAACCTCCATCCGGATGTTCCTGAAGATCGCTGGATCATGTTCAGCCGCTGTCGGGCCTGGGCGGTTTACCAAGGCTATTCACAGGCCTTAAATAGAGATTGCCTCGAAAAATTTCGAACATCGACGGATGGCAGCGGAACCTGGCAATACCACGTTCCCACCGGTCAGGGTGAACATGTTTTGCTGACCGTCCGCATTACCATGCTGGCAGACCAAAATTCAGTGGCCTTGCATTTTTTTCGTCACCCGGCTGAAAATCGGCCGCAGCGCCTGGCGGATTCGGAACCAATTGAAATCATCTTGCGGCCGGATATTGAAAGCCGCAGCTTTCATGCCACCACCAAGGCCTATCAAGGCCCTGAAGATCAGTGGCTGCAGGCGGTGAGCGCTTTTTCCAATGGCTTTGATTTTACGCCGGACACCGAGCATCAGCTCCGCATCCAGATGGATGAGGCCGTCTTTGTAACCGAACCGGAATGGCTTTATATGGTCCATCGCCGTCACGATGCCCGGCGGGGTCATGATCCGAACTCGGATCTGTTTAGCCCGGGTTATCTGTCGGTTTATGTCGATGGCAATCAGTCCGTAACCCTGAGGGCCGCCGCCGGCAAGGCACAGGATATCTTGCAAGCAGGCGTGTCTGTTGTAGATTCCAAGACGGCACCGGCCGCAGCGGAAGACGGCACCCACTTAGCGGTCAGCGACATTCTCAAACGCAACCTGGACCATTATGTCGTCAGACGGGGTGATTTGAAGTCCGTTATTGCCGGTTTCCCCTGGTTTCTGGACTGGGGAAGGGATGCGCTAATTTTTGTGCGCGGACTGGTGGCCGCCGGAAAAGCAGCGCAGGCGCGCGGTATTCTCATTCAATTTGCGCAATTTGAAAAAAGCGGTACCCTGCCGAACATGATACAGGCCGAAAATGACGCCAACCGCAGTACTTCCGATGCGCCGCTATGGCTGATAACCGCCAGCGCTGACTGGGTCCGCGCGAAGGCTGACCACTCTTTGCTGGAAACCGATTGTGGCGGACGCTCAATGCGACAGATCCTGGTCTCCATCGGTCGATCCCTGAAAAAGGGTGCTCTCAACGGCGTGCACATGGACCCGGAATCGGGATTGATTTTCAGCCCGACCCATTTCAGCTGGATGGACACCAACCACCCGGCCGGCACGCCCCGTCAAGGCTACCCGATCGAAATCCAGGCCTTATGGTATGCAGCCCTGCGCTTTTTGGCTGAAATCGACTCAGCTGAATCCCGCTCAAATTGGCAGCAACTGGCGCAACAGGTTCAACGCTCGATTTTAAAGTATTTCTGGCAGCCGGAATTCGCATTTTTATCCGATTGTTTGCACGCAGCTGCAGGCCAGCCGGCCCGGGATGCCATCGCCGATGACGCTCTGCGCCCCAACCAGCTTCTGGCCGTCACCCTGGGTGCCGTTACGGATAAGGACAAGTGCCGGGACATCTTAGCTGCCTGTGAAGCACTTCTGGTGCCGGGTGCCATTCGTAGCCTGGCCGACCGGCCGGTCCAACACGAGATTAAAATCATGCACCGGGGAGCCCTGATCAATGATCCCCGCCATCCTTACTGGGGAAAATATGAAGGTGATGAAGACACGCAGCGCAAGCCCGCCTATCATAACGGCACGGCCTGGACCTGGCCGTTTCCTTCCTATTGTGAAGCATGGGCCATGACCTACGGAGAAGAAGGTAAGGCGACCGCTTTGGCCTGGCTATCCAGCGGCGCTTACCTTTTAGAGCACGGCTGCCTGGGTCATATTCCCGAAATTTTAGACGGCAATTATCCGCACACACCGCGCGGATGCGATGCACAGGCCTGGGGTGCGAGCGAATTGCTTAGGGTCTGGCTAAAACTATCCTAAGTCGAGCGTTTCAAATTAAAAATAAAGGGATACTTTTCATATTAAGGAATTCTATCGATTTTAATATTTTTATTTTGAAACCCCCAAGGGGCTTGCCGATCTTACCGCATCTACTGTGTTAGATGCCGCCCCGCATAGGCAACTATAGCGGAACGACATCTGCCTTGTAGCTGCGGCAACCTCGACAAGCGCTCAACTTAGAAATTATCCTAAGTCGAGCGTTTCAAATATTATTAGACATGTTGATTTTTCGGACGTTACGCTTTATCCTTCTGTCATTAAGCTGCAGATGTTGTTAACATGCAAAGAACACGTTGCGGCGATAGCAGCCGCATAACATATTAAGGATTCGCATCAGATGAAGAATTTTCAAACATTTCAGGTGGTTCCCAATATACCGAAACCGCTTCAATTTCTTGAAACCCTCTCGCGCAATATGTGGTGGTGCTGGAATAAGGACGCCATCGAGATTTTCAGGCGCATGGACCCGCTGCTATGGGCTGAGACCAACCGCAATCCGATTTTCTTCCTATCGCAGATTTCACAAAGCCGCTTTGAAAAACTGTCCAAAGACAAGGGCTTTCTTGCGCATTTAAAGGACGTGGAAGAACAATTTCAACTCCGGGTTCTGGATTCGGCCGAGCGCACCCAACCGGCCCTGGGGCCCGAAGACACGGTGGCCTATTTTTCCATGGAATTTGGCATTCATGAAAGTCTGCCGCTGTTTGCCGGCGGTTTGGGCATTTTAGCCGGTGATCATTTGAAATCGGCCTCCAATTTGAATCTTCCGCTGATCGGCGTGGGGCTGATGTATCGCCGCGGCTATTTTCGCCAGTATCTCAATCCGGACGGATGGCAGCAGGAAGCCTATCCGGAAACCGACATTTACGATCTTCCGGTCGATCGGGTACGAGACGCCGATAACAACGAATTACGCGTCGTGGTTATCGGGCCGGAAGGCCCCATCCAGGCGATCGTCTGGAAAATCATGATCGGCCGTATACCCATTTACCTGCTGGACACCAATATTCTTGAGAACCCCCTGCCGTATCGCGAAATGACATCAAGACTTTATGCCGGTGATCAGAAAACGCGTTTGGCCCAGGAGGTACTGCTGGGAATTGGCGGCATGCGGGCGCTGCAAAAAATGAACGTTCAGGTTAAGGTGCTGCACATGAACGAAGGGCATTCTGCCTTTGCCAGCCTGGAACGCCTGTCCCAAATAATGGCCGAACAGAAGATCGATCTTGAAACCGCCCTTGAGATCGTGCCGCGCACAACTGTATTTACCACCCATACTCCGGTAGCCGCAGGGCATGATGAATTTCCAGCCGAACACGTCCTGCCGTATTTAAAACCGCTGGAAAAAAATTTGGGCGTCTCGGCAACGGAAATATTGTCCTGGGGGCAAACCGACGGTTCTCCTGCCAGCGCACCCTTATCAATGTTTATTCTGGGGTTGCATCTGGCATCCCATTGCAACGGTGTCAGCCGCTTGCACGGCTCTGTGGCCCGGCGCATGTGGTCTCATGTCTGGCCGCATCGACCGGTGGAAGAAATCCCCATCTCCCATATCACCAACGGTATTCATATTTCCTCTTTTATTTCCCAGGAATTTGCCAATCTATTTGGGCGCTATCTCGGACCGGACTGGTATTTTAGCTCCCGTAAACCTGAAAATATCAAGCACATAGACGATATTTACGATGAGGAACTGTGGCGCAGTCATGAGATGAACCGCTCCCGTCTGGTTAGAACCTGCCGCGAGCAACTGGTTAAACAATATACGCGCCGCAACGCGCCGCGCAATGTGATAGAGGCGCTTGAATCAGCATTGGACCCCAACACACTGACCATTGGTTTTGCCCGCCGCTTTGCAACTTATAAGCGTGCCTATTTGCTCTTTCAGGACCCGCAGCGTCTGGAAGCGATAGTTAACTCACAAAAACATCCGGTCCAGTTTATCTTCGCCGGTAAAGCCCACCCGAAAGACGAAGAAGGCAAGGATCTCATTAAAAAGCTGTTTCATTTTGCCAGTAAACCGGAACTTCGCGATCGAATTGTTTTTCTGGAAGATTACGATATGCATCTGGCCCGTCACCTGCTGCAGGGCGCCGATGTCTGGCTGAATACGCCCAGGCGTCCTATGGAAGCCTGCGGCACATCCGGTATGAAAGCCGCCATAAACGGGGTGTTAAATCTCAGTATTCTCGACGGATGGTGGTGCGAAGGATATAGCGAGGAAAGAGGCTGGCGCATTGGAAACGGCGAGGAATACGAAGATCGCGACTACCAGGATGCTGTAGAAAGCCGGGCGCTTTATAATGTTTTAGAAAACGAGGTGATTCCTGCTTTCTATGATAGTAAAAACGGCGATATCCCCGGCACCTGGTTACAAATGATGAAAGCATCGATGAAAATGGCGATGGAAATGTTTTGCAGTCTTCGCATGGTAACCGATTATGAAAATCGTTTCTACATCCCGGCTGCCAAACGCTATGACGAGTTGATCGCCAACCAGTGTGCAGAAGCCAAGAAGCTGACCGCCCAGATAAGCCGGCTGCGTTCGCTTTGGCAGCATATCGAAATTTCCGCACCGGTCAGACACGCCCATGGCTCCTGTCGAGTGGGTGAAAAATTCAACATCACATCGCAGGTCAACCTGGCCGAGCTCAATCCCGATGAAGTTGATGTCGAGCTTTATTACGGGCAGATGAAGTCGCTAGAGGATCTGGATGCCAGCAAACCAGAACCGATGCAGGTTCTGGAAGACAACGGCAACGGTCAATACCTCTATAGCTGCACTTTGAATTGTCAGAGTTCGGGTCGCTACGGATTTACCGTACGCGTGACGCCCCGGGGTGACGAGCGCGTAAAATCAATACCCGGGCTTTTAACATGGGCATAGCCCATGTGACTATTCGT
>JASFNW010000120.1:0-16021 GCA_050116835.1 Desulfobacterales bacterium
GATTTTAATTTAATAAAAACAATGATATAGCGGTTGTCAGGTTTATAATAATATCAAGCTGTTACAAACTACTCTGGTGCTTGTTAACGAATATGACAAACGGAACATATTTATGACAACCGCTATAATCGGCTCACGATGACAAGAAAATGAAGATTCTCCCAACCGTAGAGATATATATCCGACGGACGCTGGACCAATTTTATGCCCGCTGGCCGCAGTCCATTCCCTCCAAAGATCGACTGGAGCAATGCAAGCTCATTTCTCACCGGGGGGACCACGATAATCAATACGTATTTGAAAATACAATGGCGGCATTTGACCGCGCCAGCGACGGCGGTGTATGGGGTATCGAGCTTGATCTGCGCTGGACTAAGGATCTGCACCCGGTGGTTTTACATGATACAAATCTGCGGCGGGTATTCGGCAGCGACACCGCCGTCCGTCAGGCCACCCTGGCTGAACTTAAATCCATATGTCCGTTGCTCCCCACGTTGGCCGAAATAATTTCCCGATTCGGAAAACAGATGCATTTAATGATCGAGATCAAATCCGAGGTGTATCCGGACCCGGCCCGTCAGAACCGAATTCTAGCAGAATTGCTGGCTGCTTTGCAGCCGGTGAAAGATTATCATTTTCTGACCATGACACCGCCGATGTTTAATATCATCGATTGTGTCACCCGGAACGCATTTTTGCCGGTTGCCCATGTTAACTTTTTCCAGCTCAGCAAACTGGCCATACGGCAAAATTATGGTGGGATAGCCGGACATTACGTGTTGCTGACCCGCTCCCGGCTCAAAAGACATAAAAACGCCATGCAGAATCTGGCCACCGGTTTTGTGAATTCTAAAAAATGCCTGTTTCGAGAGCTGAATCGCGGCGTGGAGTGGATTTTTTCCGATAATGCCGTGGGACTTCAGAAGATCGTCAATCAGTTGCTGCAAGAAGGGTAGGTTTGCCTCCTTCGCCTGGCGGGCAGGTCGCAATGATCCTTAAGGATCAGCAAGGTCAATCGGAACCTATTTTTGACAGTTACTCCAGCAGCGCGGCCTGCTCCCGCCCCTTGTCTTCATCTACAAAATAAAACAGAACCGCCCCGGCGATAAACAGGATTAAGATGGAGGCAATGCCCCAACGGGATGCCATCTGGCCCACGGCGATGACCTGCTCGGGCGTTGGTGAGGGCGGCATCAGGAGTCGTCTGGCGGTCAGCCCCACAATGCCCATCAGGACCGGACCCAAAATGACCGCAAATTTACCCAGCATGTTATAAAAACCATAATATTCTGCGACTTTGTTTTTGGGGATCAGGCGTGCGTAATAAGAGCGGCTGAGGGCCTGGATGCCGCCCTGTACCAGACCGATGACCATGGCCAGAATGTAAAATTCCATTTTCTGCGTCATCATCGTGCCCCAAACGGTGACCGCCATGTAAATGGCAATCGCCAGATAGATGGATTTGCGAACGCTCCAGCGCTCTCCCAATTTGCCGAAGACAAGAGCCGCCGGGAATCCGATAAACTGCACGATTAACAGCGCAATGATTAGATCGTTGGCGTTAAATCCAAGCGAGAGGCCGTAATCGACGGCCATGCGGATAATGGTATCGACGCCGTCTATGTATAACCAGTAGGCCAGCAGAAAGGTAAAAACGACTTTGAGGTGACGAATTTTAGTAAAAGTTCCGGCAAACTGGCGGAAGCCGGCAACCACAATGCTGTCAGCGATTTTTTCGGTCGAGACACCCTTTTCTTCCGGAACCCAGAATATCGTAAAAAAGGTGAACAGTCCCCACCATAAAGCCACCGACAAAAACGAAAACCGAACGGCGGTCGCGGCGTCGGGCAATCCGAATTTTTGCGGCATCAAGGTTATGATCACATTGATGAGAAACAAAAGCCCTCCGCCCAGATATCCCATGGAAAAGCCCAGCCCGGAGACATAATCGATTTTTTTCTCACCGGCGATCCCGGGCAGCAAAGCATCATAGAAAACATTGGCACCGGAAAAACCAATGATACCCATTGCATAAATGAAGATGGCCCATCCCCACTGACCCTTTTGGACCAGAAAAAGAGCGGCGGTCATCAGAACACCCAGGTAGGCGAAAAAAATCAGAAACTTCTTTTTGAAAGAGCCTTTATCGGCGATAGCGCCCAGAATGGGCGCCATTATGGCCACAACCAAACTGGCAATGGAATTACCAAAGCCCAGCTGGGCAGTGCTGACGTTTATATCGGCTCCGTAACTCCAGTATTGCTTATAAAAAATCGGAAAAAATCCGGCCATCACGGTGGTGGCAAATGCAGAATTTGCCCAGTCATACAAGGCCCAGCCCCAGATTGCCTTCTTGTCAGATTTCAAACCGATATCTCCGCTCTCCGTATGATCATTTTTCAGGTATCATTTTTCAGGCATCTGGCTACTGGCTGGCTGCTACACGCAACTGAGCACCCGCTGCCATAAGCATGCAGCGAGAAACCAGCGACCAGAGAAGTTGAACCTGAGCTAAGACTTAATACGAAAACATAAAAGTATCAAGGGACTGCTGGTTGAATGTTCGGGGTTGGGCTACCGACCCACCGGAACAACATAAAGCGGCTGTTCATTGGCAGGCAGGTGAGCCATCTCTTTCACCGCTTCGTCGCGGAAAGCACCGATTACTGCTGTGTGGAGTCCTAAAGCAATCGCCTGCAGGCATACGTTTTGCGCCGCATGCCCCACCTCCACGTGAATATAGCGGACACCGCGTTGGCCGTATTTTCCGGTGGTGCGCTCGTAAACAGCATTAAACAACAAGACCGCGGGCGCTCCTTGAATGGCGCCCTGACGCAGGGCGGCGCGGCTGAGCTCGGCTCGTTTGTCGCCGGAAACGGTTTTGATCAGTGTATGCTTGCCGGCATCATGGACTCACATCTTCCGGGTACAACCGGGGTTTGGGCCAGCAACAGGGCGACTGCCAGCCAGGTTGCCATCCCCATAAAGGCCGGAGGTCGCATGAGTTTATTTCCTCGCTATACCGATTGCCGATCGGTTTTACAGTTCGATTCGGCATCGCTTTGCTGTATCCTTAAAGCGGACCGGACTGATTCGCGTATTTCATGATGCGCTCATGTAAGCGTTCAGCCCGCAAACAAAAAGTTTCCAGCTTTGCATCGATGAGTTGCGGAAAAGGAGACCCATCGCTTTCAATTGCCAGGAACGGTAGTTGCTCGATATCGGTCAAAACGGCTCTCAGTTTCCGGTTCGTCGGCTCTAGTGCCAGCTTTTCTTCACTGGTCATGGTCTCGTTTAAAATCGCTTCCGACAGCCGGTTGGGCATACAACCAAACGGGCCGATGGCGATAACGCCGCAGGATTGAGAAACGACTTCGGTCATAGAGCCACCGATTGTCAGAATCGCTTCGCCGGGGAGGTTTCTGGATATGTAAGGCGAGGCATTCTGGATAAAAGTGTCGATATCGATGGGCTCGGCGTGCACCAGCCCGGATTTTGATAATATCGATTTAATTCGTCTCTCGTAGCGGGCTTGAAATTTGTTGCGGATTTTTAATTTTAATTTTTCCATTATGCTCAAGGACTCAGGGCTCAGCCCCTGATCGACCATGTAGTTGCAATATAACACCCATTCAGCAACCGGGGAACACATCGTGGCAAAGCCTTTTTCCGCCAGCCGCTCGGTGAGGTATTGGCGTGATAGCGCATCCCGGCGTACAAATATTTCGCCTGAGAGGGTGATTTTCGGAACCCTTTCCCATGGCTGTTTCATGGGCAATCGGCGCAGTTGCGCGGCAGCCTGAATCAATTGTTGCTCAAGCACGGAAAAGTCCCTTTTCACCAGCGCTGCGAGGATTGCCTGCCACTCGTCTTCAAAAATTTGCAGGGCTTCCTGGGCGTCGACGGCATTGGCCAGAATCATCGAGCGAACATCTTCCATGACGTCCGCAACGACCACCGCCCACCAGCCCCGGGCCTCAAAGTCTTTATCCATTCCTACGTAGCCGTCTTCAGAAGATAAGGTAAACAAGACCACGTCTGGAATCTGAAGCCTTTTGATGAGATCTTCCATAAAGATATAATATTGTCCGAAGCGGCATGGCCCAGAGCCTGTGGCAAAGAAGTAAACCAGTACCTCATCGTCGCGTTTACCATTGTTGATGTAACTGAGCAACGTCCCGGTGGTCAGAATCAGCGGCAGGCATTCTTTGCAGGAGGTGTTGGCGCGACCCAGTTTCAACACGGCTTCGTTGGAGGGTTGATGTGCTTTGGCGTGAAAGCCCGAGCTTTTCAAAACAGCCGCAAAAGCTTCGGAAGATAATCTTCCCATGGAGGGAAGCAATACCGTGACGCGCGGGTCGGTCATCGGCAGCGCGTCGCCCGATGAGGTCAGAATTTTGGCCGTGCCGTCATCCTGCGTGATCCGGGCCGGCTGAAATGATCGATGGGGTTGGCTGATTTTTTTCTGCGCCATCAGCTGGCGATAGGCCTGCACGATATCCAAAAAGGCTTCGACACGGGTTTCCAGTCCGGCATCCGCCGTATGGCTGTCGAGTTCCAGAGTCAAGGAAGGTTTGCGGCCCATAATTTCCCGGAAATATCCGACCACAAATGAATCCGGCCCGCAGGAAAAGTTGGTGATGTAAGTGCCAAACAGCTGGGGATGGTTTTTGACCAGCCGGCCGGCTTTCATCATCAGTTTGCCCATGCCCCAATACATGTGACGCTTGGAACGTTCTGCACTGAATTCGAGAAAATCGAGCGGCAGCACGAGAATGCCTCTGGAGGCAAACTTATGGGGAATGCCCATGTGGGCCTCGTCCGCATATCCATTATACGGACGGGAGAAGACCACCACGGCAAACTTTTCCGGATCCGCTTCCAGCTCGGCCAGGGCGCTTTGACCGATGGCCTGCATTTCAACCATACAATCCAGTTGTCTGCGCAAAGCAATTTTAAAGGCAGCTTCAGCCTCTTTGCGTTTGATGCCCATCTGCCGGGCAGCCGCGAGCAGCGGTTGATGCGCTTCCTTAATTCCCAGAGAAAGATCGATCAGGGGGCTTAACAGCTGTGTGCCGTTTTGGGCCAGCAGGGTCAATTTTTTTCGAAAAGTGGTTTGCAGATAGAATGTTTCTCCCTGAACCAACGGACACACTTGGGATTGATTGTGTTCGTCTGTATTCTTACCTTCGCCGGGTACGGCTTTAAAATGCGGCAGAAAGATAAAATCGGGTGGTGGCCGGCTTTCGATCAACGAGTAGAAAAAGCCGTGGGCCAGCTCAGCCGGATAGCAAAAAGGCGCGTTGCGCTGGTCAATGCCCTGCTGGGAGGGTTCCGGCGGCAAAACAACCGCATAGCCCAGCTCGGCAAAAAAATTGGAATACAGCGGATAGTATGTGTTAACTAAAAAACTGCGGTTAAATCCGATAGTGCCCCTCTGGGGGCGGCCTGAATCCGCCGGCGTGCGTGCGCCGTATTTTTCGAATATAAGCTGCTGGCGGATTCTTATCAGATCCAGTTTGGCAACATCATATTTTACATTGTGGCGCAGGTTATAATAGCGATTGCAGGCACCGCCAAAAGGATATTTTTTGCTCTCGACCTGAATCATGGCAATTTCACAGCGACGATCGCATCTTTCTTTCCCGCCTTTGCAGATGAATGATTTTCCATACCTGACCGTGCGGTTTGCCAGCGTGGCCAGATCAAATTGGTCTGCGGGCATCAGCCCGGTATCAATTCGATTTTTAACGGCCAGCGCGACACCATATGCCCCCATCAGTCCAGGTTCCGGCGGAACCACTATAGGTTTGCCGATCAGTGAGGCCATGGCCAGTGGAACAGCTGCGTTGTAACAGACCCCGCCCTGCATAAACACTTTTTCGCCCACCGGCCGGTTGCCCTTGACGCGATTCGAATAATTCATGCAGATGGAATAGACCAGCCCGGCGACAATGTCTTCGTGCCGTATCCCTTCGTGAATGGCATTCTTAATGTCGGAAGCAATGAAGGCGGCGCACTGGTCGTTAAAATTCGGCGGCTTTTGCCCCTTCAGGGCCACACCGGCTATTCTTTCCATTTCGACGCCGAGGGTTTCATACGCCGATTCTTCTAAAAACGAGCCAGTGCCGGCCGAGCAGGCTTCGTTCATAGCGTAATCGGAGGGCACCCCGTTGGTGATATACGTGTACTTGGCATCCTGACCGCCGATTTCAAAAATAGTGTCGACTTTGGGGTCAAAATAGACGGCAGCGGTGGCATGCGCGATGATTTCGTTGATAACACCATCGGTAAGGGCGTGTAAGCCGGCGATCTGCCGGCCCGATCCGCACACTCCGAGACCGATAATCGTCAGTTGCACCGGATCCACCCGCGTTTGGATTTGTTCCAGAATGGATTGGTAACAGCGCCGGGAAGCGCCCACCGGATCACCATTGGTGCGCAGATAAACCGAGGCCAGCATGCCATCATCTGATTTGCGCAATAACACCGCTTTGGTCGTGGTCGAACCGACATCCAGGCCCAAGATGCAGGTATCCCCCGGATGAATATCCCCTTTTTCAACGGTTTTGAATTCTACCTCAGCAGCGAAATCCCTGAGCGGCGGTAAGGTATCGAAAGAGGCGATTTCTGAGCGGAACAAATTGGCCGGATCCTTAAATGAAGCAGTTTCGTGTTCCAGCGCCCACAATGCGGCTCCCAATGCTTCAAAATATGGGGCTTCTTCCGGTACGATCAGACCCGGGATATCCTGTTTGAGGTAGTCGACCATCATATGGTTAAGGGCGGTGCCGCCGGTAAGCAGCAAATTGCGCCGTTCCACCTTCTTTAGGAGTTCCAGAATTTTGTTGGCCATCATTTTACACAACCCGGCAGTTACCTGGGATTTTGGAACGCCTTTGTTGGTGGCGTGGGTGCAATCCGATTTACAAAAAACCGAACAACGACCCGAGACGTGATGGGGAGACTCGACCGATGCCCATTGAGCGGCTTCTTCCAGGGAAACATCCATTCGCCGCAGTTGTTGCAGAAAAAACTCACCGGTACCCGAGGCACATTTATTGCCGGTGATAACGTTGGCTATGCGTCTCGACCGGTCCAAAACATAGACCATGAAGGTCTCACCACCGGCTGAAATGATTGCCGGGCAATCAACTCCCGGAGGTTTGACATACTGATACGCATATTCGACGGCTTCGGGTTCGGAGATGGACGTCAGATTTACAAATTTGCGAAATTTACGCCCGGTGGCGGCGATTCGATCAAATGAGCTCAAATCCAGCTGTTCAATGGCTTTTCGCAGCGTGCGCTTCGGATCACCTTCGTGGGGATAAAAAGCGAAATCAGTCAACACTGTTTTGGATTGCCGGGATGGAGCACCGGCTTCTGAATGCAGCGGTATCTGTTTTAGTTGAGCAATCGAAATCGTTGATGCTCCCAAACAGATTCCCAAAGATGTTAATGCGTCAGCCATCGATTCAGTTTCAACTTTCACTTTCAATGTTTTCGTTTGCTGCGTTGCTGATGAGCCGGTATCCTAACAGTTTTCCATGGGAAGGATTGTTGTGGCCCAATATTCGGTTCATGCCATAAAAGGCCTGTAACCTGAAGATGGATTTCATCCTCCAAATATCCGGTCACCCGAAGGTTGGCAAAAAGACAATGCCCGGTCTTGTAGCGTCACCGCACAAATCAAAAGGCCGGTATTTCCGGAAGGGTGTACCACGGCGGCTTCCCCGTTTTCGAGGCCTTCTCATGGCCCCCGCGGTCGAGCCGTCTGGGTTGTATTACTTTAATTTGAATCGACTTGCAAGGTTTATGTGATTTGACGATCAATTTAATCACCTGCCGGATGAGGATCTCCTGGTTCAGTGTCCGGGTTGATGCCGTCGGGCTGACCATCGCACAATTACAATTTTATGAATATCTCTTTAATGTTAAAGATAAAAGCGCAAAAGGTGTTTAGCAACCGGTTTTCCGATCGTTAAGTCCGGTGCGACTCTTGACATTGAAATAGCGGTTCTATACAACTGTTTCGTTTTTAATAATTAAATAATATCAATGGATTGATCCACCTAAAGGAGATAGAGCCATGATGCGTCGCTATTTTCTGATCAATGTGCTCGTTATGACGCTTGGCGGGCTGATCGGATGCATTAATTTGGGACCTCATTATCATCGCCCTGATATCAATATTGAAATTCCCCAATACTACCAGAGCGATTCAATCAAGTCCAGCGCCAATTCTGTAATTACCGATCGCTGGTGGCATGATTTCAATGATCCGGAGCTCAACCGGATGGTAGCGGAAGTAATGCAACATAACTGGGATTTGAAACAGGCCGCGGCCCGGATTTTGGAGGCTCGGGCCCAATATGTTCAGATCAGTGCCGACCGTTGGCCCCAGGTAAATTTTGATTATGACTGGGATCAACGTCGCTTCGGCGGCGTCAATGTCGGAAGGGGCCAGACGATTACCACCCACCAGGTGTCTTTTCTGGCACTCTTTGAAATCGATCTGTGGAGCCGCCTGGCCAAAGCCTCCCGGGCGGCCTGGGATGAAATTTTGGCGAGTGAAGAAAACCGCCGGACGATTGCTCAAACTCTGGTCGCTGAAACCATCGACCTGTATTTGCAGATCCAAGCTTTCGAACGCAGACTGCAAATTGCCGCCGAGAGCATCGCGGCTTTTGAACGCAGTTTGCAGTTTGTTGAAATCCGTTATCGCCGGGGCCTAACCTCGGCTCTGGATGTTCGACAGGCACGCAGAATCCTGGCTGGAGCTCAAACCCGTATTCCCGAATTGCAGCAGCAACTGGGAATAACCCAGCAGCAACTTTCAATTTTACTGGGCCGCTATCCGGAAACTCGGCCGGCTCGACCCCAGCCGGCAGACTATTACCGTCAACCGGAACCGGTTCCGATTGGCATTCCCTCCACCCTGTTGCGCCAACGACCGGATATCCGCGCGGCAGAGCTGCGACTGCAGGCCTTAAATGAGCAAATTGGGGCCGCTAAAGCAGACCGGTTTCCGAAAATCACCTTGACCGGCAGTTACGGCTGGAATTCAGACGGTAAAGACCGGCTTTTCAAAAGCGGCAGTGTTATCTGGAATTTTGCCCGCGGCGTTGCGCAGCCTCTTGTGGATGCCGATCGGCTCAAAGCCCGCCAACGAGAAGTTGAAGCCCAGTACGAACAGGCCGTGTCCGATTATGCGAATACCATTTTAAATGCCTTTGCCGAAGTGGAAGGGGCGTTGCTGACCCGCCAAAAACAGCTTGAACGCCGCCAACGTGAGGTGGTCTTTTTAGCGGAAGCCCGTGCGACCCAGCGCGTGGCTCAAAACCGTTATATAAAGGGGTTGATACAATATTTGGATGTACTCGAAGCCCAGCAAACGCGTTTTACAGCCGAGGATAATCTGGCCCAGGTGGATTTGAATATTTTAACCAACCGCGTTAGTTTGCACCGCGCTATAGGGGGCAGCTGGGCTGTGCCGCAGCCGATTAAGTTACAGCGAGATGGATACTTTTTTGATTTTGAAACACGTGATACCGGTATGCCATAAGCGCCAAACCGAGCCGATAATTTAGTGGCTGTTGAAAAAAACGCGGCGCATACAAATCGATTGGACCCGTTGAGTCGGTTTAGCCTGTCCACATCAAAAACAGATCTGATTTCATGTTTACGGGCTAACGGGCAAAGGGTAAACCGGCTTACCGAGAACCCGGATTCCCTATTTTTGAGACAAGGTCTGCGGTAAGGCCGTTTTGGTGCGGCTTTCCTTGGCAGCAATATCCGGATCTATGCGCCAGGTGACAAGAGGTGAAAGGGTGTACAGCAGCATATAGATCAAAGCGGCCTGACCATAGTAAGGGGTAAATATAGAACAGATCACAATCAGTGTTCCGCGCCCAAACCAGGGGTGCCGGCTCATAAAACGACCCAGGTGCAGGTAACGGATCGGATAGGCGTTCATCAGGATGGTGGCGGCAATGACCAGTCCAAAGCTAAAAACCCCCCAGAATGCGATCCAATCGGAGCCGTCATGTATGGCCTGACCGAAAATGATCAATCCCGACATCACCAGCAAAGCGGCTGCCGGCGTCGGCATGCCTTTAAAAAATCCGGGGATGGGCGATTTGTCCAGGGT
The DNA here is from genome assembly GCA_050116835.1 of Desulfobacterales bacterium. Taxonomy (GTDB): domain Bacteria; phylum Desulfobacterota; class Desulfobacteria; order Desulfobacterales; family JAHEIW01; genus JAHEIW01. The sequence goes on from JASFNW010000120.1 coordinate 10,154, forward strand.
GAAATAAACCAGGCGGCCAATCCCCAGCAGAGCGTATATCCAGGCAACCCAGCCTAGCGGGAGCTTCTGAATGACTGGATCCGGGTGGCCGGATAAAACCAGGTAAAAAATCCAGGCCGGTGCGATACAAAAGCTGACTGCATCTGAGATGTCATCCAGCAGACTTCCAAAACTAATGGATTGTTGCGGTATTTCTTCATCCAACGGCTCGGTCAGACCCAGTTTGCGTGCCACCGCGCCGTCGAGTTTGTCAAATAGGGCCGCACCGATCAGAAATAGAGAGGCTTCCCGGATGCGGGCCTGATATGCAAAAAATACCGCCAGCAACCCCATCATGGCATTCATCAGGGTCAGTGCATTGGGAAAGAAGGCTAGAATGCGGCGTCGCATCTGCTCATCTCCCAGACACAGCTCGTCCAGGCACAATCGGCCGTATTTGCGAACATAGCCGGCAATCGAGCCGAAGTTGATGATCAAAAAGATGATTTCAATAAAGAACAATCCCCGCAGCGGCAGGTTGCCCAGCCATGATATCCAGAAATAAATTTTTGAAGGCGGCCCCTCAGGCACGTAGAACGCATAGGCATACAGTAACGCCCCCACCGGTGCGGCAACAATCGTGCGCAAACGGGTAAACTCTTTGTATTCAAGCTCCTGGTCGTAGCGCAAGGCAAAACCGCGCATAAAGTGCGCAAAATTATCCCGTATCAAAACGGTTACGGCCAGCAGCAGGACGAGTATGGCATGCAGCATTTCGCCCCGGGTAGGATCCGGCGAGCTGAAATGAACCCGCCACATGACACCGACGGCCAGCAACGGAAAGATAATGGAATACACCAGTTTGTCCATCAGGCGGTCGGCCAGTTGCGCCAATTGTGGATGGAGCTCAAACCGCCCGGCAAACCAACCATCAACCAGATCAAAGCTCATGGAAATAAACAAAAACAGCACGCCGATCGTGTACATGGCCGGGTTTTGCGTCCACATGACGGCAATGGCGCAGATCATTCCGGCAAACACCAGCGGGGGTCGACCGTATACGAAGAGTGCCGTTAATTTTTGAGATATGATTTCCCTCTTGGTCATGGCTTGTTTTTCATCTTAAAAGATCTGCCAAATCCTGTCAAGAATCGGCCTCATGCGGTTTATCGAGCCGGACTGCCCGGGACAGCCCGGGTGCATGCAAAAATATGGTGTCAAATATCCCGAAAAGCAAGTCGATGATGTTTTGCCTTCTGTGATGCTTTCTGATAAAGCCATCAAAACGGCTGTAGTACCTTGGAACCGGATAATTGTCGATAACGGCGATAGCGATGTCCTCATCAATCTACAAAAAATTCGGAATTGCCGCCCTGATCATGATGACCTCTGTTTTTTTGAGTCGTCTGGCCGGGTTCTTAAGATTAATAGTGATCGCCTACATTGGCGGGCGCAGCGCCGAGGTCGATGCCTATCAGGTGGCCTTTGTCATTCCGGAAATACTCAATCACATCGTTGCCAGCGGATTTCTGTCGATTACCTTCATTCCGATTTTTTCCCGATATCTTGCCGAGGACCGAGAGGCCGATGGATGGAAGGTTTTTTCTATTATTTTAAGCAGCTTTGGGCTCCTTTTGCTTTTATTGATAGTGATTGGAATTGTTTTCACACCGGAAGTCGTCGCCCTGATTGCACGTGGCCGAACCGAACCCGACTTTCGTCAGTATGTGGTCAAAATGACGCGGATTATTTTGCCCGCACAGTTTTTTTTCTTCGGCGGCGGTCTATTTATGGCCGTTCAATTCGCCAAAGAGAAATTTTTCATACCGGCGCTGGCACCGCTCGTTTACAATCTGGGTATTATTGCCGGTGGCCTTTTACTGGGGCCCAAAATCGGGATGGAAGGTTTTTCCTGGGGTGTGCTTGGCGGGGCATTTGCTGGTAACTTTGTGCTTCAGTTCTGGGGGGCCAAAAAAGCGGGTTTGCAGTTCGAACCTGTTTTGGATTTCAGCCATCCGGATCTAAAAAAATATATCAAGCTGACACTGCCGTTGATGTTCGGATTGACCCTGTTTTTTTCAATGGAAATATTTATGAAATTTTTCGGCAGCTTCCTGCCGCCGGGCAGTATTGCAGATCTGGAATACAGTTTACGGACCATGCTCCTTTTGGTGGCCTTTTTTGGTCAGGCCTTTGGTGTTGCCTCCTATCCATTTATGGCCCGTCTGGTTGCGGAGAACAAATTGGAGGACTTGAATCGTTTGCTGAATGACACGCTGCGATACCTGTCTCTGATCATTCCGATTTCCGTGCTGGTGATGGTATTGCGGCACGAGGTCATGTTAATGCTGTTTGAGCGCGGAAAATTTGATGCTGCCGCGACCGACCAGGCATCTTCAGTGCTTCTCTTTTTTTTGGTAGGGTCCTTTGCATTCGCAGCCAATACAATTGTTCCCCGGGCCTATTATGCCACCCAGGACACCCTTTTCCCGGCGATTTACGGAAGTCTGGCGGTCCTCCTGAGTGTACCGCTGTATCTGCTGGGTCTAAAGATGCTCGGTACCCGGGGCGTCGCACTGGCAGCTTCGCTATCGGCCATATTTCAGGTGTTGCTTCTATATATTCTGTGGAACCGGCGCTCCGGCAACTCCGGAAGTCGCGACGTCTATCGGGCTTATTTGAAAATTATTTTTATAAGTTCCGCGCTGGGGATCTTATTGATCGGATTCAAGCAGACGGTTTTAGGCGGAGTGGAAGCCAACACGTTTGGCGGCAGTATGCAGATCGTGCTGGTAATCGGCATTGTTTTTGCCGTTCTATTGCTGCTGGTCGGCTATATTTTTCGCGTCAAAGAAATTTATGAGACCATTCGGCGGTTCACGACTAGACCCAGAGGGGGCCACCGCACCTCAGAATGATCGGTTTTTATGCAGCCCAACCTCCTGCCCAACATGCTACCATCGGATCAGCGCACTACCCCAGGTCAACCCACCGCCGAAAACGGGCAAGCAGATTAAATCGTCGGCCTTGATGCTGCCATCCCGCACGGCTTCATCCAGGGAAATTGCACAAGAGGCTGAAGAGATATTGCCATATTTTTGCAGCGTTAAATAAAAGCGTTCAAAGGGAATTTTTAGCGATCGGGCAATATTTTGAAACATGCGGATATTGGCTTGATGGGGAATGAACCAGTCGACGTCGGCTGCATTTAAAGCATTGTATTCAAGGGCTTCATTTATGGCATCGATAAAGTGTCGCACGGCCACGCGAAAGCTCAAATTGGCTTCGATCATATTCAGGGTGTGCCGCCCTTCCTCAACGCTTTCATGGCAAATCGGGGTGGTTTTGGAACCCCCGCCGGGCAGCAGCAGGTCCTGACCGTTGGCGCCATCGGTGTGGATGTGGGTAGAAAGTATCTCGTGACCCTCGGTCCCCACGGTCAGTACGGCGGCTCCTGAACCATCACCCCACAGGATGCAGGTTGATCGATCCGTCCAATCGAGGGTTCGGGTCATTACTTCGGAAGCCACCACCAATACCCTCTGGAAGGTTTTGTTCTTGAGGTACTGTTCGGCCACGTTTAAGCCGAAAATGAAGCCGGAGCAGGCTGCCGTCACATCAAAGGTCACCGCCTGGGGGGCGTCCAATTTGGCCTGCAGCCAGTTCGCAGCCGACGGACAACACGTATCCGGCGTAATGGTGGCCATGATAATTAAGTCGATGTCTTTGGCTGTTAGGTCGGCCGCTTCCAAGGCCTGCTTTGAGGCCGCACATGCCAGGTCGGCTGACGTCACATCCGGATCAGCCATTCTTCTTTCCACCACGCCGGTGCGCTTGCGGATCCATTCATCGGAAGTGTCCAGCCCCATTTTTTGCAGATCATCGTTGGTCAGGCGTTTCGGCGGGACATGCGAGCCGGTTCCCAGAATGCGAATTGATTCCACTTCAACTCTCCAGAAAGCGTCAATTATAGAGTGCGAACAATTTATCTGTCAGCCACTGTCAGCAGCGGAATGAATTATTAGCAGCGAAATCACATCCGCCTGCGGCGGAATGATGATTTATGCAGCACCTAAATCGAAAAAACTCACCGGCCTCTCAAGTAACCATGAGCGATTTATGCTGCCAAACATTCAAAACAGAGGGAAGGTTTAGCTGCATTATCGTAAAAGCTCAGATATAACGGTCGACCATTTCAGAAATCATTTTTTCAATCCCCTGCCGACCTTCTTCTTGCTCCACCGTTTGAATCAGGTTTTTGATTTTCTGATAGGTCGCCGGATCGCGGCTTAAATCCTCGGTCGAGCGATAGGCACCCCCACGGCGACCGGCGCGATAAATCAGGCGGTCGCTTTCTGAAAGATCCTGATAGGCTTGAATGACAGCCAGCATTTTTTCCTTGTCATCGGGCAGCCTGCCGCTGACCTCTTCGAGCAGATTCATGATGTGATCACTGGTCACCGTGCTGGTGATGCCATCTAAGGTTTGGATGAAAAGCCTGATTTCTTCGGCCAGCATATCATCGGTTTGCATGCTAAAGCTGCCATCCTCCAGGCGGCTGTGAAGGGGTACGTGGTTCGGAACTCGCAGGCTGCGAAGCCGGATAAAATGGGGATTGATTTGATTGAGCACGTTGGCCGTTTCAACGGCATGCTCACGCCACATCTGCTGGCCGCCCAGGCCGGGCATAACATATTCGGATACTTCCATGCCGGCTGCCAGAAGCCGTTTTCCGGCCTCAACATGCTGGGCGCCGGTAACACCTTTTTTCATCAGCTTCAGCAACGGATCATAGCCGCTTTCCAGGCCGATATGAACGCGATCCAGGCCTGCTTTGCGGATTTGTGTTAATGACTCCACGGATTTACGAATAACGGTTCTGGATCGGGAATAAGTCGTCACCCTTTTAATTTGCGGAAACTGTTGTTTTAAAAACTGCAATACGGTCACCAGATCCTTGGTTCTCATGATCAGATTGTCGGCATCCTGCAAAAAACAGGCATCCGTCTCGTAGTACAGCCAGGCGGCAATATTGCGGTATTGGCTGGTGAAGGGCTGATTGAAGATGGTGCTGATCACCGCATCATTGACAGCGCCGTTGTGCCCCATTTTGTCCGAAAGCGCTTTGATCTCATCGGCCATTTGCTTTGCCGATCGAATATCCTGTTTGATTTCATCGACCGTGCGCAGAGAAAATTTCTCGCGCTTGTAAACCGGACAGAACAGGCACTGGTTCCAGGGGCAGTTGCGCGTCAGGCGCAGCAGCAAGCTGCGGGCTTCATTGGGCGGCCGGATGGGGCCCTGTTCAAATGTTAGCGTCTTTTCGTTCATGGGTCTTTTGCCATTTCCGTAAATTTCCTATTTATGGGTCAGAATCTTCAATTTTTCAACAAAAAAAGGACGGCCTGCTGCAGCCGTCCTTTGGTTGTTGCGGGATCTATGCAATGGGCGTCGGCTTGCAAAGATGTTCCTGCTCCATTGCCACGCGTCCGCAGCCGCCACATACAAATTTCATGGCTGCCAGTTTCTCCTTGCACTGGTGGGTGTGATCTGTTTCGGGAGCACCACAGAAACTGCATTTGGCCTTATCGCCACACGGATTGCAAAGATGCCCGGGTGCATTGGCCACCGCACCGCAGTTTTTACATGTATAAGCCATGATCGTTCTCCTTGATCTAAGGTTATGAAAAATTTTTAATATTCTGCAAAAACATGAGTACGGTTGGTAAAAAAGTCAAGAAGGGTAGACGCGGATTTTAGGGTGATGGACGGGGCGACTTTTTTTCTTCTGCCGCGGATTTGTCTTTTGAACCGGGAAGAACCGGCTGGATAATGGTTATCGGCAGCTTGAGAGTTCTTTCCAAAATGCCAAGCAACCCGGATCCCACT
>JASFNW010000121.1:0-15928 GCA_050116835.1 Desulfobacterales bacterium
ATCCGGATAAAGGCGGTAAACAGGAAATGTTTGTTGAATTGACCCGAGCATACGATTCGCTCTTGAGATCTAAGAAAAGTTGAGCTTAACAGCACATCCATAGCAGCGCGGCCTAAATCCCCGGATGCAATCTATCCGGGCGGAGTTGGTTCATGGAAATAAAAAGAGGGATTTTGGGCTCATCTATTGACAGGTGGCCAAAATTGCGAAGCAACCGCTGCCAAAAGCATTTCATAAAGGCTTGGGATGCCGTTTAAAACTGTTCACATCTTTATTCTGCTTAGTTTAAGTCTATTTGTGCAGGCCTGCGCCAGCCGGGTCTCATATCGTTTTGAGCAAGACGCGCAAAGGCCGCCGCCAGCCGTAATTTTTTTTTCCGAGCTGGATCAGGCCGTGATTCAAGCCAGTGTTCGCAATGGCGCTTATTTTCAAGTTACCGGCTTCCCCTATTTACGGGCAAACCGATTTGTCGTTTCGTTAAAAGGGCGTCTTGGAAATGATGCTCAAAGAAACCAGTGGGTGCGTTGGATGCAGCAATTGGATATAGCTGCCCGCAAAACCGAGATTCAGAATTTATCCGCAGCGGTGGTGCAAAGATTGGCCGCCGACTTTGGTTTTGAAGCTGATCGTCAACGGCTGCTTGCAATAACGACTGAATATTCCGATACATTGTTGACCCATGACCAAAATCAGCCCGATTTTTTTGAGGTCCTGGATGTCGCGGTGCAGGATGCAAGTGAATATTCCAATCTGATGCGAATTTTCGGCTTATACCCGCTGGCAGCCATTCCGGTTGCAGTTGTCACCCTTCAGGTCAATGATGAGATTGCTGAATGGCACCAAATGACCGCGCATGAACGGCCGACAATGGGAAGGTTGGTGACCTATGCTCCGGCCGATGCATTGGATTTCAACAGGCAGGTCGTTCGTGACATAATGGAACGATCCAGGCAAAACCCGCTTAAAATACCGCTGCCGCCGGCTGACGATCGGAAAACATTACGGGCGATTTTTGCGCCCCTGATCGTTCAGGATTCAGCCGCAGATTATGATTGGCTCGGCGCGGTGGTTTGGACGGATAAAACACTCAGTGTCGATCCAAACACGCCAAAAGCGTACACCTATTTTTCTCACGCCTATATGAAAAATAAGCCCGTATTGCAGATTAACTATGTTTTCTGGTATTCAGAACGCAACGGGCCGAATTCGCCGCGTATTGAGCGTGGTAATATGGACGGATTAACGGTGCGGGTGAGCCTGGATGAGAACGGCAACCCCTTCATGGTCGACATCATGAACAATTGCGGCTGCTATCATTTTTATGTGCCGCGTAAAGAAAGGGTTGGACGAATTCTGTCTTCCCCGATGGCCATCGATGCCTTCGTGCCGGCCCGATTGCCGGAAAATTATCCGCGCCAAAGAATCGCTATTCATGTCATTTCCGGCTGGCATCAGGTCGGCCATATCGGTTCTCAAGCCATGCCCAACGCGTTTCAGCCCTATCAATTTTTACCTTATGAGCAACTTGAAATGTTACCCCAAAATGACGATTCGCATGAAAGCATATTTAATTCAAGAGGTATCGGGAAATATAGCGAACGGGTGGAATCGGATATTTTCATTCCCATGGGAATTCCCCAGGTAGGTCGGATGCGCCAGCGCGGCCACCATGCCGTCAAATTCGTTGGCAGGGCACATTTTGATGATCCCTATCTTTTCGACAAGCATTTCGATTTTAAATCCATACACGATTCGTCTGATTAACCGCAATTCATCACTTGACGGTTAACGTCTATATGTCATAGGGATGAATATTTGCAACTTAACGTTGCCCATCGGGGGATGTTCCGACACCGGCCAAAAAAAGAATAGCATTGCATATAAAAAGGCCACTAAAAAAGGACAGCAGACAGTGGAAAAAGACACCTGTTTTAATTTCAGCATACCGGTTGAGCGTCGAAATACCGCCAGTATGAAATGGGACAAGTATAAGGACCGGGATATTCTTCCCCTGTGGGTGGCGGATATGGATTTTTGCTCACCGCCGGCTGTCATCGATGCCCTGCAGCAGCGGATTGCCCACGGTGTTTTCGGTTATACAGTCGCACCCGAAAGTCTGAAAACCACTGTGGTCGAAAAGCTTGCAGCGGATTTTAGCTGGTCGATTCAACCCGAGTGGCTGGTGTGGTTGCCCGGTCTTGTGACCGGGTTTAACGTGGCCTGTCGGGCTGTCGGTGAGGACAATGACGATGTCATGACGTCAGTGCCGGTGTATCCGCTCTTTCTGAGCGCACCTCAAAACTCCCGTCGCCGTTTGATCAAAGTGCCCCTGAGGGAAACAGACAATCATTGGGCCTTTGATTTTGATCGTCTGGAAAAAGCAATAACACCCAACACGCGGTTATTTTTACTTTGCAACCCGCACAATCCGGTCGGACGTGTCTTTAGTCGTGATGAGCTCAGCACCCTGGCGGCCATCTGTGAAAACCACGATATTGTTATCTGTTCCGATGAGATTCATTGCGAATTGATTCTGGACCGCGAAAAGAATCACGTTCCTGCGGCAACCCTGGATGCGGCCGTTGAAAAGCGAACGATTACGCTGATGTCGCCCAGTAAAACGTTTAATTTGCCCGGCCTGGGGTGCGCCTTTGCGGTCATATCCGAAAAAAAAATTCGCCGGCGCTTTATCAACGCTATGGCCGGCATAGTTCCGCTTGTAAATGCGATGGGCTATACGGCTGCGGAAGCCGCTTACCGGGACTGCGCCGACTGGCATGCCGCACTGCTGGAGTATCTGCGCGGCAACCGGGATATGGTGGCGCATGCCATTGCCGATATGCCGGGGCTTTCAATGGCTCCGGTTGAAGCAACCTATCTGGCATGGATCGATGTTCGCACGGCCGGCATGTTGGATTCTGTCCGGTTCTTTGAAAATGCCGGAGTGGGGCTGCAGGATGGGAGCGAATTTGGGGGACCCGGATTTGTGCGTCTCAATTTCGGCTGCCCCCGGCCGCTGCTGAAAACGGCGCTGGATCGAATGGCATCTGCCATCAAACGACAGATAAAACCATCATAACCATAACGATTTTTATCTGACTTGATTGCACCATTTGCGACCCACGACTGCCACCGCCCCCTTCCGCCATTACGACCCGCCCGCCGCCTCTTGTTCGCATGGGGGGCGTGGGTCGCTCAGGCGAGGCGGGCGGGATACGGATGGAAGAATAACCATCCTGTCAGAGGAAATGCTATGATTGAAATCGATGTGCCCGGATATCAGACGTTACAGTTGGAGCATCTCGTCCTGGACTATAACGGGACGATTGCCTGCGATGGCGCACTCATCGCTGGCGTGAAGAAAACGCTGACCGCTCTGGCCGATGAGGTTCAGGTGCATGTTCTGACGGCGGATACCTTTGGCAAGGCGCAGGAAGGTATCGGAGGCATTGCGTGCCAGCTTTCGGTTTTATCTCCGGAAGCCCAGGATATCGGCAAGCTCAACTATGTGAGGGGGCTGGGCGCTGAACATGTCGTCTGTGTGGGTAACGGGCGCAATGATCGGTTGATGCTAAAGGAGGCGGCTTTGGGCATTGCCGTCATATTGAGAGAGGGCGCTGCCGCCGAAACGGTCGCTGCCGCCGACATTGTCGGTACCGACATTGTTGCGGCGTTGGAACTGCTCCAGAACCCGTTGAGACTGATCGCCACGCTGCGAACGTGATAGAGGTCCGGGGTTCAATCGTCTTCGCCTATGCTACGGCGCGGCAGGCAAGATTCAAGGCTCAAAGATTAAGGATGCAAATCAAATTTTGCATGCGTCGGAGGCTTTCATATTCGCATTAATTTTCATGCAAGCAAAGGAGGAGTGATGGGCCAGGAGATATTTCAGGTGGATGCTTTTACCGATAAACCCTTTGCCGGCAATCCGGCCGCCGTTTGCGTGCTGCCGGAACCGGCCAACGAACGCTGGATGCAGCAGGTGGCATCTGAAATGAATCTGTCAGAGACCGCATTTTTGGTTAAACAAAATGACGGTTTTCAGCTGCGCTGGTTTACCCCTGCGGTTGAAGTGGAATTGTGCGGGCATGCCACCCTGGCCAGTGCCCATATTTTGTGGGAACAGGGGATTCTGGCGCCAGACAGCCCGGCACATTTTCATACCAGAAGCGGTCTGCTGAGTGCCGTGCGCAAAGATGCGTGGATTGAGATGGACTTTCCGGCCGAGCCTGAAAATCGGACTGAATTCCCGAGTGACATTTTCAAGATCTTTGGCGCCAATGCCCGGTATGTGGGCAAAAATCGCTTTGATTTTCTGTTTGAATTTGATTCTGCCGAAATCGTTCGCAAAATGGCACCCAATTTTTCTTTGCTCAGCAGCGTTCCCGGTAGAGGCTTTATGGTCACGAGCCGATCGGATACCGATCAATGCGATTTTATTTCGCGTTTCTTTGCGCCGGCAGCCGGTGTTAACGAGGATCCGGTCACCGGTTCAGCGCACTGTTGTCTGGGACCTTTCTGGGCCAAAAAGCTCGGCAAAAATGAGCTCATCGGTTATCAGGCATCTGCTCGAGGCGGTATGGTCAAAGTCCGGGTCGGTGATGATCGGGTCTACCTCTCTGGCCAGGCCATTACCGTCATGCGGGCAACGCTTTTCTAAACATGGAACTACCCGGTCAGGATTAAGGCTACAATGGTCTTCAATTTTGCCATCATCGGCGGTGGTTTGACGGCAACCTCAATGCTGTATCAATTTGTCGATAAAGTGCGGCGAGAAAATGAGCGGATCCTGGCAAAGTCCCCTAAGATTCACATTCAGATATTTGAGAAACAAGCCACCTTCGGACCCGGCTTTCCGCATTGTGATCGTAATGTCATGCCATTTCATATAACAAATATGTGCGCCAAGGATATGGGGATCCCATTGACCAACCCTGCCGACTTTCAGGAATGGGTGACCGATCATCAAGAGCATCTAAAAGAACTTACGCCTTACCTGCACAATGGCACCGATGATCCGGATCAATGTAACCATTATCCCCGTGCGATAATGGGCGCATACCTGAAGGAAAGATTTCAAGAGGCATGTCAAGAAGCACAAAAACTGGGTTTGGCGGTCGATCTTTATTCGCAGTCTGAAGTTATCGATTTAGAGGTGAAACACAATAAGATTCGTCTGACCGTCAAGGACCTTAAGTCCGCATCAACGTTTTCATGTGTTGCTGACCGCGTCTTGCTTGCCACAGGCCATTGGTTTGCAAAAATGGACGGAGCCACATACTTTCCCTCGCCTTGGCCGGCGAACAAATTGCTCCGAAAGATACCCGAAGGTGAAAAGGTCGCTGTCATTGGAACCAGTCTAAGTGCCATAGAGGCTGTATTAACGCTCACTTCGGATGGACATTTTGTTCGTGATGATTCTAATCTGCTGGTCTATGTGCCGCCTGCTTATCCGAGGCGGTTTGTGCTTTATTCCAGAAGAGGATTGTTGCCAAAAGTCAGAGGCAAGATGGGGGGCTACCGCAACACGTTTCTGACACGCAAGAATATGGAAAGCCTGATGGCTGAAAACCAGGGATATATTAAACTTGAAGCTGTTTTTGAGTTGTTAAACTGTGAACTGAAAGCTGCATATGGACACAGCATCGATTGGCAAGCGGTTGTAAATCCGAGCCGCACACCTGCCGATCTCTTACAGCAATATTTGGAAGATGCAAGAAATGGAGATGGACCTGATGGAGAACTTATCTGGCAAACGGTGCTTTACCAGTCTTTTGATATGGCCAGAGAAATTTATCTGAGTCTATCTTTAGAAGATAAGAAGTTTTTCGATCAAGAGCTCACCTCGGTTTTTTTCACCCATGCTGCTACCCAACCAGCCATCAATGCTGAAAAAATGCTGGCCCTCATGAGATCCGGACATGTAGAAGTCGTCAAACTGGGGAGAAGTTACCGATTTGTTAAGAATGATACGAAAGGCGTTTACGAATTTCTTTACCAAAATAGTGCCGGCAAGCAACAGCGAGTTCGTTATCACTATGTCGTCGATGCACGCGGGCAGGCCAAATCCATTCAGACCGATTCTTCACGATTAACGAAAAATTTGCTGAAACGGGGTGTTGTTCAAATAGAGGAAATTCAGCCTACTCAAGCCGGAGAAAAACAAAACAAAATGCGCGGCAAACAACGGAATTCGCATGACCTTGTTTACAAAACCGGAAGCGTTTGGATCGATCCACACACCCAGTGTATAATTCGAGGGGTGTCTGCCGGTAAGATAAATGAATTAAATGCTATTTATGCAGTTGGCGCCATGACAAGAGGTCAGATCATCGATGCAAGCATGGCGCGTGGAATAGTGCAGTCTACCGCCACGATTGCAGATAGCCTGATTCGTTATCTGAAAGATCGCCAAATCAATGACCGGTAAGGGTTGCATACGGATTCGACGTCGATCATCGGCGATCGCAGCAATTGGAGCTTCGCGGGTTGTCCTTACCTCGCAGGTTTACTGCATCCTATAGGGAAGACAGTAGCCACGTTGAAGAAACCCATATGCATAAACATCGAGGAAAAAGCTTAGGGATTCCAAGCCACATGGCTATAAGATTTTGAGGAGGGGCAGAGCCCCTCCTCTTGAAATCTGCTATCCGCCGACTTCACCAGGGGACAAATCACGCCATGCGCGGTCTACACTGCTGCCGATGGTGCCGAATAGATCATCGAGTTCGTTTTTCAGCGGCGACCAGTCAGAAGGGCACTCAGTTTCGAGCTTCTGCACACGCATCTGCGCATTGACCACTTCTTGTTCCAACTGTCCGATGAGCGGAAGTACTTTTTCTTTCTGCTCTGTTCCATAGCTATCAGCAACTTTTTTCATCGCCTCAAGTTTCTCAGTCCATGCCGACACCTCAGCCAACATTGCCTTACAGTAATCTTTTACTTGCATGTTCGATCCTTTCATAACGTGTGTGTTCGTTCCCGTTGTTAAAAATTATCGCTGCTGACCGGTTACAATATATTTTAAGGATTTCTCATCCGAAGTCAAACAAGGGAAGGAAAAACACTTTTAAAGTATTGATATTATATTACATTAATATTTCAGCTTCAGGGTAACCCCCTTTAGATCCGGTATCCTGTTGAATTGCAGCATTCGATAAAGTCATCTTTTTACGATGATGCACTTCCAAATTGTTAGTTAACAGGAAAGGCAATCCTTTTGATATATGTGGGAATCATTCATTCAGCCGGATGCTGGGAAACGGCCAATAGGAAATGAACGGCAGGAAACGTTATGCAATCGGATTTAAGGCTAAGTCGGGTGTTCGTTTCTCGGCATCAGTGTTCGATGGGATAATGATATTTGACGCCGACGCCGAAGGTGTAACGGGAGTTTTGAGCGGCCAGTTCCCGGCGCCATCGAACCTGAGCACGATAGATATCCGGGCTGTCATCATACGGAGAGCGTTCGATACCGATATACATTTCAGTGCCGGGCAGCGGGGCATAATCAGATTCGAAATACATACCGCCGCGACTGTAATTGTACATTTTGGCTTTGTGATGGGTACCCGTCAGTAAATTTTCGATCAGGATGTTGGCTTTGTGTTTCACACGGGTCGCATCGCGTTGTTCGGAAGCAATCATTTTTCCCCCCTCACCCAACGTAAAACATTCCTGAAGGACAACATCATTAAAAACGATTGGTGTTGGCCAGACACCATTCAACGGAATGGATTCACGCTGTTAGATAAACCGAAATCTTAGGCTTGTCAAAGAAAAAAGTCTCCTAACTTTTATCTGCAAAAAAATAAATTCGGTGTGGTAACTTGATCTGGAGGCCTTAGAATTTATATCCGATTTTTCTGAGAAATTCTTTGCGAACTTCTATCTCCGCATCATCTTCAACGCCTTTGGATTTGAACCCGTCAATAACCCCCATAATTCCGCGCCCGAGCTCCGTTTCCGCTACGATGACTTCCACTGGGTTTGCCGTCGCACAAAAAATACGACAGACTTCAGGAACATTTTTAATCGCATTCAGCACGTTGATGGGGAAAAAATCTTTCATAAACATAATAAAACTATGACCGGCAGAGAGGTTGAGCGCATTTTGCTGGGCGAGTTCCAGCAGCGCCTCATCGGTTGCAGCATGCCGAATCAAACATTTATCGGAAGCCTCACAGAATGCCACGGCAAATTTAGCCATCGGGACGGTGGTTACCATTGTCTCGTAAATGTCTTCAACAGTTTTGATGAAGTGTGATTGGCCCAAGATAAAATTGAGCCCGTCAGGGTTATCGATCTTTACGGTGGTGATTTCCATAAGATCCTCCATCGCAGAATTTTTGATTTTTCACAAAGGCATAAAATGGAACCGTCTTAAAAAAAACCTTGACCTGCTGGAACGGTTTTGGTAATTGCTCATCTTCATAAGCTTGTGATACGTTGTAGCATCCTTTTTGAGCACCATCAATTTTCAGACTTGTCGATTTAAGCCCGGATTGCTTCCAATAGAATGTGCGCGAGTAAATGTAGCCTCCCACTGCTGCGATCCGGGCTTTTTTATCCTCCGATGGCCCGCATTTGCCCACAAACATGGGCCGACTTTCTGGGGACCAGGTTGTGATCAGATGGCTTGTGATTCACGGCGATGACAAATATATTCGCCAGGTCCTGGTCCGAACCACCTTCCCGGAGCACTTTTTTTAAGTCTTCCTGATGGTCACTCAACAGACAGGGTCTGAGCTGGCCGCTGGCGGTTAACCGCAGACGATTGCATTTATTACAGAAGTGCTGACTGATTGCCGGAATAAAGCCGATCTCTCCTTTTGCATCCGGATATCGATATCGCTGGGCCGGACCGTCATGTGCATCTTCCTGGATTCGTATCAGATTTCCCAGAACGCGGATTTGATCTTTTATTTCCGGAACCAACAACAGGGACTCCGGTTTAAAATCAGCCTGGCCGATGGGCATGTATTCGATAAAGCGAATATGAAACGGGAATCGCAATGAAAGATGCGCCATTTCGACCAGTTCCGTATCATTGACGCCTCGCAGCGCCACGAAATTGAGCTTAATCGGATAAAATCCCATTCGATGGGCCTCCAGGATTCCCTGCCAGACCCGCTCAAATTCATCACGGCCGGTGATCGCATGAAATTTTTGTCGCTTGAGGGTGTCCAGGCTGATATTGATTCTGGATATGCCGGACAACTGAATTTTTTCAAGGTTGTCGTGCAGCAAAACACCGTTGGTGGTCAGGGATACGTCCTTGAGGCCATCGGTGCCCACCAGTTCTTGTAAAAATTCATAGACCCCCTTACGGACCAGCGGTTCGCCGCCGGTAATGCGCACCTTTGAAATGCCGAGACGGGTGGCAACTCGCACGACCCTGAGGATTTCTTCGTAGGTCAAGATATCCGAGTGTGATAACTTAGGGATTAATTCCCGCGGCACGCAATAGCGGCATTGCAAATTGCAACGGTCGGTGATGGATATGCGCAGATAGTTCAAATGGCGGTTGCAGTTGTCAACAAGCTTTAAATCGTTTCCGGTAGTCATTTCCAGGTCTTTTTTAAATTAGGCTTCCAGATATTTTTTTGCTTCCGGCCGGTCAATTTTAAACTTTTGGCGGTAATCGGAAATTTCGATTATCGGTGGCCGTTCGTGACCTTCAATTTTAAAAATTTCGGACTCATATCGGTCATGAACAAGATTATATTGTATCATTTCATCGTACAGCTCGTCTTTTAATTCGATTAATCCCAAACGTATTTTACGATTGATAAAGGTTTTGAGTATCACAAAGGCCATCCGGCCCAGTGCTTTGGTATCTTGGTTCCGATGAATCCGGCGGTCCAGGTCAACCTGCGCCATGACATCCAGGCCCCATTTTTTGTAAATGTCGATATTCATGCTGGTTTCGACACCATAGCCGATCGGAAATGGAATGCGTTCAAAAACTTCGCGAAAGCCGGCGTATTCTCCGGAAAGCGGCTGGATCAACTGGGTCAGCTCCGGGAAAAACAGCGAAAACAGGGGTCGAATGACGAGTTCTGTGACGCGGCCCCCGCCGGTCGGGCGCATCTTTTTTTTGCCGATAGAAATCGGCCGATCGTAAAAGGCTTTTACGAATTTGATGTCATCATACAATAGTAATGGGCCCAGAAGGCCATAGGCGAAGCGATGGTGAATGTTCTTAATATCGGCATCCAGATAAATGATAATATCCCCTTTGGTAATGTAAAGCGCCTTCCAGAGATTTTCGCCTTTGCCTTTAAATTGCTCCAGCCGGGGTAAAATATCGGTAGCCTGGTAAACATCAGCACCGTATGACCGCGCGATTTCCCGGGTCTGATCGCTTGAACCGGAATCGACAACCACGATCTCATCCAATAGCGGATAGCGAGTCATCAATTCTGATTTCATAATGATGATTTCTTTGGCGATCGTCTTTTCTTCATTGAGGGTCGGCAGACACAATGAAATTTTAAGGCCCTTCTTTTCCTTTTCTGCAACCAACCGCTTCAGATCCTTAAACTCCGAATAGTGAAATGTATTTTTATCAAGCCAATTATTGTTCATCGCACACCCCACTGTCGATCGCTTTCAACACGCCAATAATCTGCGCGATCCCTTGATACATGGGCTCAATTTCCATGGTCGCGTTTTCCATGTAGCGGGCTTCGCCATAAGTGATTCCCAGCGTCAGCGCCGGGATCTTGCGGGAGAGAAAAATCGATAACGACGATTCGGTCGGTTTGGTGACCGGTTTTATACCCAAAGCGTTTAAGACTGCGGCAGCCTGTTTGACCAGCGGATGGTTGTGTTTGAGACGGGAGGCCTTCAAATTACTAATGGTTTTCAAAGATATGTCCGCTTCATATCGGTGGCTGAGACCTTCAACTATGTCTCTAATTTCTCCGTAAAGGCTTTTAACGATTTTATATGAATCGCTACGGATCTCAAACCCGAGGTTCGCTTCGGGGGCTATTTTCCCGTGAATGGCGCCGCCATTAATGCGGCCGATTACAATTCGCGACCGGGGCCGCTGGGAGAGCTTCAGATTCAATATTTCATTTATGATTTCATTTAAGATAATAATTGCATTCGGAGTGTACTCACTCAGTTGGTTGGTTTCATCAGAAATCGTGCATTCGATTTCACCCCGAATCATACCATCCGAATAATAATTGAGCCGGCCAAGCTCTATACCCTCAACACAAATTCCACCTCTGATGGGAGTCGGCCAAGTTTTTAAGAGATGTCTGACGCCTCGCAGGTTGCCTTTGCCAAGGGTCTGGATCGTACCGGCCAACACGATATCGGACTCAAAAGTGATGTCCAATTTTTTAAATATAGCCGGCAAAGATGCGATGACGCCTACACCCAGTGAATTGTCCAGAACTCCGGCGCCTGTAATGGTGTTTTCTTCGATCACATAGTTCAGCGGCTGATCTTTTTCATAAAGTGTATCCAAGTGGGCCAGTACAAAGATGGGTGGCTTGCTGGAATCGGTTCCACGAATGATGCCGATCGGGTTGCGATAGCCGTCGGTGGTGACCTCATCTACCTGAAATTCGGCCAGACGTTCCATGAATAATTTGCTGCGCCTTTTTTCTCTGAAAGTCCGAGCGGGTGTCTGACCGATCAAAACGATATTGGTGATGATGATTTCTCGTAAAGATCTTATTTGGTCAACAAGAGCTGGTAATGTTTCGAGAAAATTGTTCATTGCCGCACCTTAGCAGCTCTTTTTTAAAACGGTTTTGTTTAGCAACTAGAATTGGTGATCAGCAGGCCGCAGCGAAATGCAAGTCGTGTCAGACCATCGGTTTTGATGGCCAATGGATTTCGCAAGATATGGAAATTCAACTTTACCTTTAAACGTAAAGAAATACCAAGTTACACCAATTTCAGAGCTCAGGTCAATATCTCATCAATATTTAACTCCATCACTCCGGTTCGGGTTAATCCAAGATGCTGATAAATATTTGAAATTTAATTTGTTTCTGGTTATAACTATCCTACAAACAATCTGGTTTAGAGGACCTTTACGCGTGGACACCATTTAATATCATAAATTTTTCCAAGATTGTGTAGAATAATCCACTTAACGGTATCCCATAGCCGGAACAATGATTTGATCCCGAAATGCTCGCAGGGTCGCTTAAGGGAGGCAAAGAATATGGCAAATCGTGAATATGATGACGTCATTATTATCGGTGGTGGTCCTGCCCGCCTGTCGGCCGGAATTTACGCCCTCAGGGCTTCGATGCGCACAGTCCTGATTGAAAAAGGGTGCCGGCGGACAAATGACACTGACCGATGCAGTCGAAAACTATCCCGGGTTTGAAAACATAAACGGCTTTGAATTGTCCGAAAAATTTCTGGGACATGCCAAATCCCACAACCTGGAAGTTTTGCCCCGGGAAGTCACCGGCCGCGGAGAATTTTCCTTATCGATATAATCAAAGACTTTATCCTGCGACATCATGATCAAATCTTTTTTGTAGGTCGCGGACCGATAAAAAAATACTGGTGAGTTTTCTGTTATCGAGTTCTATATTGGACAGAAGACGAATGGCTTCAAGAAGCCTGTGGTTGATATTTTGGGCTTCATCGATAATGAGCAAGACGTTGATGCGCTCCGAATACGCTGTGAGAAGAAATCTCTTGAAATGAATCAGAAAGTCAACGGCTTTTTGATATGTGTTTTTCATCCCAAACTCTTCACAGAGGTAATTAAAAAAATCGATCGGTTCCAGATTAGGGATTGGAATAAAGGCAACCGATGTCTTTTGTTTTATCAAATTTATCAAATACCGAACCAGCGAAGTTTTTCCGGTACCGACGAATATAAGTTGATTTATATTAAAAAACAACAACATATAGAATATATTGAATACAAACATCACCTATTTTGATAATACTGCAGGATCGCTTCAACCAGACCGGGGATGGTGAAAGTTTGGGCGGTAATGTTAACGTCAAAGCCCAAATCTGTGGCGGTATCGCTGGTAATCGGACCGATGCTGGCAATGGTGATGCCCTGGATGAGTCCAGCAAAGTCTTTTGCCGGCAAAAGGGCTTTAAAATTCTTCACCGTGGATGAGCTGGTGAAGGTGATCATATCCACCTGATTGTCTTTGAGCATCTGCACCAGATCGCCTGATTTTTCAACGGCTTTTAAGGTTTCGTAGGCCGCGATTTCAGTGACCGCTGCACCCATTTTCTTCAGCTCCTGGGGTAAAACCGGGCGGGCTTCTTTAGCGCGCGGCAGCAATATCTTTTTTGCATTTAATTTTTCTTTTTTAAATGCGTCAACCACCGATTCCGCCCGGTAGGTTTCCGGGACAATATCACTGGTCAAACCGAATTGCAGCAAGCGCGCTGCGGTGGCCGGGCCGATAGCAGCTGTTTTCAGATGGCCCAGGGCACGAACGTCCTTACCGGCTGCAAACAGCCGCTCGAAAAAATAGTCGACTCCATTCACGCTGGTAAAGACGATCCAATTATAGGCGGATAAATCTGCGACCGCCTGATTGAGGGCTTGGGGGTCTTTGATCGGCTTTATTTCAATGGTCGGATATTCGAGGCATTCAGCGCCCAGATCCGCAAGCAGTTTGACCAGGTCACTGGCTTGCTGCCGTGCCCGGGTGACGACGATGCGTTTGCCTAGCAGCGGTCGATTTTCAAACCATTTCAACGATTGACGCAAATCGACGACATCACCGACGACAATAATGGCCGGAGCCTTCAAGCCGGCAGCCAGGGCCTTGTCAACGATTGTGGCCAGCGTTCCGGTTACCGTTTTCTGCCGGGAAGTCGTGCCCCATCGAATCAAGGCAACCGGTGTGTCCGGTGATTTGCCGTGAGCAACGAGGCTCTCGACTATATGGGACAGATTCTTGACGCCCATGAAAAATACAAGGGTTCCGATGCCGCTGGCCAGAGAAGACCAGTTAATGCTGGTTTCCTTTTTGGTCGGATCTTCATGGCCGGTTACAAAGGCCAAAGTGGATGTTAATTGGCGATGGGTCAGCGGAATGCCGGCATAAGCAGCAGCTGCAATTGCGGAAGTGACACCCGGCACAACTTCAAACGATATTCCGGCTTCTATCAGAACTTCAGCTTCTTCACCGCCGCGACCGAATATAAACGGGTCCCCCCCTTTAAGCCGGGTAGTAACCCCCACCGATTTGGCCTTTTTCACCAGCAGGCGGTTGATCTCATCCTGGGAAAGCGTGTGATCACCGCCTTTTTTGCCCACATAAATGAGTTCGGCGGATTTGTCGGCATATTTTAATAGGGCAGGGGAGGCAAGGTAGTCATAGATAATGACATCGGCTTTTTGGATGCATTCTTTGCCTTTTACAGTGATTAGACCCGGATCGCCGGGCCCGGCTCCGACCAGATATACTTTAGCCTTCATCGTTTTCAACATCCATTGCTTTAAGTTTTTCAAGGATTTTGAACGCCCCCCTGTCCAGAAGTTCTTCTGCCAGATTTGTGCCGATGGTTTCGGCAGATTCGACAGGCCCGCTTTTTTCTCCTTTGATGACCCTCGCACCGTCAACATCGGCAACCAGTCCGCTCAGGATAAAGCTATTATTTTTAATGTTGCCGTAACCGGCGATGGGCACCTGACATCCGCCTTCCAGTCGCTTGAGAAAAGCGCGCTCTCCGCTAACAACCACACGCGTGGGCGCATGTTCCATGGCCGCTACCATTGGTCCGACAGTCAGATCGCCTTTTCGGATTTCAACGCACAGCGCCCCCTGACCGATCGCAGGCAGCATGATGGCGGCGTCCAGATACTCGGTAATCTTATGTTCAAGATTCAGTCGTTTAACCCCCGCAGCAGCCAGCACCAGGGCATCGAAATTTTCCGATTCAAGTTTTTTAAGACGCGTATCGAGATTGCCGCGTATGGTCTGGATAACAATATCCGCTCGGGCATGCCGCAGCTGGGCGCCGCGTCGCAGGCTACTGGTGCCGATAACGCTGCCCGCGGGCAGTTCTTTAAATAACGCACCGCTGCGAGAAATGAATACGTCAACCGGGTTTTCCCGTTCGGGGATTGCACCGATGCACAGTCCATCCGGAATGTCAGCCGGCATATCCTTCATGCTGTGAACCGCTATGTCAATGCGCTCATCCAGCAATGCCTGTTCAATTTCTTTTACAAACAGGCCTTTACCGCCTACTTTGGCAAGGGGCACATCCAGAATCTTATCCCCCTGTGTTTTAATAACGATCAGCTCAATGGGAATTGACGGGAATTTCGTTTCAAGAAAGGATTTGGTCCAGTTGGCCTGCCAAAGCGCCAGTTTACTGCCGCGGGTTCCAATTCTGACGGGACGGTTCATCTTGCTCAATGGCTGCAGCCGGCACAACTGGATGCTGCACAACCGCTGCAGGCGGATGCCCCGGCCGAGCTGGTAACAGTCTCTCCACTGCTGCCTTTGGAGATGAAGCCACAGGGAGACATTAATTTGGATACTTTTTTACTCTTACACGAAGGGCAGTCGGGTTTTTCGCTTCCAAAAACAAGATATTCAAAATCCTGGTCGCACTTTTTACAGTGATATTCATAAATGGGCATAACATTCTCCCCGGGACTTATTGAATCAGCGTATCTTCCATCTGATCTATAATCATCTACGCGGTGAAATCAACCGAAAAACAGTAATAAACATGAAATGCCGAATTCTGTCAACCTTCAAGCTGCTCAATTACACCGGCAGCAATCATGGGCAGCATGATTTCATGATGGCCGATCAGGTTTATCCCTGTGCCACCTTTGGCTGTCGGTCGATTGACAACATTGGTAAGGGGGCGATAATGCCGTATGAAGTCCAAATTGACCGTGGTGAATTCACCTAACGGGTAACCCAGGTTGCGCGCCAGAGTGACGGCT